>NZ_CAJPGH010000030.1:0-98125 GCF_905339605.1 Burkholderia sp. BCC1972 | reverse complement strand
CGCCGATGATGATCGGCGCCGCGATCACGAACGCAGCGGTCAGGATGCCGATGACGACGGTCTTCGCGGTATTGCGCTCTTCGACGAGGGTCAGCGAAGATTCAATCTGTTGGGTGGAATTCATCTAATTCTCCTTATGCGCGATCGGCCACACGCTCGCCGAGCAGACCCGACGGACGGAACACCAGCACGATGATCAGCACGACGAATGCGAACACGTCCTGGTAGTTGCTGCCGAAGAGGCCGCCCGTGAGGTTGCCGATATAGCCCGCGCCGAGCTGCTCGATCAGGCCGAGCACCATGCCCCCTACCATCGCGCCGCCGAGGTTGCCGATCCCACCAAGCACTGCCGCCGTGAATGCCTTGAGACCCGGGATGAAGCCCATGTAGAAGTGCACGTTGCCGTATTCCGACGCCACCATGACACCCGCAAGTGCCGCAAGCGCGGAGCCGATCATGAAGGTCGCCGAGATCACGAAGTTCGGGTTCACACCCATTAGGCTCGCGTTATTGGGGTTCTCCGCAATCGCGCGCATCGCGCGGCCGAGCTTGGTCTTGTGCACGAGCAGCAAGAGGCCGCCCATCACGATGAACGCCACCGCGATGATCACGATTTCGGTGACCGAGATCACGGCGCCGGGCGTCGTGTCGGTCGCCTTGATCACGTTGATCGGATCGGTCGGCAGCAATTGGGGGAACGGCAGCGGGTTGCGCGACCAGATGATCATCGCAGCCGTCTGCAGCAGGATCGACACGCCGATCGCGGTGATCAGCGGCGCGAGACGCGGCGCGCGGCGCAGCGGCCGGTACGCGACCCGCTCGATCGTGTAGCCCACGCACGCGCAGACGACCGCCGCGATGCCCAGGCCGATCGTCAGTGTCGCGACGTTGCCGAGTCCGGGGAAATGATTCTGAAGCACGGTGATCGCCGACAACGCTACCATCGCGCCGATCATTAATACGTCCGCATGGGCGAAGTTGATGATGCCGAGAATGCCGTACACCATCGTGTAACCCAACGCGATGATGGCGTACACACTACCGAGCACCAGCCCGTTGAGAATCTGCTGGACGAAGATGTCCATATAAAACTCCTTAGCTTTCGCAATCCGCCCCGCACGACGGGCCTTCATACACCGACGAGCTTTGGCGAAACATAGTGACGAAAAATCGTGGCTGACCTTCGCCACTCGGAATATGCGAAGCCGCGATGAAATGCTCCAACACTGCTCCACTTAAGGACTGACACCACGATGCAACTCTGTGCCATCGCCTATGACAAATCCATACGCATCGTGCATCAGCACGTCGTACGCGTTTCAATCCAATTCGAATGAGACTGCTTGCAGTCAGCATCGAGTGATGCCGACTGCGTCCGATAGCGCGTATAGATCCTTGTGATGTTTACTGCTTAACAGTGCTCAACAAACCCTTCTTCCCGTCGACGAACTGATACACCGAGATGCCCGTATTGTTGAGATCCCCGTTGGGCAGGAACGAAATGGGGCCGATCACACCTTTGACTTGCGTGGCAGGAAGCGCAGCGAGAACCTTAGCCGGATCCGTGGAGTTGGCGCGCTTCATCGCATCGACGATCACGTTGACCGCATCGTAGCCGAATGGTGCATACCCCTGGATCGGTTGATTGAATCGCGCTGCAAAGCGCTTTGCGAATCCGGGTCCGCCTGGCATCTTCTCGAGCGGCACGCTCGCTTCCGAACAAATCAAATTCTTGGACGCAACGCCTGTCAACGCCGCGGATTTCTCGGTGCACATCCCGTCTCCGCCAAGAATCTTAGCCCGCAACCCCAGCTGGAACGCTTGCTTCACCAACTGCGACCCCGCCGCGTCAGTACCCCCGTACATAATGACGTCAGGATTCTCGCCCTTGATCTTCGTGAGAATACCTTTGAAGTCAATGGTTTTATCTGTACTCGAATCACGAGAAATGACCTTCATTCCCAGTTGGGACGCGCCTTTTGCGAATTGATCCGCTAAGCCCTGACCGTATGCAGTCGCATCGTCGACGACAGCGACCGTCTTTGCACCGAGTTGCTTTGCAGCGAATGTAGCGAGCGCCGGCCCTTGTTGAGCGTCCGTCGCCATCAGGCGATAGGTTGTCTTGAAACCCTGCTGGGTATAGAGCGGATTGGTTGCCGCCGGCGAGATCTGTACGATACCTGCGTCGGAGTAGATTTTGGACGCAGGGATAGACGTCCCGGAAGTTTGATGCCCCACGACTGCAATAACTTTGTCGTCGGCGAGCTTCTGAGCCACTTGGGTTGCGGTTCTAGGGTCACCGCCGTCGTCTTGGGAATCGAGCACCAACACGACGTTTTTGCCGTTAATGGTCAATCCTTTGGCATTCGTCTCCTCCACCGCGAGTCGCGCACCGCTCTCAGAATCCTTTCCGAGATGCGCGAGTCCGCCCGTCAGCGCAAGTGCAGCGCCGATCTTGACTGTCTCAGTACTTGCAGCCGAAGCAAGTGACGAGGCGCCGATCGATGCCATAACCATCACCGGCACGAATGTTCTCTTCTTGGACATCATCATGATTGCATCCCAAACATGTAAGTTGATCGGTATGGTGCGCACCGACATTGTTAGCAATAGAAACCACACGTCGCAGAAGTCGTATCCGGACGAGCTGAGCACCCGAAAACCATCGAGCGCGGCGGGGAACTATAGCCAGCCAATTAATCCGTTTCGTTCCGATCTCACGGCCGTGATCAGGATTTTGTAGAACACTTGGGTGACGAACACGACATGAGCGCAATGATCATTGCGTCGGCTACTCTGGTATCGATGTAACCGCTATCCCGTCCAAGGTCGAGTCTGGCTTTATACGTTTTCGCAAGCTCGGGTTTCCACTAGGCAGATGTCGTTGAAGCATCTTCGAGTTGCAGGTTCTGGGACCACTGGAATCGAAGCGACAGAATGTTCACCGCTTTGGGCGTGTCAATTTTTCTGGCATCCCGCCCAAGAGTTGGCAAACCAACTAAATCCGAGTTCATGTAAGAACACGACCAATGCGCTGCGCCATGGTTACCACACCGACCCGTATCTGCTTCTCCAACTTAGCTGATAGCCGACCAAGTGGAGCACTACAACTCACCGCAACGCGCTTGCCCAACGGGGTGATGCCGACGAAGGCGGCGAAACACATAAGTCCGAGAACGGCTTCTTCTCGCTCGGTTGCAATCCCCGTGCGTCGGATCGCATCCAACTCGATAAGCAATTTCGATCGATGCGTTTGCGTGTGTTCCGTTAAACCTTCGAGCCTTGCTGGCAGCAAGCTAGTGACGGTCTCGTCGTCGAGTCCCGCAAGCAGCGCCTTCCCCAACGCGCAGCAATGCACAGGCAATCGCGATCCTAGGTCAGAGACAAGGCGGACCGGGCGTGGAGCGTCCTCACGTGCGATATAGACGACGTGTGCGCCGTCGAGCACGGCCAATTGCACGACTTCATTGTGCCGCAGTACAAACGCGGCGGACTCGCGTCGAAACGCAGCAAGTAGGCTATCGTGACGGACATATGCGTTCCCAAATTCGAACAGGGTCAGCCCGATGATGTAGCCGTCCACGCGCCTCTCAATCCACTTTCGACGCTCAAGCGCATCCAACAACAGGTACAGCGTACTTCGCGACATCCCCGTCATCTCGGCAAGCACTGGGGCTTTAACCGGTCGCATGGACGTCGACAGAATACTCAACACATCGTGCGCCCGCTTCAATGCAGGGACGTCATATTCGTCTTTCATATGGAGATAAGAAGGAAGCAGTCGACGTTCCATTTTATTCCAGCCTGTTGGAATCCAGGTTGCTATGTTGGACGCCTTTGACTTCCTACTCTACGATTTCCCCATCATTTTTTTATGGGACGTCGACCATGTCTGTTGCAGCTACCTATCTCCCGAGCGATCTTGACCGTTCACTCCTCATCGGACGCGTCTGGATTGAATCCCCAGAAGCCTCGGGCCCGAGCGTGGTCCTTGTGAGGGAGGGGCGTGTATTCGACATTACCCGCGTGACTCCGACGGTGTCCGACCTTCTCGAGCGGGACGATCTGGTCGAATTCGCACGCCAGGTCGACGGTGAATCCCTGGGTCACGTAAACGAGCTTATCGAGCACAGCCTCACCAGCGAGGACGATTCGAGCCAGCCGCGGCTGCTTGCTCCTTGCGATCTGCAGGCGATCAAAGCATGTGGCGTCACGTTCGCTGTGAGTCTGCTTGAGCGGGTTATTGAAGAACAGGCGGGGGGCGATCCATCAAAGGCAGTGGAGGTTAGGAATGCCATTACGAAATTCATCGGCACGGACCTCTCGAAGATACAACCGGGGTCGGAAGCATCGGTCAAACTGAAGGAAGAGCTGCAACGTCGTGGCGCCTGGTCGCAATACATGGAGGTCGGTATCGGCCCGGACGCGGAAGTATTTTCTAAATCACAGCCGATGTCTGCAGTCGGCTTCGGTTCGCAAATCGGTCTCCACCCGGCCTCGAAGTGGAACAATCCGGAACCGGAGATTGTCTTGGCAGTGAATAGCAAAGGGAAAGTCGTCGGAGCGACCCTCGGGAACGATGTAAACCTTCGCGACATCGAAGGTCGATCGGCGCTCCTTCTCGGCAAGTGCAAAGACAACAACGGATCGTGCGCTATCGGGCCCTTTATCCGACTGTTCGACGACGAGTTCACCATGAATACCATCCGGGGGACCAGTGTCTCCCTTCGTGTCGATGGCGTCGACGATGATTTCTCGCTCGAGGGCATCAGCCATATGTGTGAGATCAGCCGCGACCCGCTCGACCTCGTGTCTCAAGTATGGGGTCGCCATCACCAGTATCCGGATGGATTCATGCTTTTCCTCGGCACGATGTTCTCGCCAATCAAGGATCGGGACTCAGTAGGCGGCGGCTTTACACATCATCTCGGCGATCAGGTCACTATTAGTGCCCCGCCTCTTGGCGCTATCGTCAATACGGTTCAGCTTTCAACCGAGATCGCACCTTGGAGCTTTGGCGTGCGTGCGTTGTACGCCAATCTGGCCCAGCGGGGCCTCGTAACGGCCGCGTAAACAGGTGTATGGATCAAAGACCGAACGGACTTTACATGACTCAGTTCAACAATTTCATTGGCGGTGAATGGCTGGACGGACACGACTTCGCTCAAAACGTGAATCCGTCCAATCTTGACGACATAATCGGTGAATTTGCCCGCGCCAGCGAGGAGCAAACTGTGGCAGCTGTAGCCGCTGCGCGATCTGCGTTTCGGACGTGGTCACTCAGCACGCCTCAGCGACGATTCGATCTCCTCGACCAAGTTGGCACAACCATCCTTTCGCGCAAGGATGAACTCGGCAAGTTGCTCGCGCGCGAAGAGGGTAAAACGCTGCAGGAGGCAATTGGTGAAGTTGCCCGCGCCGGCCAAATCTTCAAATTCTTTGCCGGCGAAGCGCTCCGAATCGGCGGGGAAATTGTCCCCTCCGTGCGCCCGGGCCTGACCGTAGAAGTGACGCGGGAACCACTTGGTGTAATCGGACTGATCACCCCGTGGAATTTCCCGATTGCAATACCTGCATGGAAGATCGCACCGGCGCTCGCTTACGGCAACTGCGTCGTCATCAAACCCGCTGAACTGGTTCCAGCGAGCGTATGGGAACTGGTCAAGATCATCGCAGAAGCAGGTGCTCCAGCTGGCGTTATCAATCTCGTGATGGGTCGCGGTTCCGTGGTTGGCGAGGCGCTCGTTGGCTCACCTGACGTCGATGCTATAAGCTTCACCGGGTCCGTCTCCACCGGACAAGCGATTGCTGCGAAATGCGTTGCTACGGGAAAGAAGGTCCAGCTTGAGATGGGCGGAAAGAATCCGATGGTGGTCCTTGATGACGCTGATCTTGATGTGGCAGTTGAAGCGTGTATCAACGGGTCTTTTTACTCGACCGGGCAACGTTGCACCGCGTCAAGCCGGTTGATCGTTACGGAGGGCATCCACGATCGTTTCGTTCAAGCGATGCTGCAACGCATGAACGCCCTCAAGGTCGGCGATGCGCTGCAGTCAGCAACGCAGATCGGTCCAGTGGTCGACGCCTCGCAGCTGGCACAAGACGAACGCTATATCGCGATTGCACGCGAGGAAGGTGGTTTTGTGCATGGAGGAAACCGTGTCGACTCGTCGACTCGTGGCTTCTTCCTCGCACCCGCGCTCGTAACCAATACCACACGTGAGATGACAATCAACCGCGAAGAGGTTTTTGGTCCGGTCGCATCGGTGATCAAGGTCAAGGACTACGAAGAAGCACTTGAGGTCGCGAACGACTCGCGTTTTGGCCTATCTGCTGGTATTTGTACTACCTCACTACGGTATGCCAGTCATTTCAAACGCCATTCTCAGGCCGGTATGGTGATGGTCAACGCGGCTACGGCAGGTGTTGACTACCACGTTCCCTTTGGCGGGCGAAAAGGCTCGAGCTACGGGCCGCGAGAACAAGGAAGCTACGCGCGCGAGTTCTATACTTCCGTGAAGACGGCATATATCAGCTCGGGTGCACTGTAAGAATTCAAAGCACCGATACTTTGAGCACAAAGCCCAACGGGCCGGCTGCACAGGCAGCCGGCCCGTTGTTACGTCTTCCCTTCGAGCTGAAATACATCGGCGGCAAGGCGCAATGAGTGGACCGCTCCTCACAAGATCGTCACGCCGGCGGCGCCACCTCCGACTTAATTTCTTCGAGAACAAACGACGTGTAGACATCCTTAACATGTGGCAAGCTATTGATGTAGTCCTTAGCGTAGGCACCGAAGCTTCCGAGATCCTCTGCCACGACCAACATTTGGTAGTCAAAGCGCCCCGAGACCCGATGGCACGACAAAATTTCGGGGAGCGATCGCACGACGTTTTGAAATTCGTCCAATCGCGTGCTGTCGACCCGCTCAAGCGATACAAACACAAAGGCCTTTACCGCGTAACCCATGCGTTCCGCGCTAATTTTCGCGTGATATCCCGCGATAACTCCTGCCTCCTCAAGCTGCTTCACGCGTCGCCAGCACGGTGACGCAGTAAGTGCGACCTTATCCGCCAATTCTGCACTCGACAGTCGTGCATCGTTCTGCAGTGCACGAATGATCTTCAGATCAAGCACATCAAGCTTGACCCCCGAAGACGGTTCTCTTGCCCTCATCGTACCCCCAAAAATGTTGGAACATTCATTTCAATTATAGTCCACCGCCTGCGTAAATTTGGAAAAACTTCGCACTTTGTTAGAACTAATATTTCCTTCATCCGTTGTGGAGCCGCTAATCGAAGGAGACATCTCGTGAAAGACAATTGGAACGACCCAAGCGCTCGGACTCATCCTACGTTGCTTGGCTGCTGGCTAACACTGGCTAGTGCCGCTGCGGCCGAGGCGCTTGCACATGTCGGATTCGATTGGTTGCTCATCGACACGGAGCATGCGCCCAACGACACAAAAGACGTTGCGGAACAACTCAGAGCGATCGACGCGGCACGCGCTCACGGTGCATCGCCGGACGTCGCCGTCCGAGTCGCCTGGAACGATCCCGTTCTCGTGAAGCGGGTGATGGATTGCGGCGCGCAAACGATCTTTTTTCCAACAATCGATACAGTCGAGCAAGCAAGGCGCGCAGTGGCGTCGACGCGGTTTCCCGACGGCGCAAACGGTGGGACCCGCGGCGTAGCAGGACTAGTTCGTGGTGGAAAGTTCGGCATGGATCCGGCATACGTGCCTGCCGCAAATGCGAAAGCTTGTGCAGTGGTTCAGATCGAGTCCGTTACTGCAGTCGAAAACGTTGAAGAGATATCCCAAGTCGAAGGCGTCGATTGTCTGTTCATCGGGCCAGCTGACCTCAGTGCAAGCCTTGGGCAAATCGGAAAAGGCAGATCACCCGTGCTCCTTCAAGCAATCGACCGGGTATTGCGTGCCTGCGAGCACGCCGGCAAACCAGCCGGAATCTTTGCGGCAGACGTGGAGGAAGCCGCATTCTATCGTGGGCGAGGAATTTCGGTCATCGCACTCCACTCGGACGTGGCGTGGCTCACCCGTGGAGCTACGAGCGCCATTAAATCATTTGAGGAATTTCGCAATGCATGAAGTTGAAAGCAATACAACGTTTGCGCCTGTAGCACGTAGCGCAGTGACTGAACTTCGTTCGTCGAAGATTCGGGAAGTCGCCAACGCAGCAATGGGCAAGCCCGAGGTTCTGCCATTCTGGTTCGGTGAACCTGATGTGCCCACTTCGGCAGGAATTCGCGCCGCAGCGATCAAAAGCATCAACGATGCAGAGACACTCTACGTCCAGACGCTGGGGTTACCTGCATTGCGGGAGCAATTGGCACAGTATGTTAGTGATCTTCACTCGACAAGATCTGTTGAGAACATCGCTGTGACGAGCGGTGGCGTAACGTCGTTGATGATTGCCGTGCAATCGATTGTCGGCTATGGCGACACTGTCGTGGCGGTGACGCCGATTTGGCCTAATCTCGTCGAGATGCCGAAGGTTCTAGGCGCATCTGTTACGAACGTGAGCCTCGAGTTCAGCGAGCAAGGGTGGCAGCTCGATATGAACAAACTGATCGACGCGCTGCGTCCAGGCACAAAGGCACTGCTGATCAATTCGCCGAACAATCCGACCGGATGGGTGATGTCGCGCCAGGAACGTGAGCTGGTGCTCAACCATTGTCGGAAGCATGGTATCTGGATTATCTCCGACGACGTCTATGAGCGCTATTACTTCGAAGGGAAAGTCGCGCCCACGTTCCTCGATTTCGCACACCAGGAAGATCGAGTTATCAGCTGCAACTCATTCTCAAAGACATGGAGAATGACCGGGTGGCGTGCGGGCTGGATTGTTATGCCCCACCAGATGCTTGCGGATATCGGGAAGCTGATCGAATACAACAGCACCTGCGCCCCCGCATTTGTGCAACGAGGCGCAATTCATGCGCTCGTGCACGGCGAAGACGAAATCAAGAGTGATGTCGAACGCCTGAAGCGAGCCCGCGATCGGCTTGCTGCCGGACTCGCAGCGATTCCCGGCGTGTTGTCGGCGCCCCCAGCGAGCGGTGCTATGTACACGTTCTTCAAAGTCGAGGGGCTGCAGGACAGCCTCACCTTCGCCAAAGAACTCGTGTCGAGGGGCAAACTCGGACTCGCGCCCGGTATCGCGTTTGGTCCCGAAGGGGAAGGATTCCTCCGCTGGTGCTTCGCAAGTAGCGACGAGCGGTTGGACGAGGGCATCGCTCGCCTAAAGGACTACCTCGCACGATACGGGGTGGCTGGTACGGCCTCGATCACCACCGCGGCGTAATCTCCCCACCAGTTATCAATTGTGATTAAACCGACAGAGGGCTTTACGAATATGCTCGTTAGCCCATGTCGGCATCATAGCCTGCGCGATGTTACCGCTGACGATGCATTGAAAAAATCGATCGAGCTATTGCACAGTGGGGGAATGGATTATCCGTGAAATTCGCCTAAAGGCCCCTAAGAGTTTGGCACTAAAATCGCCTTTTCTCGTATTCGTGACGTCGCTTTCTCTGACAGTCTCGACGTTAGGCTCATGTTCCCTTCTTTTCGGGATAGTATGTCTGCCGCGCTGGCGAATCGTTGTAGCGTTGTTGACACTATTCGCATACGCCGGCGTCGTACTAGTGTCGCATCTATGGCTTACACGGCAGAAGCACTCAGAGCGGACGGAACCAACTTCATGACTTGGCTCCGAGGTCCTTGTGTCCCTGAGCTTGAATGGAGCGGAGCGTGCGGACATTGTTAAACATGCTCGATATCGACTCGTCCCTTCGCTTAACGTCATCGTGACGATTAAGGCGTGCTTCGGGGCTGTCGCCTACTGTGACATGGGCAAGCTGCCCCCCGTTACTATCTTCACGCCCCGATAATCGGGGCGTGAAGATAGTAACGGGGGGCGATATTGAGCTGATTGGCCAGATCGGCGCGCTGCAGGCCGTGACAATCCTTGCCCACCTGCACGACCGTCTTCTGCTCGACCAGTGTGGAACGCGATTGACCGTTCAGTTTGAGAAGCGACGTTCACCGCACGAATCATTGACGCACCGATCGTCGGTTGTGTTCGACACGCGCCGGGTTGAGAAACAGGGATCCAATCCCACGCCAGATGGCGTCAGGGTGCTCGTTGAGAATTCGATTGCTGTAGCCATTCCGATTCTTGCCAAATGGCACGTAGACTCGCACACGAAATCCCATTTGCCTTAGCCTGCCCCGCACCTCTTCACGCATGCCAAGCGCCACCTGGAACTCGAAGCGACCTCGCTCGACGCCGCGTCGCAAACTACGCGCGACAACTTGATCGATCAAATTTTCGTCGTGGGTCGCAATCGTGACGAACAGATCCGCTTCGAAGCAACGCTCAACATGATGCAAAAAATATGATGAAAGCTCGTCCCGACTGCCAACCGTACCCGCAACAAGGCGGACGGGAGTTTCCTGGTGCATTACGTTGTTTATTCCTGCGGCGGACCGTTGCCTCGCAAAGGAAGCGAGGACGGAATACGTGTGAGGAACGCCTGCACGCAATGCGAAGCTTACATTTCGGTACTTACCCGGCCATTGCTCCGTGGCATCGAGTCCCCCGTGAGCAAGCCGTACGTCTTCCATGTCGATCCGTACGACGACGTTACCGCGGCCTGCCCATGCGATGATGGATTCAACCCGCTCTATCGATCTGCATTCTTTTTCCGTTGCACCGAGACCTGACACCTTGATCGCGGCTTCCGCGTCCAGATTATTTCGCTCGATAGCGTCGATCAAATCCATGTAGGGTTCGGCCATCGTGCGAGCCTCATCCCCCCGCAGCGGGGCATCACCAAGGTAGTCCAGCGTCGCGGAAAAACCTTCGGCATTAAGCAAACGAACACACCTGACCGCATCCTCAAGGGTCTCACCCGCAAAGAGGCAACGCGACATTCCAGCCACGACTAGATCGGGCAGGAGTTGGCGCATACACGCAGCAATCGTGCTGAGGAAATGCATCGCGCTCATCCAATGACTACGGCATAAATCGGCGCCGGACCACCGATCTGGTAGAACGGCTGCAGCGATATCATATGCATCGCACGGCTGATTCCACTCGGCCAACACATCAGACCGGTCGACCACGTTAAACAGTCGCACTCCAGAACCGTTTATAAAAAACCGCCTCTCAAAAAGACGAGAGGCGAAAGGCACCGCAAGGAACGGAAATCAAGAGATCCCTATCTCACCATCGCCGTCTGGCCGCTTCATGCACTGCATCGGTCACGTCGCACCCGGAGACGCGTCGACGCTCCAGGTTGCTAATGCCTCCTGTATCGACATGGAGCGTGTCGGCTGAGGTACCGCGTTGGCGGACCTCGAGAAGCGCGGCGCCGGTGCCGGCTGTGCCACACCTTCCACGGTCAGATAGGTCTCCCGGGCAACGTTGTGAGGATGCTGCAACGCTTCATCCCAATCCAGCACCGGCGCAAAGCAGGCATCGGTGCCCTCGAGAAGGTCACACCATTCTTGTCGAGTACGCGTCCGGAACACGTTTGCCAGCCGCAGCTTCAACAGCGGCCATCGTGCGACATCGAGTTGCTCGTCGAACAACGGATCATCGAGTCCGCATAGTTCGCGCAATTCTGCGTAGAACTGCGGCTCGATCGCACCGATCGCGATGAACTTGCCGTCGGCACATGCATACGTGTCATAGAAATGAGCGCCCCCGTCGAGCAGGTTTTCACCGCGCTGGTTACCCCATTGCCCCATGGCCCTGAGTCCATACAGGAAAGCTGACAACAGAGCCGTACCATCCGTCATCGCCGCGTCGACGACCTGACCGTGACCCGAGTTCTTCGCCTCCAGCAATGCCGCCAGCAGGCCGACGGCCAACAGCATGCCCCCGCCACCGAAATCTCCGACGTAATTCAACGGCGGCGGCGGCGCCTCGTCGGGCCGGCCAATCGCGTTCAACGCACCGGAGATGGCGATGTAATTGATGTCATGCCCCGCGGCCTGCGACAGCGGCCCGTGTTGCCCCCATCCCGTCATTCGGCCGTAGACCAGCCGCGGGTTGGCCTCGAGGCAGTCTTGCGGCCCCAGGCCCAACCGCTCCATCACGCCGGGCCGGAATCCCTCGATCAGGCAATCGGCCGCACCGATCAACGACATGACCTGTTCTCGCGCGCCATCGGCACGCAGGTCCAGTTGCACCGTGCGTCGGTTGCGGGTCGTCACGTCACGCGCGTCAGGTGACTGGCCTGGCCGTGCGATGCGCACCACGTCGGCACCCAGGTCGCCCAATACCATCGCGCAGAAAGGGCCCGGGCCGATTCCCGCGAATTCCACGACCTTCAATCCTGCCAGCGGTCCGGCCATCATTGTTCTCCCTTATCGATCGCAATCAATTCCACCGCGTAACGCGCAAAGCGAGACGACAGGCGACCGACCGCCACGGCGTCGTCGCCGACGGCATTTCCAGCCTTCGCTCGTGCCGTGATTCCCTCGAGGATTACGGCAAAGCGGAAAAGCGAAAACGCGTGATGGAAGGGGCGAACCGCGTCCCCTCGGCCGCTGGCGGCCAAGTATGCTGCGAGGTATTCCTGCTGAGCGGGCAGTTGCAAAGCGTGCAGATCGAGGCCCTTGACGCCTTCGAACACGTCGGGCTCCGTCAGCCACGGCAAGCTGCTGTACGCGGCGTCCGCCAACGGATGGCCCAGTGTCGAGAGTTCCCAGTCCAGCACCGCGATCACGCGCGGCTCGGTCGGGTGAAACATCACGTTGCCGAGGCGGAAGTCGCCATGCGCAATCGTCGTTTCGTCGCCCGGCGGAATATGGCTCGGCAGCCATTCGATCAGGCGTTCGATATCCGGATTGTCCTGGGTCCTGGACGCCTGCCACTGGCGAGTCCACCGATCGATTTGACGCGCGAAGAAGTTGCCCGGCTTTCCGTAGTCAGCCAAACCGACGCCGGCCCAATCGACTGCGTGCAGTTGAGCCAGCGTCTCGGCCAGCGCGAACAGATAGCTGCGCCGCTGTTCCGGGTCAATCTCGGGCATCGCGTAGTTGCTCATGACTCGACCTTCAAGACGCTCCATCACATAAAACGGCGTCCCGATGATTTCCCGATCGTCGCAATACAAGAGTGCATGAGGTACCGGTACGTCTGTCTTGTGCAACGCGCGCAGGATACGAAACTCCCGGTCGACCGCGTGCGCCGACTTCAGCAGTTCCCCCGGCGGCTGCTTGCGCAGAACCAGGCGCGGGCCCTTTTCGAACGTGACGAAGAACGTCGGATTGGACTGACCGCCGCCGATGCGTTGCAGCGCCATCCGACCACGCAGCTCCGGCATGCGGGTCCGCAGATAGTCGGCGAGGACAACCGGATCGAACTCGGGTTCGTGGCTCATGCTTGGCCTCCGTCTTGTCGCTGCAGTCGCGAACGTACGCGTGTGATCAGGCCCATCACCCCGCCCGGTAGAACGAAAACGAAGAGGATCAATACCAGCCCGTAAATTCCCCAGGCCGCATCCTTGGAAATCGTCTCGGCAACGCTTGGCACGAACATGATGAAGGCGGCACCGAACAGCGCGCCCCAAAGCGTGCCGATGCCGCCGACGACCACGCCGACCAGCAGCGAGATCGACAGGAACATCGTGAACGAATCCGGTGAAACGAATTGAACGGCCAGCGCAGACAGCCCCCCGCCGATGCCGGTAAATGCAGCGGATACGCCGAACGTCATGGATTTGTAGTGCCGGTTGTCGATGCCCATGGACTCGGCGGCGAGCTCGTGATCGCGGATGGCACGCAGTGCACGGCCCGTGCCGCTGTCGATCATGTTCCGGGCCAGGACGAAGACCACCACCGCCACGACCAGCGCGAAAAGGTACAGATACTGATCGGAATCGAGCGGCAGACCGAACGGCGCATCCGGCTTGGTCAACACGATCCCGCCGACGCCGCCGGTCCACGGTTCCAGATACTTGTACTTCAGCAGCTGCGGCGTCACCACACCGAGCGCGAAGGTCGCGAGCGCCAGATAAAGGCCCTGCAGCTTCAGCGCCGGTCGACCGAACAGGTACCCGACCAGCAGGCACACCAGGCCGGCGGCAGGAATGCACAGCCAGTAAGGAATCGATGCCTTGTCCATCAGAATGGCAACGGTGTACGCACCGATCGCATAGAAGGCGCCGTGTCCCAGCGAGATCTGGCCGTTGTAACCGGTCAGCATGTTCAGTCCGACCAGTGCGACGGCATACGAAAGCACCATGGTGATCTGGAACAGGACATACCCATGAGCGGCGAACATCGGGACGATCGCGAGCGCCAGCAGAACCAGACTTCGCGGCAAGCGGGCGCGCTGGCTGCGCGCAGGTCCAGAAAAGGGAGCGGGATGAGAGGTCATGGACTTCGAATTCATGGCTTAGACACGTTGTACGATGCGACGACCCAGCAGGCCCGCGGGCCTTACGATGAGGACGACGACGATGAGAACCAGCGCCACCGAAAGCTTGAGCTCGGTGCCGACGACGTAGGTGCCGATCAGGTTTTCGAGCACGCCCACCAGAAATCCGCCGATCACGGCGCCGACCGGGTTGTCGATGCCTCCGATGAGCGCCCCCGCGAACGCGTAGATGAGGACGCCGCTCATCATGCCGGGGTCGAGGAAGACCACCGGCGCGACCATCATTCCGGCAACCGCGCCGATGGCGCCGGCCAGCCCCCATCCGAGCATGAGCATCCGGCCCACACGAATGCCCAGCAGGCGCGACGACCCCGGGTTCTGCGCAGCGGCGCGCATGGCGAGACCCAGCGTGGTAAAGCGGAAGAAGGTGAACAGTGCGGCGACGATGCACAACGCGACGAAGATCGTCCCGACCTGATGCGCCGACATCAGCGCACTTCCGAACCACGCATCTTTCGGAAATGGACTCGGGAACGCCTTGATCTGGCTGCCGAACAACCAGCCTGCCATACTATGGAAGATCACCATGAGACCGATGAAGACCACCACGACGCTCAGTTCGGGCGCCTTGTGCAACGGCCGTATCACGATGAACTCTAATGCCGCCCCCATCGCGAAGGACAACACGATCGTGACGAAGAACGCGCCCCAGTACGGCACGCCTGCCTGAATCAACGCCCATGCGATGAAGGTCGAGAACATCGCCATCTCGCCTTGCGCAAAGTTCACCTGATGCGTCGCCTGATAGATCATGACGAGCGCGAGCGCGAGGCACGCATAGATGCCGCCGGTCGACAGGCCGGTTACCAGTTGCTGAACGAAAGACTCCATGCTCACTCTCCGAGGTAGGCGCGGCGCACGGCGTCGTCGCCGCGCATCGACTCGCTGGTGCCGTGCTTGACGATGCGGCCCGACTCGAGCAGATAGGCCGTGTCCGCCAGCTCCAGCGCGATCCGCGCGTTCTGTTCCACCAGCAGGATGGCAACCTGCTGCTCGTCGCGGATGCGGCGCATGATGGCGAAAATGTCGCGCACCATCATCGGTGCCAGGCCGAACGAAGGCTCGTCCAGCAGTAGCAACGCGGGACGAGCCATCAGTGCCCGCGCGATCGCCAGCATTTGCTGCTCCCCACCGGAAAGCGTGCCGGCCTGCTGCGCGCGACGCTCTTTCAAACGGGGAAAGTAGTCGTACATGCGCGCCACGTCTTCCTCGATCGCCCGCCGGTCCTTGCGCGCATGACACCCGAGATACAGGTTCTCCCTGGTCGTCAGCCCCAGGAACGTCCCGCGGCCATCAGGTACATGTCCGACGCCGAGCACAGCGATCTGTTCGGTCGAACGGTCTTCGATCTGCTGCCCACGAAACGTGACCTTCCCGCTTGTACGCGCCATGAATCGGCAGATCGCGCGCAACGTGGTGGTCTTGCCCGCTCCGTTCGCGCCGAGCAGAGCCGTCACTTGACCGGCTTCCACGTTCATGTCGATGCCATGCAAGACTTCCGACGCGTTATAGCTTGCCCGCAGATCGCGGATTTCCAAGAGCCGGGTCATGCTGTCTCCCCTTCTTCCGCGCCGAGATAGGCCCGAATCACATCGGGATGGTTGCGCACGTCCTCAGGGCGCCCGTCGGCGATTTTGCGACCGAAGTTCAATGCGACGATTCGATCGCACACACCCATGATCAGCCCCATGTGGTGCTCCACTAGCAATACCGTCAGGTTCAGGCGCTTGCGAATGTCCAGGATTAGTTCGCCGAGACCGCTGAGCTCCTCGTGGTTCAGGCCGCACGCGGGCTCATCCAGCAACAGCAACGACGGCTCGCTTGCGAGCGCACGCGCCAATTCGACTCGCTTTTGCGTTCCGAACGGCAGGTCGGCGACGATCCGGTGAGAAAACGCCGACAGCCCGACGAGCTCCAATGCCTCATCCACGCGTGCCTGGGCCGCGCGCTCGGTGCCGACAGCCCCCGGCAGTCGAAGCGCGTCCGCAAGGAAGCCGTTGTGGTGATGCGAATGGACGCCGACCAGTACGTTGTCGCGCACCGTCATGGTCCGGAACAACGCCAGATTCTGAAAGGTTCTACCCACGCCCAGCTTCGCGATGCGATGTCGCGGCATTCGGGACAACACATGGCCATCGAAGTGGATCGTGCCGCTGTCGCAGCGATAGAGTCGGGACAGGCAGTTGAACAAGGTGCTCTTGCCTGCGCCGTTCGGACCGATCAGGCCGCGAACTTCACCCCGACGCACATCGAAACTGACGCGGTCCAGTGCCACGATCCCGCCGAAGCGCACGGACACGCTGTCCACCGTCAGCAAAGGCGCCTCCACACGTTCTTGTCTTTGTTGCATCCCAGTCTCCATGGGTGGGCCTGCCCGGCCCGCGGCGCCGTATCAGAGGCGTTCGACGATCGTCACGTTCGCCATGCCACCGCCTTCGCACATGGTTTGCAGGCCGTAGCGACCGCCGCGCTGTTGAAGGACGTTGATCAGCGTGGTCATCAATTTGGTTCCCGACGCACCCAGCGGGTGGCCCAGCGCGATCGCGCCGCCATTGACGTTCAGCCGCTCGGGATCCGCACCGATCGCTTGCAGCCAGGCCAACGGCACCGGTGCAAACGCTTCGTTGACCTCGTACGCATCGATGTCCTGAATGTTCAGACCGGCCTTGCGCAACGCACGCTCGGTCGCGGGAATGGGCGCCTCGAGCATGATGACTGGATCGTGGCCCATCACCGACATGTGATGCACGCGCGCGATGGGTTCGAGTCCGAAGGTCTTGAGCGCGCGCTCGCTGACAACCAGGACACCCGCTGCGCCATCGCAGATCTGGCTGGCATTGGCCGCGGTGATGACGCCGCCTTCCTGCAGGAGTTTCACGCCGGCGATGCCTTCGAGGGTGGCATCGAAGCGGATGCCCTCGTCCGCGGCATGCATTTCTCCCGTGGCTCCGCTTTCCTTGGTACGGGCTTCCAGCGCGATGATCTCGCGCGCGAAACGACCCTCTCGCGTCGCCACGGCAGCACGCCGATGGCTCTCGAGCGAATACGCGTCGAGTTGCAGCTTGGTCAGTTCGTACTTGCGGGCGATCATCTCGGCGCCGGAGAACTGGCTGAACTGGACGCCGGGGAATCGCTCGTCCATGCGCGGGCTGTTGTAGACGCCCAATCCTGCCTTCCTCGGAAGTTCGCTGGGTGTGAACATCGGCACGCGCGTCATGCTCTCGACCCCGGCTGCAATCACACAGTCCATGGTGCCCGACATCACGGCCTGCGCCGCGAAATGCAGCGCCTGCTGCGATGACCCGCACTGCCGGTCGACCGACGTCGCGGGCACCGAATCCGGCAGCGTGGATGCCAGCACCGCATTGCGGGCGATGTTCATCGACTGCTCGCCGGCCTGACCGACGCAGCCCATGATCACGTCCTCGACTGCAGCCGGATCGATCCCGGTGTCTTCCACCAGGGTGTCCAGGACGACGGACGCCAGGTCGGCAGGATGCCAGCCCGACAGGCGGCCATTGCGGCGGCCGCCCGCGGTGCGGCGGGCGGCGACGATATATGCTTCAGCCATGAATGCTTCTCCTGCAGTAAAGAAGGGATTGATCAGCGGGGCGCCATGCGAATCGCGCCATCGAGACGGACGCACTCGCCGTTGAGGTATCCATTTGTGATCGTGATTTCGACCATCTGGGCGAACTCGGTTGGCGAACCGAAGCGTTTGGGGAACGGAACCGATGCGGCCAGCGCGTCCTTCACCTTGTCGGGCGCGGCCTGCATCAGCGGCGTGTCGAAGATGCCGGGGAGGATAGTGTTGACACGGATGCCGTCGTCCATCAGGTCGCGGGCGATCGGCAGCGTCATGCCTGCGATCGCAGCCTTCGACGCAGCGTAGGCCACCTGCCCCATCTGGCCATCCTGCGCGGCGACCGACGCCGTGTTGACGATGACGCCGCGCTCTCCATCCGGGCCCGGCGGCAGGTCGAGCATTCCTGCTGCGGACTTTGCTGCACAGCGAAAGGTCCCGAGCAGGTTGATCTGGATGACCCGCTCGAAATCCTTCATTGGAAAGTGCCGACCGGCACCGGTGGTCTTGTCGCGGCTCGCCGTCTTCGCGGGGTGGCCGATACCGGCGCAGTTGATCATGATGCGTTCCTGGCCGTGTGCAGCACGCGCTTTGACGAAAGCAGCGTCCACCTGCTCGTCGGACGTGACGTCCACGGAGCAGTAGATGCCGCCGATTTCGCTGGCCAGGGCTTCACCAAGCTCGGCGTTGAGATCGAACACGGCGACTTTGACACCGCGGGCCGCCAGACGACGCGCCGTGGCAGCCCCGAGGCCGGAAGCGCCGCCGGTCACGACGGCAGCAATGGAAGAATCAAGTTGCATAGTGAGAGCAAAGTCTGCTGGACGGCCATCCGTCCACTGCGATTCGTAGTCTAGGGACGCACCTGGTGCGATACCATCGTCGGAAGAGACGAGTGCACGCCGGACCTTCAAACGCAACAATTCGACACACCCCCGTATGCGATCCACTTCTGCGCCCCCAGTGTCCGCCTATCCTCCCCATCACACCACGCCGATGATTTCACTGGCCAAGTTGGCACCGTTGGTGCAGCGCGCGGCCGAGGTGAAGCGCGCCGGCGTTGCCGGCCGACTCGCCAACGCCGGCGCGGTCAAGTTGATCCTCGTGCGCGCCCCCGCCGGGTTCGGCAAAACGATGGCAATGGTCCAGATCCGCGAAGCGCTCGAAGATCGCGGCGTGGCGACTGCATGGCTGACGCTGGATGCCGCCGACAACGACGTGCCGCGTTTTCTGGCCGGCTTGTCAGCGGCGCTGGGCCAGATGGGCCTCGAGCGCGGGGCCGCCGCGCAGGATCCGCTGGCGCAACTGGTTTCGGAACAAACCCCCTACGCGTTGTTCCTGGACGATTTCGAGGTTATCCGGGAAGGAGGCGTGCTCGGCCTGGTGCGAGAGCTGCTGGAGCAGTTGCCGCGCAACGGGCAAGTGATCATCGGCTCGCGCAACCTGCCCGACCTCGGCGTCGGTCGTCTGCGCGCGCGCGGCCTGCTCCTGGAACTCGAAACGGATTCGCTGCGTTTCTCGCCCGCCGAGGCTGCCGAATTCTTCCGGCTGCGCGGGGCCGAACTGTCGCTGGAAACGCTGGACCGCGTCCTCGGGAAGACCGAAGGCTGGGTAGCGGCCCTTTGGCTGCTGTCGCTGGCGCTGCAACGTTCGGACCAATCCGCAGATGTCGTCGCGCGACTATCCGCATCGGACCGCGACGTGGCCGACTATCTCACCGAAGAAGTGTTCTCGCAGCAAGATCACGTCGTCCGGGAATTTCTGCTGCGCACGAGCGTGCTGCATCACCTCAGCGCGCCCGTCTGCCAGGCGTTGCTCCCACAGGTGGATTGCGATGCCATGCTGCAGTCGCTGCACCGCGGCAATGTTTTTCTGATCCCGGTCGAAGACGCACCTGATCTGTTCAGGTACCACAGCCTGTTCGCGGACTTCCTGCGCCGGCAGCTCGAGCGGGAACGTCCCGACGACGCCGCGCGTCTGCACCTGGCCGCCTCCGGCTGGTTCGAGTCGCAGCAGCGGCCCGTGCCCGCGATCGACCACGCCATTGCCGGCGGCGACTATCCGCATGCGCTGGAACTGCTCGAGCACCACGCGCACGGACTCCTCGAACAAGGCCGCATGCGGCTGCTCGACCGCTGGTTTACCACGATCACACCCGAATTGCTGCGCGCGCGACCGCGACTGCAGGTGATCGCGGTATGGGCACGCTGCTTCAGCCAGGGCCCGTGGACCGCGATGAAATGGCTGGAAGAGTCGGGCTGCCGGGAGAGCGACGATCCGCAGGTTCAGGCCCATGTCCGGGCACTCCTGCCGGTGCTGCTGGCGATGATGGATCGCTACGAAGAGGCCAATGACGCCGGCCATTCCGGCCTGGCTCGACTACCGACCGGCAACGCGTTCGTCGACAGCGTGCTGCTCAACGCGATGGCGCATATCCTGTCGGTCATCGGCGAGCGCAAGGAAGCGCACCGCTTCCTCGAGGACGCCCGCCACGCCCAGGCGGACGGCGCCTTCAACCGCATGTACACCGAGACCGTCGGCGGGATGCTGGACCTGCGCGAAGGTCATCTGCGACAGGCGACCGCCCGCTTTCGCATGGCGGTCACTGCAACGTCGAGCACGTCGGCCTACAACTACGCGCACGGCAATGCATGGGCCGGGGTGCCCTATGCAGGCGCGCTTTACGAAGCCGACGATCTCGTGGCGGCCGAACGACTGTTGAACGTCTACCTGCCACTGGCGCGGGATGTCGGGCTGCCCGACCACATGATCTCCAGTCACCGCCTGCGTGCGCGTCTTGCGTTCCTGCGCGGAGAAGTGGACACCGCGTTGCTCACGTTGACGGAGCTCGAATACCTGGGCCATCAGCGCCAGTTGCCGCGCGTCACCGCGAGCGCGAAGCTGGAGC
The DNA here is from genome assembly GCF_905339605.1 of Burkholderia sp. BCC1972. NCBI lineage: Bacteria > Pseudomonadati > Pseudomonadota > Betaproteobacteria > Burkholderiales > Burkholderiaceae > Burkholderia > Burkholderia sp. BCC1972. The sequence goes on along the minus strand of NZ_CAJPGH010000030.1, from coordinate 77,161 downwards.
GTTCGAGACTGCTGACGTTGCAAGGGCATGCCGTTGCAGCACGCGAGGAATTGGCGCGAGCCCTGGCGCTGGACGCCCTCAACTCCGATACGAAGCCCGCCCAGGACGTCGACGATGCATTCATCACACAGATGCGGCTCGATCTCCATGCCGGCGATCCCGGCGCGCTGATGCAACCGCTCGAAGTTCAGTTGCGCGTTGCCCAACAGTCCGGCCGCCAGCATCGCGCGCTCAAGCTGCGCCTGTTTCTGGCGCTTGCCTTCTTCCGCCATGGTGACGTGGGGCGCGCGATGAACTGGGCGAATCCGCTTCTACAGGAAACCTGTCGCGAGGGTTTCGTCCGCTTGCTGCTGGATGAAGGCCCCATTGTGGCGCCGCTCCTGCATCGCGTGCAATCGGGTTCGGCGGATTCCGCCCAGGACCCGATCCTGCAGGAGTACGTCCAGCGCCTGGCCGACCGACTGGGCCCGATCAGCGCCGACGATGAAGCCGACACCGGCCACGCTGTATCCGGGCCTAGCGAACCGCTTACGCGCAAAGAGATTCGCGTTCTCCAGCTGCTCGCGGAGGGTTACTCCAATACCGCGATGGCCGAGAAACTGTTCATTTCCGACAGCACCGTACGCACGCATCTTCGCAACATCAACACGAAGCTCGACAGCCGCAGCCGCACCCAGGCTGTGGCAATTGCGCGCCGGTTGGGCGTCGTACGCTGACCAGCTTGCCTGCGGATGTGCAATTCGTCGCTTCCGACGATGGGGTGCCGGCCACACCGCGCCTAGGATGCCAAGGGACCACCAGCAGAAAAAACCCAGGGGCATCCGCACCCTGCATCCCAGGAGACACCATGACCGTCCGAATCGACCGCAGAGCGTTTATCGCAGGCGTGGCCGCCGCTTCACTGATGCTGGCCACGACCGGGGCCTACGCGCAAAAGAAATACGATCCCGGCGCCAGCGATACCGAGATCAGGATCGGCAACATCCTGCCCTACTCGGGCCCGGTATCGGCCTATGGCACGATCGGCAAATCGGCTGCCGCCTATTTCGCGAAGATCAACGCCGAAGGCGGCGTCAATGGCCGCAAGATCAATTTCATCTCGGTTGACGATGCCTATACGCCGTCCAAGACTGTCGAGCAGGCGCGCAAGCTGGTCGAACAGGATCAGGTACTGGCAATCTTCCTGCCGCTCGGTACGGCCAACAACCTCGCGATCCAGAAATACCTGACGATCAAGAAGGTGCCACAGCTCTTCGTCGGCTCGGGTGCCACCCGCTTCGGCGAAGTCAAGCAGAACCCGTGGACCATCGGCTGGCAACCCACCAATCATGCCGAGGCCGTCGCATACGCACAGCACATCCTGCAAACCCAGCCGAATGCGAAGGTCGCGATCCTGATGCAGAACGACGACTTCGGCAAGGACTATTACCAGGGCATCGTCGACGGTCTGGGCAGCAAGGCCAAGTCGACGGTGGTGTCGTTCCAAACGTACGAGACGACCGACCCCACGGTCGACAGCCAGATCGTTTCGATGAAGGGTTCGGGCGCCGATACGCTGATCCTGCTGACCACGCCGAAGTTCTCGGCGATGGCGATCAAGAAGGCCGCCGAAATCGGCTGGCAACCGACTCGGTACGTCGTCAGTTCCGCCAGCTCCGTGGGCACGGTGCTCAAGCCGGCCGGCTTTGGCGCGTCGAAGGGTGTGATAAGCGCGACCTATCTGAGGGATCCGACGGATCCGGCCACGAAGGCCACGAAGGAATATCAGGATTACGCAGCGTTCATGAACCAGTACTACCCGGCGGGTGACGTGTCGGACACGCTGAACGTGCTCGGTTACTCGATTGCGCAGACGCTGGTGCAAACCTTGAAGCAGGCGGGCGACAACCTCACGCGAGAGAATGTGATGAAGCAGGCGCTTAGCCTGAATGTGACCCTGCCGATGCTTCAACCCGGGATCACCGTGCAAACGTCGCCAACGGACGCCTATCCGATCAAGAAGCTGCAGCTGATGCAATTCAACGGCACACGCTACGAGCTGATGGCCGGCGTGTTCGGCAGCGGCAAGTGACGTAACCGGTGTTGCGCGGGCGCCGTCCGGCGGCGCCCGCTTCGCGGAGAGCAACTTTGGATTTCCGATTTGAGCGCATCGAGTCTGGTGCCGTCTTCACGATCACCCGTCCCGATCGGTTGAATGCACTGAATCGCGCAGTCTGGGACGGACTAGCGTCTTGTCTGGACGCGGTGGAACGGGACGGCACGCGATTTCTGCTGATCACGGCAGAAGGCACCCGTGCGTTCAGCGCCGGTAGCGATCTGAAGGACAACGCGATTGAGACCTGGGACCAGCAAGCCGAGAAGAACGACCGCATTCGAAATCTGCTGCTAAGACTTTCGCAATCGCCAGTGTTCACGATCGCGGCGATCAGCGGCGCCGCGTTCGGCGGAGGACTGGAGCTCGCGCTCGCGTGCACCGTGCGGGCCGCAGTGAACGACGCCACGTTCGCGATGCCGGAAATCCGGTTGGGCGTGATGCCGACATACGGCGGAACCCAATTCCTGCCGGCCATCGTCGGTCGTTCGCGCGCGGCGGAATTGATGCTGACCGGACGCGTGCTGAACGCTCAGGAAGCCCTGATGTGGGGACTCGTGAGCTTCGTGAAAGAAGACCACGCTGCCCTGCTGGCCCACGCGATCGCGTTAGGTAACGAGGTGGCCGGGTTCGGCGCCATAGCGTATCGAAGCATCCTCGACAGCCTTCCCGCGACCGACGGCCCTGCCGACCAGGCCGGGATGGACAGGGAAGCCGCACTGATGCGGCGGGTGCTCGAAACCGACGACGCGAAGGAAGGTATTGCTGCGTTCCTGGAGAAACGCAGGCCGGTCTTCAAAGGCCAATGAGATTCCCCAACACGAACCCACGCGCGCATGCGCGACAGGACCCATGACAGACACGCCCCTTTTCGACGCTCTGCGTTCCGTTCTCGACGCCCGTTTCAGTTGCCGCGGCTATCTCTCCCGCGAGGTGCCTGGCGAAACGATCGACGCGATTCTCTCGATCGCACAACGCACGCCGTCCTGGTGCAATTCGCAACCGTGGCAAATCATCGTCACGAGGCCCGCCGCCACGGATCGGCTTCGTTCCGCATTGCAGGCCGCGTCCGCGTTACCCAACGAGCGGTGGGAAATCGCTCCGCCCGCGGAATATCGCGGCGTGTACCGCGATCGCAGACGCACCTGCGGCTTGCAGCTGTATGAAAGTGTCGGCATCGCCGCCGGAGACCGCGAGGCATCCGCTCGCCAAGCCGAAGAAAATTTCAGGCTGTTCGGCGCGCCGCATGTGGCCGTCATCACGACCGACGCACTGCTCGGCACCTATGGCGTTCTCGATTGCGGCGCATACGTGAACAACTTCATGCTCGCTGCAGCGAGCCTTGGTGTGTCGGCGATCGCGCAAGCCGCCCTTGCGTCCAAAGCGCACGTCCTGCGCGAGATCCTGTCGATCCCGCCGGAGCGGCGCGTCGTCTGCGGCATTTCCTTCGGATATGCGGATCCTTCGCATCCCGCGAATGCGTTTCGAACCGAACGGGCGCCGCTGGACCAGGTTGCCAGGTTCGTCACGGAGTAGGACTCCGACTGGCTCGCGATCCCGGCGCCCCGGATCACGAGCGCGCTCTCGAAACGGCATCGCGCCGACGCCCCCGCGTCGCGATGCGGGCCGTGAGACTCACCGACGCGCAGCACTACCCGGAAGTATAGATTCGACGTCATGGTAGTATCCGCCATTCGCATACTGCGGTTGCCGCCACCGCTTGTCGATCCGTTACTTTGCCTCGTGCAAGGCAGACATTCACGGGAGGCGGACACGACGAATCCGAGGGAGTCTTCATGGGCGCTACCGCTTCACCGTGGAAGAAGGCTGAAGCTCGCGAAAGCGAGAGAGAACGAAAGCGGCTGGCCGTGCTTCGAACCGCCGCACGCCTTTTCAATGAAAAGGGGTTTCACGCATCGTCGCTGGACGAGGTTGCCGAGCGCCTCCACATCACGAAGCCGACGGTCTATTACTACGCAAAGAACAAGGACGAAATCCTGTTCGAATGCGTACGCATGGGCCTGGACATGATGCAACAGGCGATCCGCGATATCACGGTGACGGGTGGCAGCGCAGTCGAGAAGTTTGAAGCGGCCATGCTCGAATACGCGAAGATCGTCACGATGGATTTCGGCATGTGCGTCATTCGCATCGGTGAAGAATCCCTGATTCCGGAGAACCGGGTCAAGCTTCGCAGGCTCAAGGCGGACATCGATCACGAGTTTCGGATCCTGCTCGAAAAGGCCATCGAGGAGAAAGCCTTCGCCCCGATCGAGCCCAAGCTCGGTGCCTTCGTCGTCGCGGGCGCGCTGAGTTGGATTGGCCGGTGGTATCGCGAGGACGGACAAATGACCGCAGAGGAAATCGCTCGCCAGGCCACTTCCATCTTGCTGAACGGCCTGCGAGCGCGATAAGCGCGCAGCAGATGCGCAACCGCGGTTACTGGGCGAAGCTCCTCCGCATCTGCCTGCATCCTGTGACCGTCGTCACGCGTTGCGTCACAATCGAGTCCTACCCACTTCCCGTTCCTCCGCGTCATTCCGGAAAGCCAGGACGTTCAGCACCAGAACTCCCGCACCGCAGGCAGCAACAGCGCCGCGCGTCTATCCAAATGCATTCGGGGCACAGGGCACCTCCCCGCTTCCCGCGCTGCGATGCCATGACCCGGATCAGGCCTGCCCCGTTTCATGCGAGGCAAACGACATCGGTCGTATCGCTCTAAATCCGTGCTCGCTTGACTTGCCGCGCGCATTCCGGCGGGCCACAAAAAAATATCGGATCGGCTGGAATAAAGCGCTCTGCCGCGCGTCTACTGCGTGATTCAGCGTAACCGATACACCCCACTCCCAAGGAAAACAAATGAACCAGCTCAAGTCCTTTCCCCACTCCATCGCGCGGCAGTCGCTTGTCCTAGCCTCAACAGCAGTCGCGCTGAATCTCACCGGGTGCGCAAGCCAAAGCATCGGCATGTCGTCGGTCCCGATGTCGGTCAAAACGGCCAATGGTGTCCTGACCGATGCACGCGGAATGACGCTATACACCTTTGATCGCGATAGCGTCGCCGGCAAGAGCGCATGCAGCGGCAATTGCGCAATCAAGTGGCCGCCGCTGACCGCCGATGGTACCGACAAGGAGGTGGGAGACTACACCGTTATCGTCCGCGACGACGGCACGAAGCAGTGGGCCTATCGCGGCAAGCCGCTATATCGCTGGTCGCAGGACAAGGCGCCAGGCCAGACCACCGGCGACGGCTTCATGAACATCTGGCATACCGCAAAGCCGTAACGCCGTCGGCACACGCCGCAGCTCCATACTGATCCTTGCTGGGCGCTCGTTCACACGCTCGCCCAGGCGGCTGAGGCACGCGGGCGGTTTCGAAGGCGATGCCGCCCTAGCCGGGGATCTCGCCTGGCAGACGCCGAAACGCGCGTGGCGCTTGCGTTTCAGCAGTCACCGATGGCCGGTAGTAGCCACGCGTGTTGAATCGGAAGCAGCGCCTTGCTCGTGTCGGTTCCGAGGCGGTGTTTCGCAACCGACGCGTTCGTGTTGCATGTTGTATGTGCGCCAGCGACCCGAGCATCGGGTGGAGCACGGCCGGAGATGAAGCACATCCAGTGGCATGGTCATCGGAGCGACCGGATGCCCGCTCCTACATCCGGATCCCACCCCGCCGGCGTACCGATTAGTCGGCGGGCGCCCGCGCGAGGCAAGAGATTTCCGGCGGGCGTGCGGGTGCATGAAAACGATACCGGCAAATGGGCCTCGATGTGGTTGCGAGCATGCCAGACGATCAAGACACGTCGCTACGCAGATGTCCGGAAGTCGTCGGGCTCCTTTCCCGCGGCCCTGCATCACACGGTTTCCCGCACGGCGATCACCGCGGCGGCACACCAGCTAACTCAGATACCTCGACGAAACTGGGGTTTTCGCCGTTCGGTGAAAGCCCGAATGCCTTCGCCAGCCTCGTCTCCAGCGCCGAGCGCGGCGATCGAGCGCGCTTCCCGCTCGAGGTGCGCCTCGAACTCCCCGTGAAACGATTCGAGCAGCAGCTCACGACTAGCCGCAATGGCTTTCGTCGCGGAGTCCACGAGCGTACGCGCAGTTGCTCGCCCCTCACTCACGAGATCGTCATCATCGACGACTCGGTTGATCAGCCCCATTGCGAGTGCATCGTCGGCCCGGACACGCTGGTTCAAAAGGAGCATTTCCTGGGCGCGCCTGAATCCCACCAGGCGGGGAAGTTGCCATGACATCCCGCCATCCGGACTGAGCCCAACCGCGCCATAAGCTGGCGTGAAATGCGCAGAGCGCGCGGCAATGACAATATCTCCAGCGATTGCCAAGCTGAAGCCCGCCCCGGCGGCGGGCCCGTTGACCAGGACGAGAAGCGGTTTGGGCATTCGCATGAACCGCGAAAGCGCAAGATGAAGCGTACCCGCCAGTTCGCTCAGAAAGCCGGGCAGGTCATCGCCGACCGCCCCGAACGAGCCCAGATCGCCCCCCGCGCAGAAGAGCCGTCCCATGCCCGTGAGTACGACACAGCGAATGGAAGGATCCTGATCGCACCGGATAGCAGCCCGCATGAGCGCCTGAGCCAGGGGCAAATCGATTGCATTTCCCGATTCCGGCCGATTGAGTGCAAGGGTTGCAATGCCATCCTCGACGTCGACCAGCAAGCTTTCTCCATTCATACACGTTCCCATGTTTTAGGATCGGAAACGCCAATGTCGTTTCCAATCGTCTACCGCACGGCGTCACAAGTCTGCTTTAAGCACGACGGCTCGTAGCGCACGATTCGAATGCTCGGCCGGCACCCGCGTTACATCATCGCGGCGCCATCCGGATTGCACCGTCGAGCCGAATCACCTCCCCGTTGAGCATCGAGTTCTCGACGATGGACTGCACGAGCTTGGCGAATTCGTCGGGTTGCCCGAGACGGCTCGGAAACGGGACCTGCTTGCCAAGGGAGTCCTGAGCGTCCTGTGGCAAGCTAGCCAGCAACGGGGTAAGGAAAATGCCGGGAGCGATCGTCATGACCCGGATCCCGTACCGCGCAAACTCGCGTGCTATGGGAAGCGTCATGCCGACAATGCCCGCCTTCGATGCGGCATAAGCGGGCTGACCGATCTGTCCATCGAATGCCGCCACGCTCGCGGTATTGACGATGACGCCGCGCTCCTCGCCGATCGGTGCTTCCGTGTGCAATCGAGCCGCGAATTTCGACAAGACGTTGAAGGTCCCCATCAGGTTGATGTTGACGATCCGCGCGAAGTTGTCAAGCGCGAGCGGAGATCCATCGCGATTGATGACCTTTCCCGGCGGCCCGATGCCGGCGCAGTTCACCAGCAAGCGCGCCTTTCCATGGAGCCCTTCCGCCGTCGCGAGCGCCGCATCGACCGCAACCTCGTCGCACACGTCGACCTTGACGAAATGGCCGCCGACTTGCCGGGCACAGGCGCGGCCCAATTCCTCGTTGAGATCGAGAATCGTGACCTTGGCACCTTTCTCCGCCAGCAGGCGCGCGACCGCACCGCCGAGTCCGGACGCGCCCCCCGTTACAATTGCAGCCAATCCCTCGATATGCATGCCAATCTCCATTCGGATAAAAGTACAACGCGTCTCTCAGCCGTCTCGGGAAACGTCACGAACCCGAAAATACTTAAAAGTATGTTTTCTACTCGCGAGTAGATATTGGGGCGGCGCTCTCCCACTGTCAAGCATCGAGGCGTTGTCCGCGTTTCGAGCTTCACCGTCGATGAAGAGGGGCCACTGGGTCCGAGCTACGCTCGTGGAGAGTTGCACGCGGCACGGTCTCGTGGACGCGTCCGCATGCAGCCTCGCCCAGATTTAGAAGCGATGGCGCAATGCCGCGCGAATCAGAATCTGATGATTGTTCGACGAATCGCCATAGTTGCCGATATCCGCAACGGCAGCCTTTCCGGTCGACGAGATGCCAGACGCGCGTTGCCAACCCATGGTCCAGTAAACGTCCGTCCGTTTGGAAAGGAAGTAGTCAGCCATCAATCCGATCTGGTTGTAGTGTTGACCGCCAATCGTCGCGCCACTGGCTGTACCGACGCCCCGGCCGTTCAGGTAGTTGTACATGATGCCGGCGAAGAAGAACGGCGAAAACTGATACTGCGCACCGATGTCGAAGTTGTTGAAGCGTGCCGTTCCGCCCAGTAACTCGCCGTTGAGGTGGCCATACTGAATGTTCGAGTACGACGCCGCCAGCGTCAGTGCGCCGATCTTGTAGTTGGCCGCTACGATCGCATTCTGAAAGGACTGCGCGCTCTTGTATCCGGAGTTGAGTGAAAATGCCAGTGGGGATGCCCCGCTGGCGTTGTCCGTGAAGAAGCCGGATCCGGCCGTCGCCGAAGTCGGATTCTTGAAGTACTCGTACGCACCCGCGACCTTAAACGGCCCGTATTCATAAGACGCGCCGACCGAGTAGCCGCTATTGGCCGTCAGGTTGCCGGCAACACCGCCGACGCTGTATTCGCCACCGAATTTGAACCCGTTGAATGTCGGGCTCATGTAGCGAATCGCGTTATTCACGCGAATGGTATTGGCGGCATTATCGAGATCGCCCGGATGCGACGAGGCCGGACCGCCGAGCAGCCCTTCGGCGGTCAGGGGCTCCGGGAAGTAGAAAATCATGTCATATTGCCGCCCAAGGGTAAGGCTGCCGAGGCGATCGCTGCTGAGACCCACGAATGCCTGACGCCCGAATGCGGTTCCACCCTGGCCGAATGCACCATTGTTCAAGTTGATGCCCGACTCGAGCGTGAAGATCGCCTTGAGGCCCGCGCCCAGATCCTCGCTGCCTGTCATCCCCCACCGACTGCCGAAAATGCCGCCCAGCGAGTCGAGCGAGACCCGCTTGCCGGCTCCGCTATTGCTTTGGAACACCACGCCTTCGTCAATGACGCCATACAACGTAACGGTGCTTTGCGCATGGGTTGCGGCCGAAAACACACCCAGCAATGCCGTACAGAGAAGGTTTCGATAGAACGGCTTGTTCATACATAGATCTCCTAACCAAAATGTAAGAATATTTTTTTTGTTTCCGGATAGTTGTTTGCCGTCAAGCAAACTCGCTTGCTCCAACGCCTCCGCTCGATCTCCGGGAACGCGAGCAAGGCTTGCTAGGGCGGGTGCTCCGATTAAGCAATCCAGGATCATAAGCGGCGCATTCTGCCAGACAGCCGCCTGCTCATGCCGATCCTTGCATCCGGATGGTCCCCTCGCATATGCTTGGACTCGGGCCATCAGGTGGAACCGAGTCCTGCCCTTTAGCTGTCAGCACAAACGAAGCTGGAAGAAATATTCGCGTCGCCGGTTCCCTTGTACTTCGGGAACTGCGGGTATTCGCACAATGGCCGAGTACGCCCCGCCGTGGAAGAATTGCCATCCGTCACGACTGGACCAATGGGCGCCTGTCCGGATGCTACCCAGCCGTCCAGCGCTGCCAGAGAGTCCCACTGCAACGCAAACGCGCCGTTGCCGTGGCCAAACCCCGGTGCAACGTAATACCGGACAAAGCTGGTTGTAGAGTCGCCATATCGGGCCGCGACCTTGTTGAAGTAAGCGGTTGTTTGATTCGGTGTCACGAGCATGTCGGTAGTGCCTTGCACCAGAATCAGCTTTCCGCCCCTCTTCTGAAACGCGTCGAGATTCGGATTCGTCGCGTCCAGTTCGGTGGATAACTGGGTGACACGAGACTGCCACGCACGATAGTCAAAACCAACGCTCGTAGCATTCGGATTTTGAAGGTCGAAATACGTGATGACGGCATTGGCAAGGCCGAAGTACCCGGTATGAGTACCGTCGGTGCCCAAGGGGTCGAATAGCGTTCCCTCCATGTCCCCCCCCTGAAACACAGGGTAAGGCCCATTGCTCGTGACTCCGTTCGCAAGCGGGAAAGCAAACTCCATCGGCGTCGCCGCAGTGATCAACGTGTTGATCTGGGCATCGGACAGACAGGTATCACCTGTGTCCGCTCCGCCGGAGCAGCGCAAGCTGTTGATCGAGAATGTGGCCTGGCAAGCCGGAATGTTGCTCACGATACCATCCACGACACCATCCAGTCCGTCGCATGCAGCCACAACTTTGGCTCGAACCAGAGCCTGTTTGGCCGGATCGAGCGCCCCACCACTCGTTGAATATGCAGCATTCCACATCCGGAACCACGACATCACCATGGCCTGATTCTGGTTCGCGGGATAGTACGCGACGATTCCGTCATAGTCGCTCGCATACCGTTGCGCCGCCACCAGGCTCTCATGCCCCCCCTTGGACCCACCGATGTGATACATGCGATGTGGCGCGGTCTTGTAGAACGCATCGATAAGGAATAGTGCCGTGTCATGCGTGCGCTTAACGCTCTCCCCACCATAATTGGCGAGTGCTTGAGCGTTGAGGCCGAATGATCCATCAAAGGTTGTACCGCCGTCGCTGCCGAAAGTCACAAAGTTCATCGACAGCGGTTGCTTTTCGCCGGACGGCCAGTTGGGCACACCACCGATCTGTCCACCAAGACCGGTCACCAGGATGCCATTGAAGCCCCCGCCCCCCAACTGCAATGCCTTGAAGTTCCAGGTAGTCGGGAGATTGACTTCGAAGTTGATCGCGGGATCAGCGGTATTGGCAGCCAGCACCTTGCCAAGCACTTGGCAGTATTCCGGAAGGCCTGTCTTGCTGTCAGCTGCGACGAGTGAAGCGGACGTGATGGTTGCGCCTTGCGTCGGCAGTGCAATGGCGCTGGCGGGGACGCCGGCGCCGACAAGAGCCGCACATGCACTCGCAGCATTCTGCACTTGCATCGTCGTCGGTGCCGCCGGTGTCGGCGCTGCGGCATTGTCTACCTCCCCCCCACAAGCAGCGAGGCCCAAAGCCACCACCGCGCCCACGATGCCAGTCGCGGCCAACCCACTGCGGAAGCGCGAGGTTGTCTGATATTCGTCGGTCATGTTGTCTCCACCTTGTCTGAGTGTGCCGACCCGCGATCCGTGTCACGGCCGGCACACGGATTAGGCGCGCACTCGCGCAGGTGAGACCATCGTCGAAATAGACGAGATCGCAATGCGCAGAACTAACGACTCAGCAGATACCCCAATCCCCGGGAGTCAGGATGTGGCGCAGGACCGGTTCCAAGGTGAACTAGTTCATATGAACAGCATTACAAAGAACTACCGCACGCCTTGCACAGCGCTTATCCACGGATTGATACGAGCAATTAGGGCGTACTTGAACACGTGACCGACATGCAACGAATCGACCAATGAACCGCGCGATATATTGATCGCGCGCGCGTCGCCGGCCGACTCCACCGATGACACACAAACACACAGTCGATATTGTTTTTACGTCGAAGTATTGTATATACTTGAAAGTAGGATTTGACTCAAAGAAGCGTGACGTCAGCGCCACAATAGTACGGTCACGCGAAGCCCTGGTTCGCAGAACGATGCAAGATGGAAAGGAGACGATGTGCCCATTCAACATGCTCATGGAGTCGTTCGCGTCTTCGCAAACGCCGAGCGCTCCTTCGTGATCCGGAAGTCTCACGCGACGCCGCCTTCATGTGGATCCGACATGCCATCCAGGCCGACTCTTGTCTCCAGCGCAACCCAAATTTCCTGAAAGCAATGTACCCCGGAACGCACGCCCAAACCCATCCCTCGAAGCCTGCCGTGATCATGGCGGCGTCGGGGCGGCATGTCACCTTTTCCGAACTCGAAGAACGGTCTCTCAGGATCGCGAACTGGCTTCGCGCGCAAGGGATGAACCGAGGCGACGTCGTCGCGATCCTTTCGGAGAACGACCACCGCATATTCGACGTCTACTGGGCGGCGCAGCGCTCGGGGCTCTACGTCGCGGCGATAAACTTTCATCTCAAGAGCGACGAGATCGAGTACATCCTGCGGAACTCCGGAGCGAAATGTCTCTTCGTCGGAGGCGTGGGTCAGGACCTCGCTCGTGCATGGGCCGACCTCCCGTCTCTTTCGCATGTCGTGCATTTCGACGCGGCCTTGCCCGGCTCCATCTCGTTGGGCTCCGTGCTGGAAACGGTGTCGTCGGAACGTCCAAGGGACGAACCGCGGGGCGCCGACATGCTCTATTCGTCGGGAACGACCGGACGTCCGAAGGGGGTGCGACTTCCGCTGCCCGACCGTCAGGTGTCGGACGACGGCGACAGCATGGTCGCCATGTTCGGCGGCCATTTTGGGTGCGGCAGCGATACGGTCTATCTCTCCCCGGCGCCGCTCTATCACGCCGCACCGCTGCGGACGTGCGCCGCAATTCAGGCCATGGGTGGCACCGTCGTCGTGATGGACAAATTCGATGCCGAAGCCGCACTCGTGGCAATCGAGAAATATCGCGTGAACGTCAGCCAATGGGTGCCGACAATGTTCGTCCGGATGTTGAAACTGCCGGACGACATCAGAAGCGCGTATGACGTCAGCAGCATGAAAGTTGCAATACACGCGGCGGCCCCCTGCCCTGTCGACGTGAAACGCAAGATGATGGACTGGTGGGGGCCGGTACTCTACGAGTTCTATGCAAGCACTGAGCTGAACGGGATTACGACCATCAGTCCGTCGGAATGGCTGAACAAGCCGGGGTCGGTCGGACGTTCGATACTCGGCACAATTCACATCTGCGACGAAAGCGGCGATGAACTGCCGGCCGGCTCGGACGGGCTCGTCTATTTCGAGCGTGAAACGGTGCCATTCGCGTATCACGAGGATCCCGACAAGACACGTGCGTCCCAACACCCCGTTCATTCGACGTGGACGATGGTGGGCGACATCGGCCATGTCGACGACGATGGATTCCTTTACTTGACCGACAGAAAGGGCTTCATGATCATTTCCGGCGGGGTGAACATCTATCCGCAGGAAGTCGAAAACGCGCTCGCACTCCACCCGGCCATTCTGGACGTGGCGGTCATCGGCATCCCCGACCCGGAAATGGGGGAACGCGTAAAGGCCGTCGTCACCCTCGCGGAAGGCTATGCGGGAACGGCCGAACTCGAGAAGGAGATTATCGATTTCGCGAAGTCGCGGATTGCCTCGTACAAGGCACCGAAGAGCGTCGACTTTGTCGACGCATTGCCGCGAACGCCTACCGGAAAGCTGCAGAAGGGCGAATTGCGAAAACAGTATCTCGCTCGCGAAAGCGCCTGATGTGCATGACGCGCCCGCAACCTCTTCTCGCATTCCTTCGCGCGGTAACAGCGCGCGCTTCCCGGATGAGACGGATGATCCCATGAGCACAGGCGCGAAATTCCTGCATACGCTGGTCGAGTATTGGCTGGGTCGGCCCTCGACCAGGCAAACCAGAGTGGTTCGCTTGGCAGGACGCGGCGCTCGACGATGCGTGTATGTCGAGCTCGCCGGTCCTGGCGAGCTCGTGAGCATGTACTTCTTCCGCCACCCCGACCGGGTGTGGCGGGTATTCCCGCCTTCGCACGAACGCCCCGCCATGCGGGTTTGATGAGGCGCGCGTGGGCGTCTGCAGGCTCGCACTCGGACACGTTCGAGTGATATCCGTTCCCCCGATATCGATCATTAAATTCGTTGTCCGATTCATCTTGATGGGCGTGACATCTCACGTGCAGACGCAGTTCTTAAAACGTCCGCCGAACTTCTAACCTGAACGAAATACGGAACCCGGAATGATGCTGAACGATGAGCAGGAGATGATTCGCGACTCGATGCATGCGTATGCGCAGGAGAGACTTGCGCCTAATGCGGCAGAGTGGAGTCGCAACCACACGTTTCCGTCCGAAGCACTGAAAGAGCTTGGCGAACTCGGTGCACTGGGGGTCGTGGTGCCCGAAGAATGGGGTGGCGCCGGCCTCGACTATCTTTCCCTGGCCGTGGCACTGGAGGAAATCGCCGCGGGTGACGGCGCTACTTCGACGATCGTAAGCGTTCAAAACTCGCTCGTCTGCGGCATCACGCTCAAGTATGGCTCGATGCAGCAGAAGCAGGAATGGCTGCCCTCGCTTGCCCAAGGAAAGTCTTTGGGGTGCTTCTGCCTGACAGAGCCGCATGCAGGATCGGACGCGGCAGCCATCCGGACGACCGCGGTACGCGACGGCGACGAGTGGGTCATCAACGGCGTGAAGCAGTTCATTACGACGGGAAAGAACGCCGACGTCGCGATCGTGTTCGCCGTAACCGACAAAGGTGCCGGCAGGCACGGCATCTCCTGCTTTCTTGTGCCGACGCGCACGAACGGCTACATCGTCGGCCGCCTCGAGGAAAAGATGGGCCAACACGCGTCCGATACCGCGCAAATCCTGTTTGAAGATTGCCGGGTTCCCGGATCCGCCCTGATGGGGAATGCGGGTGACGGCTACCGCATCGCATTGTCCAACCTCGAGGCTGGTCGGATCGGCATCGCCGCGCAGGCCGTTGGTATGGCGCGCGCTGCATTCGAGGCAGCGTTGAGCTACGCAAAAGAGCGAGAAGCTTTCGGCAAGCGCATCGTCGAACAACAGGCCGTTTCCTTCCGGCTTGCCGACATGGCAACGTCACTCGACGCGGCCCGCTTGATGGTGTGGCGCGCGGCGCAGCTGAAGGATCGCGGTTTGCCGTGCCTGAAAGAAGCATCGATGGCAAAGATGTTCGCCTCCGAGGTGGCCGAGCACATTTGCTCGGACGCGATTCAGATCCATGGCGGCTACGGCTACGTGGCGGATTTCCCGGTCGAACGCATCTATCGCGACGTCAGGGTTTGCCAGATTTACGAAGGAGCCAACGACATCCAGCGCCTGGTGATCGGCCGGGCACTCGCGGAAGAGTAACGTCGGTCGGTTCCCCCGGAAAATTCTGCTAGCCACGCCGGGCCAGCAGAGAATGGTTATCTGTACGATGCGATCTCGATCATACTGCCAGTCAGACACGCGGTATTCGTGCGAGAGGTCGGCAACGGACTGCGCCGGGGGCTAGGAAAGCCACCCACGACGCAACGCGCGACGATCGTCCAACATGATTCATACCGTTCATTCGCCGACCGTGGTCGATGCGAACACCGTCTCCGCCAGGGAGCCCACCACGCGCGGCGGCCGCCTGCTGCGGCTCTACAACCTGCGCCTGCCGTTTCCGATCCATTTGAGCGCTCGGCGCGGACATCATCTGCTCGCCGGAGAGCGACGCCGTGGTGTGCTGACGCAGGGGCGGTCGGCCGTCCTCGCGCCGTATCGCACCGTGCATTACGAAGGCGCGGTCGCCATTGATCCGCGAACCGGTTACGAGTTGCATCTCACCATCGACCGGCACGTCGAGCACGTTGCGACAGACGCGTGGGATACGACCGCGACGCCCGTCCTTGCAGTCCGGGTCGCCCGCGCGGTATTCAGCGATCCGGCCTCGGCGTGGTCGGTTCCGTTCACGGCGGAACGGCTGCAGATGAGCCCGCGAACGCTCACCGGACAGCTGTTCCGCGAAAATAACGCACTCACCGCGATCGTCCGCGAACAGCGCTTGATGCGAGCACTGCTAGCATTGCTCGCGTACCCGCAGACACGCGACGACTTGCGCGCCCTTGCGGTCCAGCTCGGCTTCGCGTCGGCGGCACGCCTGAACGACACATTCGACGAGCATTTCGGCAGCACCGCGACGCGCATCGCCACGCTCGCATGGTATCCGGCACTGACATGGTCGTTTGCGGGCCGTCCGTGTTCGCGCGACTCGCTGGGCTGACGCGTACGCGGAGGGCCGTACGCATTCGAACCGTCGTCACGAGCTCGAGTCGGAAACACAAAAGGCCCTGCGAACTTCCCGGTTCGCAGGGCCTTACGTGCAGTTCGTACTGCCATGCATGATGCTCGGCACAACCCGCACGGTCACAATGCGCGTGCGATCACTTCCTTCATGATTTCGCTCGTGCCGCCGTAGATGCGCTGAACCCGGGCATCCGTGTACATCCTCGCTATCGTGTACTCGTTCATGTAGCCGTAGCCGCCGAACAACTGCAGGCAGGCATCGACCACTCTGCCCTGGGCCTCCGAACCCCAGAGTTTCGCCATCGAAGCGGTTGCGGTATCCAGACGACCGACCAGCAAGTCCTGCACGCAGCGATCGATGAAGGCCCGCCCGACCTGTATTTCCGTGGCGACCTCCGCAAGCTTGAAGCGGGTGTTCTGGAACGCGGAAATTGCCTGTCCGAATGCCTGTCGATCACGCACATACGCCAGTGTTTCCGCATAGGCGCCCTCCATTGCAGCCAGGGCCATCACGCCGATGAGCAACCGTTCGTAGGGAAGATCCGCCATCAGCTGGTAGAACCCCTGTCCTGGCAGTCCGCCCAGGATCTGATCCTCACCGACGAGCACGTCGTCGAAAAACAGCTCGGCGGTGTCCTGCGCCTTCATGCCGATCTTGTCCAGCAACCGTCCAACCCGGAATCCGGCGCAATCGGCCGTCTCCAGCAGGAAGATCGACATGCCGCGCGCACCCTCACCCGACTCCGTCTTCGCCACCACTAGGACAAGGCCGGCCAAAAACCCGTTCGAAATGAACGTCTTGGCGCCATTGATACACCATCCGTCCTGCGTGCGCTGGGCCCGGGTACGAATGCCCTTCAGATCCGATCCGGTGCCTGGTTCAGTCATCGCAATCGCGCCGACCAGTTCGCCCGCTATCAGGCGCGGCAGGTAGCGACGTTTCTGCGCCTCCGTACCGTGGTTCAGGAGATAGTGAGCCACGATCGCGTGCACAGATGCATTCATGCCCGAGAGCGCTCGTCGAGCCATCTCTTCATGGAATACGGCTTCGTGACGGAAGTCGCCCCCCGCACCGCCCCATTCCTCCGGGAGATCGGCACACAGGATCCCAAGTTCTCCAGCTTTCCGCCACAAATCATGCCCAACGTGGCCGCGATGGCGAGCAGCCTCGTCGTGCGGAAGCATTTCCTCTTCGATGAACCGTACGACGGTGTCGCGATACTGCTCGAGATCGGGATCACTCCACGAGCGGTTGAATTGGATCGTCATAGATGTGATTTTCCTAGTAGAACGCCGGCTGCCCTGCTAATTCGCCGTGGTCCTCGACGCGGTCAACCCAGCGCCTTCGGTGAATTCGTTCCCCAGTCCAGAACGACTCGGCCCACTGTCGAAACGTCCTGAGCTTGCCTGATCGCCTTTGCCCAATCGGGAGCGGCATAAACCTGGGCCACGCGCGGTCGAAGCTGACCGGCCGCCAGCATTGCAACCGCTTCGGCCAGATTGGCTCGTGCACGGTCAGGCTCGCGCTCTCGGAACTGGCGAATGTCCACGCCGACGAGCGAGGCACCCTTGAGTAGCGGCAAGTTGGAGCGGATTGCGGGAATATTGCCGCCGGCAAAACCGATAACCAAATGACGGCCGCCCCATCGAAGGGTGCGGAATGCCGTCTCCGTGAACGAATCGCCAAGCATGTCTATCACGACATCGATTCCTTCGGGCACGGCTGCCTGCACAGCGGTACGCCACTCAGCGCTTCCAACGTCAACGACGTGATCTGCCCCTTCTTGCTGAGCGACTTTCATCTTTTCGTCCCCGGTCACACCGGCAACGACGGTTGCACCAAGTGCCTTCGCGACTTGTACGCAAGCAAGGCCGACACCTCCTGCCGCCCCCAGCACTAAAACGGTCTCCCCTAGCTGAAGGGCTCCACGGCGCTTCAACGCATACAGTGCCGTCGCGTACGTAACGGGCAGTGCCGATGCCGCGTGCATGTCCACATGCGGGGGCAAGACCTCCAGCGCACTGGCAGGGACATTGGTGCGCTCGGCCCATGCTCCACCCACAGTCATGCCCACAACATGCTGTCCCACTTGCAAGCCCCCCTCGACGCCGGGACCAAGGGCCGCAACGATACCGGTGAACTCAGTGCCGGGCACGAGGGGTAGCGGCGGCTTTACCTGATAACCTCCTCGCGCAAAGAGTAAATCCACATACGAAATCGCATTTGCCAGAACGCTGACCTGGACCTCACCGAAACCGGGCGAGACTTCCGGTGCCTGCTCCAGCATCCATTGATGAAGACCGTCAAATCCGTGTACGCGCAGCGCTAGCATGATTCAGCTCCAGTCGCCCGTCTAGACGCGCTCGCGAGTGCGGCCCGGCAATCGGCCACCATCCGCTCCAGCAGTTCACCACAGGTCGGAATATCCTTAACCAAGCCGACAGTTTGTCCTGCCCATACGAGGCCGGCGTTCACCTGGCCACTTTGCAACGCGGCACGCCCCCGCTGACCAGACACCAGCGGCTGGATGTCTTTGAACTCACACCCGCCCGGCCGGCGTTCGATCGAGACGACTTCGTCCGACACTTGATTTCGCAGAACCCGACCAGTGTTGTGCAAGGTCCGGAAGATCAGGTTCGTCTCCCGCTCACTGGCGTAGACTAGTGCCTCTTTGATCTCTTTGTGGATCGGTGCTTCGACGGTCGCGCAGAAGCGCGTCCCCATGTTTACGCCCTCTGCCCCCAAGGCCAATGCTGCAGCCAGCCCCCGGCCATCAGCGATGCCGCCGGACGCAATCACCGGGATGCTCAGTGCACGTGCCGCAAGCGGAATGAGCACCAATCCCCCGACATCATCTTCTCCCGGGTGACCGGCACATTCAAAGCCGTCGATGCTGACAACGTCGACACCATTGCGTTCAGCCGAGAGTGCGTGGCGAATACTCGTGCACTTGTGGATCACCCGAACGCCAGCTGCCTTCAAGCGCGCGGTAAACTCCTTGGGGCTGCTGCCAGCGGTTTCGACCACCGGAATACCTTTCGCAATCACAACTTCGAGATACTCGTCATACGGAGGCGGCTTGACTGTAGGCAGAATGGTCAGGTTGACGCCGAACGGGCGATCGGTCATCTTCCTGCATCGGTCGATCTCGGCGCCCAACGCGTCCGGCGTCGGCTGGGTGAGTGCCGTGAGGATGCCCAACCCGCCTGCGTTCGACACCGCGGAAGCCATTTCGGCGGTGCCAACCCATTGCATTCCGCCCTGAATGATCGGGTAGCGGATGTCGAACATCTCAGTGATACGAGTCTTCATCGTTCAACTTCCTTGAAAGCTGGTGTTACGTTTGATGAGGAAGGCATTCGGGCCACCCTCAGAATCAGCGGCAATACCGCGTACCTAAGCGACAGTGTTGGCCATACCGACGGACACATCGAGTACGGTCGGCCCGGGCTAGTCCCGAGGAACGATGCTCCCTCGCCCCGTCACTGCCAGACCGTTGCCCGCGATGGCATGGACGTGACATACAGCGAGCCTTCAATGGTGACGGTAGTACGGCGCCGTCGACCCGAGCTGTTCCTTGGCCTTTGCCAACTCGGCGCGAGCGATGGCGCGCAGGTGAACTTCGTCGGGACCATCGAAGAAGCGCATTGCCCGCCCCCAGGACCAGAGGTAAGCCAGCGGCGTGTCGGGCGTGATACCCATCGCGCCGAATACCTGGATCGCACGATCGACGACGCGTGTCTGCAGCTGTGCCGCGACGAGCTTGATGGCCGAAACATCCAGGTGTGCGGACTTGTTGCCATAGGTGTCCATCTTCCAGGCCGCCTGCAAAACGAACAGGCGAGCCTGGTCGATCTCGACGCGCGAATAGGCGATCCAGTCCTGAATGTTGGCGAAGTCCGACAAGGTCTTGCCAAACGCGCGGCGTGACAGCGCGCGCTCGCACATCAGATCCAGTGCGACTTCGCACTGGCCGATCGTTCGCATGCAGTGGTGGACCCGCCCGGGCCCCAGGCGGGCTTGCGCCAACGCGAACCCGCTGTTCTCTTCGCCAAGCAGGCTGGACAGCGGCACGCGCACGTTCTCGAACGCGATTTCGCAGTGCCCCTCCGGCAGATGGTGGCTCATGATCGGCACGTTGCGGACGATGCGCACACCCGGCGTGTCCATCGGAACAAGCACCATCGAATGTCGGCGATGCTTGGCCGCGTCCGGATCGAAGTCGGTCACCCCTATCACGATCGCCAGCTTGCAATTGGGGTGCATCGCGCCCGTGGTGAACCATTTTCGGCCGTTGATGACGTACTCGTCGCCCTCGCGCCTGATAGACGTCTGGATGTTGGTTGCGTCTGACGAAGCCACGTCGGGTTCAGTCATGGCGAAGCACGAGCGAATGGTCCCTTCGAGGAGCGGAACCAGCCATCGATCCCGCTGTGCGGAATTCGCGAAGAGGTGCAGCAACTCCATGTTGCCGGTGTCCGGCGCGTTGCAGTTGAACACCTCGGATGCCCACGCAACACGCCCCATGATCTCGGCCAGCGGCGCGTACTGCATATTGGTCAGCCGCGTACCCGGCTCGTTGTCGAGCAGCCCCGGCAGAAACAGATTCCATAGACCCGCGTCGCGCGCCTGCTGCTTGAGCGGTTCGACGATCTCCGTCGGGAAGCGGCCGGAATCGGCGATGCGCTGATACTCGTTGTCGCGAGGGAGTATCCGCTCATCCACGAACCGGCGCAGCGTCTGCTGCATTTGCTGAACGTCTTCGGGAAGCTGGAAGTGCACGTCATGCCCTCACTGGGAAATCGGATAGAAGCGTTCGTTGGCCGACGCCATCTCGCGCAGTTGCTGGCCGGGCTCATAGGCCGGCCCCAGTGCATTCAGCTCGTCGCAACGGCGCACCACTTCGGCAAGGCCCAGCCAGTCGGCATACTTGAGGGGGCCGCCGGCATAGGCAGGGAAGCCGAGACCAAGCTGCATCGCCAGGTCCACTTCCACCGCGGTTCCGACCACACCCTCGTGCAACGTCCGCGCCGCCTCGAGCACCATCGGGAGCATCATGCGGTCGACGATCTGTTCGTGAGTAAAATTCCGGCGCCCCTCCGACTGCAGTTGCGCAAGCAGCGCGTGTGCGTCCGTCGACGATGTACGCCGCGGCTTGCCGCCGGTCGCACTGGCCTCGTAGCGGTAAAAGCCCAGGCCGTTCTTCTGACCGAAGCGGCCATGTCGCACCATCACGCGCAACGCATCGTCGGCGAGCTCGGGCATGCGATCCGCATAGCCCGCTGAAATGACATTGTTGACATGGCTACCCGTGTCCATGCCGACCACGTCTTCGAGATACGCCGGCCCCATCGGCCAGCCGAACGACTCCATGACCTTGTCGACCTGCTCGAAGTCCGCGCCGTCGGCAATCAGTTTCAGAAAACCACGCATGTATGCGGTCAGCACCCGGTTGACGAGAAACCCGGGGCAATCGCGTACGACAATGGCGGTTTTGCCCAGCGCTGTCGCGTAGGCCACCGCGGTCGCCACGGCCCGATCGGAGGTACGCGTGCCGCGCACGACTTCCACGAGCGGCATCATCGGGACCGGGTTGAAGAAATGCATGCCGACAAACCGTTCGGGACGCTTGAGCGGCGCCGCGATGTCGTCGATGCGCAGACTCGACGTGTTGGACACCAGGATCGCCCCTTCCTTGAGCGACGGCTCCAGATCTGCGAGGACCTTGCGCTTGACGTCCAGGTTCTCGACGATCGCCTCGACCACGGCATCGGCGTCGCCGATTCCGGCAAGATCCAGCTGCGGCTGGACAGCCGACAGAATCTCGACGCTTGCGGATTCGTTCAGGCGCCCGGTCTTGACCTGACGGGCAACCTGCTTGCGCGCCTCGGCCATGCCCTGGTCGAGCGCTCGCTGCTGCAGATCGTACATGCGGGCCGGGATCTTCCGCAGCGCGTGGGTGATCGCTATCCCGCCGCCCATGATCCCCGCGCCCAGCACCAACGCGCCGGACACCTTGCCCGCCTCTTTTGCGTGGTGGCGCGCGATCTTCTTGACCGCCTGTTCGCTCAGAAAGGTCTGAACCATCGACGATGCGGCCTGGGTACGGGCGATTTCGCCGAACACCTTCGCTTCGAGCGCCAGCGCACCGGCACGGTCGAGGCCCGCCCCCTCGGCCATCATGTCGATCGCCGCGAGTGCGGCAGGCTGGTGCGGCGAGCCACGTTCGGCTGCGATGGCGCGAGCTTGCTCGAAAGCAGCCGCGGCTTGCGCTGATTCCGCTGACAGCGGTTTGCGTTTTCGATCCTGCAGCGCTTGCCAATCGACTTCGTTCGCGATCGCCCGTTCGAGCAAATGGATCGCACGGGACCGCAGTTCGTCCGGTGCCGCGATATCGTCCACCACGCCGGCGGCGAAGGCCGCCGCAGGCTCGGCAGGTTTGCCGCCGGCAACCCAGTCGCACGCCACCGCGGCCCCTGCAATGCGCACCAGCCGGACCGTGCCCCCGAACCCGGGGAACAGGCCGAGCTTCACTTCCGGCACACCGATCTGCGCGTCGCTCGACATGACGCGCATCGCGCCAGTCAGTGCAAATTCGAGGCCCCCGCCCAACGCGAAGCCGTTGATCGCCACCACGGAAGGAACCGGCAGGTCTTCGAACTGGATGAAGGCGTCGTTGCTTCCCGCGACGTCCGCGGCAATGGCCGCCGCCGGCTGCGCGAACTTGGACCCGAATTCGGTGATATCCGCTCCGACGATGAAAACGTCCTTCGCGCTCGTCACCAGGACGCCTCGCAGGCCGGCCTGATTCAGCAGGTACTGATTGGCCTGCCGCAATTCGTCGATCGTCCTGCGGTCGAATTTGTTGATGGATTCGCCCTGACGATCGAAGCACAATTCGAAAATGCCGCTATCGCCCAGCGGCGAGACGCGCAAGCTTTGCCCTTGAAACACGATGACTCCTACTGGCACCGACCAGAATGCAGTGAAGTCTAGAAGGCTGCGCGTGGAGCGCCCATCGTCGGAAGCGACGAATCCATTCGCCCTAGAACCGGCGAAAGTCCGGTTGGGGTACACATTGCGGCAACCCAGTATCGGTATCCTTCCGGAAGATAATACTCGGCCATCCCATCCCACTTCTCGGCAACGTCAACGCATGCTTAAAATAGCTACCTAGGGGCAGTTCGGCGTTGCTCCGGAACGAACTTCCTGAACCTCGAAGGCGGTGCTGGCAAATTCTGGGCACGTGTTCCGTACCTGCATCGCCGTTCGCGCAAGGCCGCTCACGCGTTCTCAAGCAGCGAGGATCCAAACCGCCATGGTGGCAGCAATCCTGATTGCAGCATCCCCTCGATCGAGGTGAGTATTACCCAGTATCCTCGTCTATTTGTAACTACCTTTCGGAATGTACAATACGTCGCAGCGGACAACTTTTTGCTGTGAACGCAAAGCCTGCACTCGTTCAAGTTCGAATCTTACGTACGTTCGAAGTCGCGCTTGTGAACGATGGACGATGGCGATTGATGCGACTCGATCTCGCTTGACTGGCTGCTCTTTCGCAACACCAAAGCAGCAAGGGACGCAACGATTCCGCCCGCGGCCAGCGGCATATACGCCCATCCCCAGTGATGAGTCCAATCGAGTGTTGCCCCGAATGTCACCGGTGCAAATGCTCCAACTCCAAACCCCAGGATCGACCTGACGCCCATCACCCGTCCCAGATACGCTGCGGGCACCTCGTCGGTCATGGCGGCCGAAAGTACGCCCGAATCGGCAAGGATGAAGAAGCTGCCGGTCGCGGCCAAAGCGATCATCCAGCCTGGCCCCCACTCTTCGGACCAGCCCATCAGCATCGAACACAACGCCCCCATTGCACCGACGCAAATGAGTACGCGCGCTCGCCCCCAGCGATCGGACAGCGCCCCGACAACTCCCGTGGCGATCATGCCCGACAGGTGAATTGTGCCGGCCACAACCAGGCTCGTCGTCATCGCGCCCAGGTTGCGCGCGTGCAGTGTTGTCGCCAGCAAGGTTGGAGTCCAGGCCCAGCTTCCCAGCAGCTCCCAGCAGTGGGCAACATAACCGACCAGAAGGCACAAAGAGGTCGTGCCAAACACGCTCCGCCACTTGAGGGGCTCGGACGACACCGACGCTTCGCTACCGTGCCGTCGATTCTCCACGCCTTTGAGAGCGATCTGGCCAGATACGGCACCGGCCAATGCACCTATCGCACAAATGGTGAACCCCGCAGCCGCGCCATAGGTGGTCGCTGCCCACATGGAAAGAAACACCGAGAGCAGATAACCCAACGAGGCTGCAGCCAGAATCTGTCCCATCCTGCGACCCCGCTCCGCTGCCGGGCTCAGTTCCGCAACGAGGAGCAGCACCGGCGCGTACGCGCCCCCTTGCGTCAGGCCGACGAACACGATCAGAGGCAGCGCGGTGTGAGGTGAGCGGGCGAAAATCGCGAAGACCATCAATGCTGCAGCACCCGCCCAAGTACTGGCCAAGTACACACGTTTTGCGCCCAGACTATCGGAAAGCCACGCGGTAACCAGGAGTGCAAGCGCATTGGACAGATTGAACGCGGTCTGAATCGAACCTGCAGTAGCGGCATCCATGTGCCATGCGGAGCGAAGTATTGGCAATGCGCCGGCAAATGCCATCGTACCCATGCACGTGCCGACACGACTGAGGCACAGAAGGAGCTGTCGATTCACGCGCACCTCCCTGTAGCACGACATCTTTGTTGCACAGAGCGATATGCACGACGGCTAGACTGAAAGCGAGACACGATAGTCGTAAGAATATTGAATTGCTTGACCCGTTGCGCATGGACAGGCCCGCGCATTAACGGTCGTGGACATGGCACATGCCATCGGAATACTGCAGCCGGTCAGCCGCCGTTCCACCATCCCTTCCATGAGATGACCTCCTCGATTGTCGACAACGTACGATGCACTCTCGATCTGCTTCCCGGGCGGACTCGGCACTGACGTCGATAGTCCGCCCGCAAGCTCACGAGCGCTGGCGCTCGGAGCCGATACCTTGAGCACACCAGGTTTCGGTTCGCGTCATCGGTGACGTAACGCGTGCTGGCTCAGGGGTTACTGCTCTGCACCGCCTTCAGAAAACCTTCACGCGTCTGCGGCAGCTTCATGCCCAGCAACGTGGCAGCGACCTGCGTGCGCAAGATCTGCGCCGTCCCGCCTGCGATGGTGAACATGCGCGCATCCCGCACGTGCCTCTCCATCGGGTTATGACGGCCATACCCGGAAGACCCATAGAACTGCAGCGAATCATTGGTGACCTTGTTGGCCGTTTCAGCCGCGAAGATCTTCGCCCGCGCTGCCTTGTCGATATCCGGAAAGTCCGCACCACTGGCGGCGGCGGAGCGCAGCAGCAATCTCGCGGCTTCCAGTTGAGTCGACATGTCGGCAAGCATCCACTGCAACCCCTGGAATTCTGCGATCGGCCGGCCAAACTGCTGCCTGGATTTGAGGTAAGCCATGCCTTCCTCGAATGCGCCTTGAGCAATACCCAGGGCAACCGTTCCCGCGCCGACACGCTGGGCGTTGTAGGCCGTCATCAAGGATGCGAACCCGCGCTTGAGACCACCGGGAGGCATCACAAGCATCGACTTGTGCACCTTGAGGTCGCGGAACTCGAGATGGGTTTCCGGAATGCCGCGCACGCCCATCGCGTAAAGCCTGCGACCAACAACGAGTTCGGCGGGTGTGTTTCCGTCTCGCACGGAGATAAATGCACCGATGCCCTGTTCGACACCATCGTCGAATACCCGCGCAAAGATGAGGTGTAGCTTCGAAACGCCGCCGCCGGTAATCCAGTACTTCTCGCCATTCAGGACGTAGTCGTCCCCTTTCCTGTCGGCGCGCGTCGTCATCTCGCTGGCCGCGCTGCCGGCATCAGGCTCCGAGATGCAGATCGCCGGCTTGTCCCCCGCCAGGACGAGATCAGCCGCCACCTTCAATTGGGCCTCGGTCCCGTACTTGGCAATGGCACCGATCGCGCCCATGTTTGCCTCGACGGTGATTCGCCCCATGGTCGCGCACGCCTTGGCCATCTCTTCAATGACGACCACGGTATCCAGATAGGAAAGACCGCGTCCGCCGAGGCTCTTGGGCAACGTCATTCCCATGAATCCGGCATCGCGCAGTGTTGCGACGTTGTCCCACGGATACTGTTCGGTGAGGTCCGTATTCGCGGCAGTCGGAGCGAATACTGACTGCGCGAGTTCCCGTGCTTGCACCTGGAGATTCAGTTGTTCGGGAGTGAGGTCGTACATGGTGCCTCCTAATACGTTTGATTGTTTTGAAGCCAATCCATCAGGACTTCTTCGGCGTGCTCGTCGAGCCGCGGCGGCGGGCGCCTGTAGCTCGGCGGCGTCGCGGACATCTTCAACGGGTTTGCGAGGAGGCGAATCTCGCCGCCCATCGCCCACTCGCACGGCATATGCAGCTCGGCACCGCGAGCCTGGACATGGGGGTCGGCGAACACGTCTTCCAGATCGTTCACCGGCCCGCACGGAACCCCGACCGCCTCGAGTTCTTGCAGCCAGGTCGCGCGCTGCTTGCCTCTCAGCGCTTTGCCCACGAGTTCACACAGTTCAATCCGATGCCGGATACGCATCGGGTTCGTCGCAAAGCGTTCATCGGATGCGAGCGCACCAATTCCTGCGACCTCGCAAAACCGGCGGAACTGTGCGTCGTTTCCAACGGCGAGGATCATCGGCGAATCCGCTGTCAAGAACACCTGGTATGGGGCGATGTTCGGATGACCGTTCCCCAAACGCGACGGCACTTTCCCGTCAGCCAGATAATTTGTTGCGGCATTGACTAGCCAGGAGATCTGCGTATCGAGAAGGGAAATGTCAATATGTTGCCCTTCCCCGGTTTGCTGACGATGGTGCAAAGCGCTCAGGATGCCGACCGTGGCATACATCCCAGTCATGACATCGGCGATTCCGACACCCACCTTCATCGGCTCCCCATCCGGCACGCCGGTCAGACTCATGATTCCACCCATCCCCTGGATCAGAAAGTCGTATCCGGGTCGGGAGGCGTACGGGCCCGTTTGCCCGAAGCCGGTGACGGAGCAATAGATCAAGCGAGGATAGCGATCCTTGATTTGCTCATACGCCAGGCCGTACCTGGCAAGACCGCCCACCTTGTAGTTCTCCACCAGCACATCTGCCTGTGCAATGAGCCGATGCACAAGCTCCCTACCCGAATCGGAACCGATGTCGATCGCGATCGAACGCTTGTTGCGATTGGCCGAGAGGTAATAGGCACTTTCGTCGGTGTCCTCACCGGATGTCCCGCGCACATAGGGCGGGCCCCATTTGCGCGTATCGTCGCCCTCATCGGGCTTTTCGACCTTGACGACATCCGCGCCCAGATCGCCGAGGAGTTGCGCCGCGCTCGGCCCCGCCAGGATGCGGGACAAGTCTAGGACTTTGATTCCTGCCAACGCCATCTTCTGATCTGCCGTCATGCAGCACCACCGTTTGAGCGTTGTTCGGCAAACGTCATGATGCAACCATCTGACCACATGGAACCGCGCGAAAAGACAACCCGATCCATCGTCTTCCTCCTCACTCCAGTGACTTGGTTAATATCGTATGACTCACGTCTTTCACAAACAAATGAATCCGACTTCAATCACACTTCGCAAACCGGCCGTCGAGCGACGCGCAGGCCGTTGACCATTCCGTCCACACGCTGATGCGGCTACTTAGCGCGCGGCAAGTGCCCGCGAGATGCGGTCGATCGCCAGGTCCACCGTTTGCCGCGAACAGCCCAGATTTGCCCGCATGAAACCGTGCCCCTCCGCGCCAAATTTGGGTCCCTTGTCGAGCCACACCTGCGCCTTGACGAGCATGAAGTCCTCCAGCGCTTCAGGTGTCATTCCCAGCGCGCGGCAGTCCATCCATGCGAGGTAGAGCGAATCCATTGCAATCACGCTCACACCCGCATCGAGCGCGTTGATCCGATGGGCGAAGTGCTTCTGGTTCTGCGAAACGTAGGCGACGAGCGCTTCAACCCACTCCGCTCCATGCGTGAAAGCGGCTTCGGTCGCGACCATTCCCAGCAGATTGATGCGCGTGTTGTGGTTTCGGTCAATCGTCCGTACGACTTCGTCACGCTTGATCTTGTCGGCGATGAACATGTTTCCGCATTGCAGTCCCGCCAGATTGAACGTCTTGCTGGCAGAGGTGCACGTGATGCTGTTGTGCGCGAATCGCGCATCGAGCGATGCAAACGGCGTATGTTTCCTTCCTGCCGCAAGCACGAAATCGCAATGAATCTCGTCGGCCAGTACGAGCACACCATGGTTCAGGCAGATTTCGCCCATGGTGCGCAGTTCATCACCTGTCCACACATTACCCGTGGGATTGTGCGGGTTCGAGAGGATGAAAACCTTGGTGTTGTCGCGAATCGCGTCCTCGAACACCTTTGCATCGAAGCGGTATCGCACTCCATCGAACTGCAGCGGCGCCGCGGCGACGTGGCGACCATTGATCACGACGTCATTGTGAAAGTGGACGTAGACCGGCGGCTGGATCAACACCGAATCGCCAGGCTGCGAGAAGGCCTGCACGACGATCTTGATCGCTGCAACGACGCTCGCGACGGGCACGACCCACTCCGGGCGGACGTCCCAACCGAAGCGCTTGTGCTGCCATCCGGTCACCGCATCGAGGTATCCCTGCGTCGGCCCTGCGGGATAGCCGTAGACACCGTGCGACACCGCTTCGTACAACGCTTCGTTCACGGCAGGCGGCGACTTGAAATCCATGTCCGCGACCCACATCGGCAATGGCCTGGCGCGTGCCTGCTCAGCGCTCATGAAAGCAGCCGGGTCGCCCCACTTCATTGAATTGCTTCGACTGCGGTCCACAACGGTATCGAAGTCGAATCGAGGCTTGTCAGCCGGGAACATGTTCGTAACTTGAGTCATAACGTTCAACCTCACTCGGTCTTGCCTGAGCTGCAACTGCGCGGCGGAATCAGTAGCCCATCGCCTTGAGAACGGGCGACAAGCTCACGACGACACCCAACAAAAACACGAAAAACACGCGGCTAGACCGGTACTTTTCAAGCGCGGGCACCTTGTACACGAGTACGCAGGGAATGATGAACGACGCAATCCCGTAGATCGGAGATGCGAGCTGTTGCAACAGCAGAATCGAGAAGCGCGTCTGCACCCATAACCACAAGCTGAGCACGATGAATACGCACACGTAGACAGATACCACGCGGGAATCGATACGCTCTTGCGGAACGAAGCGCGTGATGATGTTCATCACCACGCCTTTAATCGATTCCTCGAACCCGAGGTAGATCCCGAGAAACGCAGTGAGAATGGCGAACACGTTGAGCGCGGTTGTCATGTACAGCACACCGTTCCCGGGCATGACGCTACCCGCCAACGCTAGGGCCGAAATGTTCTGCGCTTTGGCCGAAAGCGCCTGTTCGTGCGAAATCGAAAGCGAAAATGACGTAGCAAAGAAGAGCACCGCGACAACGAGTACCGCGTATGCAATACGGCTGGCCCGAATGGCTCGGTACGTCGCGACTCGCGGATCGTTCTCTACCCTGCGAAACGCAACGTTCATCGGGCTGAGGATCTGCACGAACAGGATGGAAAACAGCGTGAACGGAACGGTCAGGATGGTGTCGGCGACGAAGCGCTTGAGCTCGGGCAAGGGCGGCAAATTCGCCCGCATATCCCAATGGGGAATCATCACAATGCCGAGCAGAACGATCACGCCGAGCTTGAAGATCACCAGTGGGCCCGATACCTTGAAGATCAGCCTCTCGCCCTGTGCCGCGATCAGCACCAACCCGCTCAGGATGGCCAGCGAGAACAGCGGGCTGTCGGAAAGCAATCCCGTCGTTACGCCGAAGCTTTGCAGGTATTTGGCCGTGTCGAAGGTGACTGCCAGCGAGTACGTGAGCATGCCTTTGACGAGCATGAGGAAATACACTATGGCGAGGACGATGCCCCAGTTCTTGCCGAAGTACTGCGAGATGATTCCCGCATAGTTCTCGCATTCGTCGCTTTCGGACAGGGTCTGCAAGTAGAGCTTCTGCATCATGTACAACGCCGGGTATGCGAGCGCCACCGAGGCAGCAAACACCCACACGCCGACAATTCCGATCTGTACCGGAAGAAAGACGATGCCGGCGCCTATCGCCATGCCGATGCAAAGGATGACCCATCCCATGTCATATCGGGTGAACGGTATCCTGGTCGCAGATTCGACGGACAATCCCAAATCAGCTAGCGCACTCAATGTCGTCTCCTTTGTTTGTGAGCGGTGCAACGCGTGCAATCTCATGTACAGCGTCGACCCGTTCAGTATTTCTTATTATTTTATGAAGCAGGCTTCGGACGCCTGGAGTGGAACCCGGCTAAGCGCCGTTTCGTTCCGGCAACCGAATTGCCAGCATTTCGCCGACGGCGCATGTGACGCCATTTGCAGTCAACGTCAAGTCGATCCATGCCTTTCGCCCTTCCAGCGATCGGAGCTTGCCGGTCACGACGAGTTCGATCCCGAGCGGAGTCGGCTGCCTGAAGTCGACCTTCAGCGAGGCCGTCACGAAACGAATCTGTGGACCGTCGCCGATCTCACGCCCTTCTCTCTGACAGGCAAATGCGGCGGCCGACGCAGCGCCGTGGCAGTCGAGCAGCGACGCAATCATCCCGCCGTAAACGTGATCGGGAACACCCCCGCTGTATCGGGCTTCAGGCGTGAACCTGGCGACTGTCTGGTCACCCACGAGGTGGCTCTTCAGGTGATGACCGTGCTGGTTTTGAGGTCCGCAACCATAGCAATGAGCAAACTCCGGGGAGTACAAGTCCTGTATTGCGCATGTCGACATCTGGCGCCTCCATTTTTTGAATTTGAGCCTCCAACAACGACCCGGAACCCATTGACGGGAGCCGCTGTTGGCTGCCTTCCGATCTTGAAGTTATCGTATGTTTCATCACATTCATGAACAATTGAATTTGACCTCAAGTCATCCGATTGAACGCAAACTCGGTGATTGCGCATCGCTGCTGCCTCCCCGGGTCTGTGGAGAGCGTGCTTCGTCACCGACCGACAGCCCTGCCGATCGCTGCCGGTCTCATCCAGCTCCGGTACATTCGTTCGATCATTGCACTGGCGAAGTACATGCATCGCCGTCCATCTTGCAAGCGAACCAGTCCGGAAATAGGATTCATGTATTCGAAAATTACTTGAAGGCAAGCTCAATGACGCGTCGATCCGGCATGACCACCCCCACCCTGAGGCAGCTCGAGCTTCTGCTGGCCCTCACTTCCTCTGATGGAATAGCCGGTGCCGGAGCGACGCTCGGCATGTCGCCGTCAGCCACCAGTCACGCATTGCGCGCACTTGAGACGGCACTTGGTACGGAACTGATCGACCGGAATGCCTCTGGCGTCGCACTGACCTATACCGGGGAACATGTCCTTCCCCATGTACGCGATGTCTTTGCGTCCCTGCAGCTGGTTCAGGCGACGGCGCTCGCCGGTGCCGAGCTGAAGACGGGCTTGCTACGCCTCGGTTCGTTCGGTGCGAGCGCCACGATCAGGGTTCTTCCGGCGCTGATAGAACGCTTCAAGGCCCGATATCCCGGTGTCGACGTCATGGTGACGGAGAAGCCGGACGAACAAACGTTACGAGATTTGATCGAGCGGCGGCTCGAACTCGCTGCAGTCACGCTTCCGAAGTTGGACTTCGATTCGCAAACACTCGCCATTGATGAACTCGTGGCAGTCCTGCCGTCCGACCATCGTTTGGCCAAGCTGGAGGTCGTCCCGCTCAAGGAACTGACAGCGGACCCTTTCATCCTGACTCGCGCCGGTTCACAGGCGCTGGTGACCAGGCTGTTCGCGAGGAACAACCTCCATCCGCGAGTCGCCTACGAACTTCTTCAGTTGATGTCGATACTCGAACTGGTCGCGAGCGGAAAGGGAGTCTCCGTCCTCGCAAAACTCGCGCTTCCGGACCGGTACGACGGCACGGTTTTCCGTCCTATTTCGCCGAGCACTTCGCGGCGTATCGGTCTGGTATGCCTGAACGAGAACCGCCTTTCTCCGGTTGCTCGTGCGTTTTGGCAAGAAACACGTCGGCATCAAACGAGCCTCAAGCCTACGACTCGCTGATCATTCGGCAGAGGGAAGGAGCGGCGCAGAGTAAGCTTGATGATTGAAATCAGATTCAATTGCTCGTGACGATTGCTGAGAGGAGAATCATCTCTAAACGCCCAACACCGTGTCATGATGCCAAATACAAGGCTTACCGAAGAGCACTTGGGTGACCGTGACAACATCCAACATCCGGAGACATCTGATGCCTGTTTCATCCCCTCGCTTCGGGCGCTTCGTCCGCGACTTTACCCGGCTTGTTGACACCTTCTCCGGCGACGAGCACCAAATCTTGAGCACGGGGCGAGAGCTCCTTCAGGACATCGTCCGCAACGATGACTGGCTTCCCGACGAATACGCGCAGCCGCATCCTCAGTACTATCAGCAGTACCTGCTCCATGCGGATCCGGCCAACCGCTTCTCGGTGGTCAGTTTCGTTTGGGGGCCTGGCCAGCAGACCCCGATCCACAATCATACGGTCTGGGCACTGATCGGCATGCTGCGAGGCGGAGAGCGTGCCGAATCATACGAGCTGGGTCTGCCAAACTGTCCTATGCGATCACGTGGCGTGGACTATCTCGAGCCAGGCATCGTCGAAAGCATTTCTCCGCGCACGGGCGATATTCATCGGGTCTCCAACATGTATGAGGATCGCGTCTCGATCAGCGTCCATATCTATGGTGGAAACATCGGAAGGATTTCGCGTTACGTCTTCGATCCTGAAACGAGTGCGCTCAAACCCTTCGTTTCCGGTTACTCCAACGAAAGCGAGCTTTCACGACAAGACGTAAGTCATTCGTGAGTGACTGACGCGGCCATCGCGGGTTCGTACTTCAGACAGAAATCCAGGATCTGCCTCCGATCGCCCCACGCAGTCCACATCTCGCAGATTTTCGATGCGAGGTGTGGAGAGCATGTTTTTGACGCTAGGCGGACCGATCACGCTCATGGATGCCTCAAATGCGGGCTCGTCGTTCGGCCGTCGCCCATGCAAGACACCGCAAACGACAAAGGTATGGCAGGTTGCGGTACTGAGGCATGCCAAGATTGCTCCTGTCGTGGAGTCAAGTCACCACGGAATATGGCCACCGTCGTCGGAAAAGGTTCCGGTCGTTCCACGTGCGTCAAGGAGCGCCAAGCGGACCGGCTCTCGTGCTGCATCCTCAACCGATCCCGCCCCTGCAGCAAAGTTGCTCAGATCCGTTGCGGTAAAGCCCGGACATGCTGCGTTGACCTTGATGCCCGTCCCTTCCAGCTCGATCGCAAACGCTTGAGTGATCGCGTTGAGCGCAGTCTTCGACGCATGGTACACACCGACCTGGCTTCGAAATGGGTTTGATGGATCGTCCTTCAATCCTAGCGAGCCAGTAGCGCTCGATATGTTGACGATACGTCCAGCCGGTGATTTGCGAAGAAGTGGCAGCATCGCCTGCGTTACCGCGACAACCCCAAACACGTTTGTCTCAAACACGATACGCAGATCGTCGGCAGCGATGCGGCTTAACCTGCCCGACTGAATAACGTCATCCAGATGAGTCCCCGGCTTCGCAGGGTTCGATATCCCTGCGTTATTGACCAGCACGTCAAGACGTCCGAGCGTCTCGTCAATTTGCTTGGCAGCTGCGGAAATTGACATTTGATCGGTCACATCAAGCTGGATGGCTTGCGCATCTGGCGCAACGCTTCTCGCCGCGATCACGCCCAAATCTAGGTTGCGTGCTCCGACAAGCACCTTGAATCCTTTCGATGCCAGATCCTTGGCGATCTGAAGACCGATCCCTTTGTTTGCGCCCGTAACGAGTGCGACAGGTTTGCAATGCATGTTTGCTCCCTTCGAAACGATTATCGGTATCGACGAGCGCGGCCACAACCATAACCGGAACGCCGATCCGGTTACAGACTGTACGGAACATCGCTCCGGTTATCAAGGCGATAATTGCGTGTCAGAGCAGCCAGCCATTGAAACGCATAGCAACATGTCTATATGCTCGGCGCTACCGATACCGCCCTACCGGCTACCGGCTACCGGCTACCGGCTACCGGACAGCATCCGACACTGTTGAAGTCAACGCCCGTATGCGAGATCACCGACGAAGAAGAGATTTCCAGGGGTTGCTCAAACATTGGGATGAAGTGAGCGCGACAGCCTGTTCACAGAGTGAAGGGATGGTTCGACGCGGAATTTGCATTTTCTAGTTCGCTGTTCCTTGGCCTATCGCCCCCACCTATAACTCTCGCCAGAGCCATTTCACAGGGGCACCCTACAAGTCAGCCTGCGCGGTAGCGCAAGCCGTCCATGAACATCCCGACCATGCGTTGCGGATCAGTAGGTTCGCCACAATGAGACGGAACACACAGCATCGCAACAGCATGGAGAAGTTCGCTCGCCTTCACACCGGCACGAACTTCCCCGGCTTCTGTCGCGGCATCCAGTAAGTCTTGAACGGCTGGCCGCAATCGCTCGTAGAAATGCGCCGGCAAACCCTTGAGGGCGGGATCGCCCGAATTCAGTGCCTCTGCAAGCCCACGATGGGTGTCGATGAATTTGACGTAATGCTCGACCCATCGCGCAAGCGCATCGGCGGGCGGGTAGCCGGCTATCAACACGGACACCGTATCAACGCACTCATCGACCTCTTTGCGAAACACCGCAACGACGAGGTCGGCACGCGTTGGAAAATGGCGATAGAGCGTGCCGACACCGACCCCTGCTCGCTCGGCGATCTCGCGCACGGATACGTCGACGCCCGAACGGCTGAAGCTCTTCGCGGCAGTGCGAAGAATGGCGTCGATATTCCGCTGCGCATCGGCCCGCACGTGACGTCGCGCGTCCACGGTCGTCAGAGCACTCTTCAATCTCTTTTCGTTGTCTGCCAATTCTGCCTCTTGATAAACGGAGCGATGTTCCGTATATTATAAACGGAACTATGTTCCACATATAGCGCAAATGCGCGACTTTGTCTATTTTCGTTCGGAGATTGAGTATGCATGACACTCCCGTTGCCCTCATTACCGGAGCCAACAAGGGAATCGGCCTGCAGATCGCCAAGGATCTTGCCAAGAACGGCTTCACTGTTTTACTCGGCTCGCGCCAGCTTGAGGCAGGCGAAGCCGTTGTCACGAGCGTCGGCACCAATGCGGACGCGGTTCAACTCGACGTTACCGACCCGGAGTCCATCGCTGTCGCGGCAAGATATATCCGTCAAACGTATGGACGGCTCGATGTTCTCGTGAACAACGCGGGAATCTCTCACGCCGGTCCGTCAACCCGGACGCCTGAACAGATGATGGGGGAAACGTATCTATCGGTCGTCGACCCGGACGAATTGCGAGCGGTATACGAAACCAACGTCTTCGGCGTCATCGCTGTCACACAGGCCATGTTGCCGCTACTTCGTGAAGCGCCGGATGGAAGAATTGTCAACATATCGAGCATCACCGGCTCGTTGACGCGAAATGCTGACCCTTCGAACCCGTTCCGCCGCTATGCCGGAACCTACTCTTCATCGAAAACAGCTCTGAATGCGGTCACACAGGCGTTCGCAATCGAGCTTCAGGACACCAACATCAAGGTAAATGCCGTATGCCCGGGGTTCACGGCCACCGACAACAATAAATTCATCGGGCCCGGTACAGTCGAGGAAGCTGCGCGTGAGCCCGTCCGACTGATTTTGCTTGGCCGTGATTGTCCGATGGGCGGCTTCACAAACGTCGAGGGTCCGCTCCCGTGGTGAACTGCCGGCCCGGCCGACGCTGAAGGATGCAACGTCCGGTGAACATGAACCTGCGTACGTATGCTGGGCCGGAGGGTCGATTCTGCTCTGCAGACGTGTACGAATTCGTGAAGAACGACGACGGCAGCGACCGCATCGTGATCAACGCACAGAACTGCGTGCACTGCAAGAGCTGCGACATCAAGGACCCGACGCAGAACATCGCGTGGGTCACACCCGAAGGCGGCGGCGGGCCGAATTATCCAGGCATGTGACGTTGAGCTCGCTCAATTTTATGCAGACGATTCGCTCTCGGAGACCTTGAATACCGAGACAGCATCGCTCAGATTCATTGCCTGCTCTTCCAGCGAATGTGCCGCTGCTGCTGCCTGCTCGACGAGAGCCGCATTCTGCTGTGTGACCGTATCCATCTGCACGACGGCCTGATTGACCTGTTCGATCCCGCAGCTCTGCTCGTCCGAAGCAGCAGCGATCTCGCCGACGATTTCGGACACCTGCTTAATCGCCTGCTTGACTTGCCCCATCGTCCCGCCGACGTCCGTCGCCTGCTTCGCACCGTCCTGGATCATGGCAACGGACGTGCCGATCAGTTCCTTGATTTCTTTCGCAGCTGAAGCAGAGCGCTGTGCCAGACTGCGCACTTCGCTCGCAACCACAGCGAAGCCGCGCCCCTGCTCGCCAGCGCGGGCAGCCTCGACGGCAGCGTTAAGTGCAAGGATGTTCGTCTGGAAGGCAATGCTCTCGATAGTTCCGGTGATTTCCGAAATCTTGGTCGAACTGTCACGGATCTCACCGATAGTCTGAACCATACTTTGCACGGCATCGTTGCCCATATCGGCCACGTCGGTCGCACGCATTGCCAGTGCGTTGGCCTGGCGTGCGTTATCTGCATTCTGCTTCACTGTTTCAGTGAGTTGCGTCATGCTGGAAGCAGTTTCTTCAAGCGAGGCCGCCTGTTCCTCGGTTCGACTGGAAAGATCGATATTGCCCGCCGCGATCTGAGACGTGCCGTCTTTTACCGCCTGACACCCGGATCGAACCTTCTCGATAATGGAGAGGAGCGACAGTTGCATCTGCTGAATCGCATGCAGCAACCGCCCCGTTTCATCCATGCCATATGTTCTGACCGCCCTATCGAGATAGCCATTTGCTACCATCTCCGCGGCTTGCACCGCTTGGGCTAGCGGATCGCGGATATTTCGTGCCAGCCATCGCCCTGCAAATACGGCTGCGACCACTGCACCGGTTGATGCAAGCAGCATGCTGATCGAAATCGTGAACCGGAACGCATCGAGTTCGGCTTGCCGTTTGATCACCTGCGCTGTTTCGTACTGTTCCAGCCTCGCAATTGACCCTACAAGCGCGTCGGTGCCCAAATATGAGCCAAAACTTTCCGTAAGTTCGGAGAGGTCACTGATGTTCGAACTGTATGCATCGACCTTGGCTCGCATCGCGAAGAGCGGATCGACCACCTTGCGTTCCCATGCGTTGTAGTTGGCGATGCTATCGTCAACCAGCCTGTCGCGCGCACCATCCCTTTCCAGCGCCTTGATGTCGAGTAGTCTTCGCCTGAAGTCGTTGATGTGTTCTGTTTTCCACTTTTTGTGACCGGGTTGGCCGTTCAAGTTGTTCGCAAGCACTGCCCAGATGATATTGAGATAGTCGGTGTCGCCGTCCTTGATCAGTTTCATCGCCTGTTCGGACAATGCAACCTGCTTTTCCTTCTCGGCAATCGCCTGGACGCTGTAGAAACAGACACCCGAACTGGTCAGGAACATGAGAATTAAGCTCGCAAACGCAATGGTGAGCTTCATCCCGATTGATAGATCGCCGGTCTTCTTCATTTGTCGTCCTCGCCCCGTTGGTATGCCATATTACGGCGCGTAACGACACTACTTTAGCCTCCACATGGTTCCGGACGACCGATATTCACAAACCTAATTGTGATCGTGTCCGCATAGAAACGCTGAAGTGGCTGTCGCAGTGGCGCCTGACATGAAGGGGCCCCGATCCGGACGCGCGCCGGCTGCGTTTTCTGGTCGTTCGCCACGTCCCCAGACACTGGGGGAACCAAGGCAATGCTCCCTTGATGCAATGGCGGAAACGCCGGTTGGCGTTCACCCAGAGTCGACGCGCGCGAACCTGTAGCGGGTCAAGACTCGGTAATCGCCAACAGGAAACGCCTACCACTTCCACACCAGGGCTTTCATGGCACGACGAGGACAGCGACGGCAGCCGCCACCCCGGCACCAGCAAATGCGTAAAAGTTCCAAGGCAACGGCGCCCCGGC
The DNA here is from genome assembly GCF_905339605.1 of Burkholderia sp. BCC1972. Classification (NCBI taxonomy): domain Bacteria; kingdom Pseudomonadati; phylum Pseudomonadota; class Betaproteobacteria; order Burkholderiales; family Burkholderiaceae; genus Burkholderia; species Burkholderia sp. BCC1972. The sequence goes on along the minus strand of NZ_CAJPGH010000030.1, from coordinate 39,124 downwards.
TTGCGCGAGCCATCCGCCGATCAACGGCCCCGCGATCGCACCGAACCGGCCGATTCCCAGCGCCCACCCGATCCCGGTCGCCCGGTTGTGCGGTGGGTAATACCGCGTGATGAATGCGCCGAGCAGCATGGTATTGCCGATCGTGCCGACTCCGGCGATGCCGACGAGCACATAGGTCTGCACCGTGCCGTGAGCGAATGGCAGCGCGCACAGGCTCGCAGCCGCCAGCAGATAGAGCACGCTGACGACCGGCCGCGAACCCAGGCGGTCGGCCACCACCCCGCCGGCGAGCGAACCCAGCGCCGCGGTCGCATTGAGCATGACGAGCAACCCGAGGCTCGACCCGAGCGCGAAACCGGACTTTCGCATCAATTGCGGCAGCCACGTGCTCAATCCATAGAGCAGCAGCAGGCCCATGAACATCGCGACCCAGAACGCGAGAGTTGCGCGTAGCGTCGACGCTTCGAACAATGACCGGACCGGCGCGGCCGCTTCTCGATCGCCGGCGATGCGATCGTGCATCGCCCGCTCGTCGGACTGCCCGTTCGCCAGAGCATCGAGTGCCGGATGTCGAATCGCCAGCGTTCGTGCGAGCACTCGCGCGTCGTCCACCCGATTCCTGGCCAGCAGAAAATCCAGCGATTCAGGCACATAGCGCGCCGCCAGCAGCACGATGAGCAGCGGCGTGGCACCCAGCCCGAACAGCAGCCGCCAGCCGTACAATGGCAGCCAGTTCATCGCGAGCAGCGCAACCAGGATGCCGCCAACTGAATATCCGGCGTAGATCAACGCATAGTTGAACGATCGACGCCCGGGTGGCGAATACTCGACGGTAAGCGCCGCCGCGGTCGGCACCACGCCGCCGAGCCCGAGCCCGCCGACGACGCGCGCGACGACGAACCACATCGGCGTGGGCGCGAGCGCGGCGGCGGCCATCATCGCGGAAAACAACGTCACGCTGCCGAGCAGTATCCGGCGCCTGCCGATGAGGTCGCTCAACGTACCGGCGCCCATCGCGCCGAGCATCATGCCCACGAGCGAGCAACTGGCAATCGCGCCGAGCTGGAACGGCGACAACGACCAGTCGGTGCCGTGTGTGAGCATCGGGAGCACGGCGCCATAGATCGCGACGTCGTAACCTTCAGCGAGGATCATCGCGAGGCAGATCGACACGACGCTCCGTGTCACCCGGGCAGGTATCGCGATGCCTGCAACTTCGCCTGCATTGACGACCGTGTGCCCGGTGCGATCGCGCGTGAGCTCGGCGTTTCTGGACGACCACGTATTCATGTCAGCATGCCCCTTTTTCGGTCAAACGAACCGACGATCAGACCGCCATGCACAGGTACTTGATGACCAGGTAATCGTCGATGCCGTAGTGCGATCCTTCGCGGCCGAGCCCCGATTGCTTGACACCGCCGAACGGCGCGACCTCGTTCGAGATGAGCCCCGTATTGATGCCGACCATCCCGTATTCGAGCTGCTCGGCCACCCGCCACACGCGCCCGATATCGCGGCTGTAGAAGTACGCGGCAAGCCCGAATTCGGTGTCGTTGGCGAGCTTCACGACCTCGTCGTCGCTCGAGAAGCGGAACAGCGGCGCGAGCGGCCCGAACGTCTCTTCTCGCGCGACGTCCATCTGCGCAGTGGTATTCAGAAGCACGGTCGGTTCGAAGAACCCGTGTCCGAGCGCATGTCGCTTGCCACCTGTGGCGAGCGTCGCACCCTTGGCGAGTGCGTCTACGATATGTGCCTCGACCTTGCCTAGCGCCGCGTCGTTGATCAGCGGCCCGAGGGTCACGCCGCCTTCGGTGCCGTGCCCGACCCTCAGGCCCTGCACCGCAGCCACCAGCTTCGCGGCGAACGCGTCGTACACGCGGTCGTGTACGTAGAAGCGATTGGTGCACACGCACGTCTGTCCGTTGTTGCGGTACTTGGACGCGATCGCTCCTTCGACGGCGGCATCAAGATCGGCATCGTCGAACACGATGAACGGCGCGTTCCCGCCGAGCTCGAGCGTCACCTTCTTCACGGTGGGCGCGCTTTGCGCCATCAGCAGCCTCCCCACACCGGTCGATCCGGTAAACGACAGCTTGCGCACCACGGGACTGCTTGTCATCACGCCGCCGATCGCCTTCGGGTCGCCGGTAATGATGTTGAGCACGCCGTTCGGCACCCCCGCGCGCTCGGCAAGCACCGCGAGTGCAAGCGCCGAAAACGGCGTGGCTTCGGCCGGCTTGACGACGATCGGGCAGCCGGCCGCGAGTGCTGGCCCAACCTTACGCGTGATCATCGCGTTCGGGAAATTCCACGGCGTGATCGCCGCGCATACGCCGATCGGCTCCTTGACGACCACGAGGCGCTTATCGGACGCGGGCGTCGCGAGCGTTTCGCCGGCCACGCGCTTGCCCTCTTCCGCGAACCATTCGATGAACGACGCGCCGTAAACGATTTCACCCTTCGCTTCGGCCAGTGGCTTGCCCTGCTCGGCAGTGAGGATCAGCGCGAGATCATCGGCGTTTTCGATCATGAGCTCGTACCAGCGGCGCAGGACGCGCGCGCGCTCCTTCGCCGTCTTCGCACGCCACGTCGGCCATGCGGCATTCGCGGCGTCGATCGCGCGCGCCGTCTCCGCCGCCCCCATCGACGGCACGCTGCCGAGCGTTGCGCCCGTCGCCGGGTCGAGCACGTCGAAGCGCCCGCCCGAGTCGGCGTCACACCATTGCCCGTCCACAAAAGCCTGCTGACGCAAGAGCGCCGGATCCTTCAACAGCGTGTTCAATTTCACGATCGTTCCTTCCGGGATAAAAATGCATGAGGCGACCCGAGTACGACTCGGGCCGCGAATACAGTGAATGTCGAATTGCGGCCGGCAGCGACTCCGCGGTGTCGCTATCCGGCCTGCCGCCAGGAAGCGCTCTCGTGACCATGGGTCAGCAGCTTGCGCGCGATCTCGGCCACCCTGGCCACATGCGCGACGGCTGCGTTGCGCGCCGCCACCCCGTTGCCGGCCGCGATGCCCGCGAGAATCGCGTGCATCTCCTCGACCGCCTGGTGCCCGCGATCGTCGGACGCGATCGTCAGCGCACGCAACCGGTTGATCCGCGCGATCAGCGTCTGCACGATCTCCCACGCGACGTGCTTTCTTCCGGCGTTGAACATGCGCTCGTAGAACGCCGACGTGAGCGCCTTCACCGCCTGATGGTCCTGTGCGTCGAACGCTTGGCGGATCTGGTCGATATACGCGGCCAGCTCGGCGACGAGCAATTCGTCAGCATGCTGCGCACAGGCCATCGCGGCCTCGCCTTCCAGCAACGCGCGTATTTCGTAGATCTCGGCGGCCGTGTCGAAATCGAGAACCGCGACGATCGGCCCCTGGTTCGGTATCGAGTCGACGAGGCCTTCCGTTTCCAGATGCCGCAGGACCTCTCGCACGACGGTTCGGCTCACGCCCAGGATCTCGCAAAGCGAGCGCTCGACCAGCCGCTCGCCCGGCTGGAAATGCGCGTCCAGGATCGCGGTACGCATCTTCTCGAGCGCAAGCTCGCGCAGCGTCGCGGTGGGCCGCTGGACTTTCAGGGACGGCAGTGCGGGATTCATGGCTGCCGCCGTCAGGCTTGCGCGAACAGGCGCACGTCGCGTGCGTCCCAGTCGACGAGTGCCTGCGCACCGATCACGATGCCGTTGTCGTGCCGATGGGCGGCCGGCATGCGGATCGAGATTTCCTGCTGCCACGGGGTCGCGACCGCGTAGTGCATCGCATCGCCGAGATAGGTAACGTCGCGCACGGTCACGGGCAGGCCCGCGGTGCCGTTCGACCCGCCGGCGCGTTGCAGCGAGCTGATGCGCATCTGTTCCGGGCGGATCATCAGCGCGCCTTCGTCGCCGGTGGCGAGCGTCGGGTGGAACAGGTCGGACGGCATTTCGAGGCCGTTGGGCAACACGCCGCCGATACGGCCGTCGCCGTGCTTCGTCACCTTGACCGGCAGGAAATTCGAATTGCCGATGAAGCTCGCGACAAAACGCGACGCCGGATTCGCATAAAGCTCCTCGCCGGTGCCGACCTGCTCGATGCGCCCCTGGTTGAACACGGCGATGCGGTCGGACAGGCGCAGCGCCTCTTCCTGGTCGTGCGTGACGTACAGGATCGTCACGCCGGTTTCCTGGTGAATGCGGCGCAATTCCAGCTGGATTTCCTCGCGCAGCTTCTTATCGAGCGCGGAGAGCGGCTCGTCCATCAGCAGCACCGGCGGATCGTAAGCCAGCGCACGCGCGATGGCGACGCGCTGCTGTTGCCCGCCCGAGAGCTGCGCGGGCATGCGGTCGCGGCATTCGGACAGGTGCACGAGTTTCAGCATTTGCTCGACCTTCGCGCGCACTTCGGCATCGGGCCGGCGGCGCACGCGCAGCGGGAACGCGACGTTCTCGCCGACAGTCAGGTGCGGGAACAACGTGTAGCGCTGAAACACCATGCCGATGTTGCGCTGGTTCGGCGCGACCGACAGCAGCGGCTTGCCGTCGAGCAGCACGCGGCCGTCGGTCGGCTCCTGGAAGCCCGCGACGATATAGAGCGTCGTGCTCTTGCCCGAACCCGACGGCCCGAGGAAGGTCATGAATTCGCCCTTCCGAATGTCGAGCGACACCTGGTCGATCGCGACGACGTCGCCGTAGGTCTTGCGCAGGCGCTGGATTTGCAGGAATGCAGTCATGGCGTGTTACCTCAGTTAGCGCGTGCGCGGCGCACTAGGGCGCCCGCCAGCATCAATACGGTCGTCAGTGCGACGAGCAGCGACGACGCGGCCGCGACGACGGGTGTCAGGTCTTGCCGCAACGTCGCCCAGATCCGCACGGGCAGCGTTTGCAGCGTCGGGCTCGACATGAAGATCGACACCACGACTTCGTCCCACGACGCGAGGAACGCGAAGATCGCGGCGGCGAACAACCCGAGCCGGATCGCGGGAAGCGTGACGCGCAGCTTCACGGTGAGCGGCGACGCGCCGCAGATCAGCGCGGCGTCTTCGAGCGCGGTGTCGAAGCTCACGAGCGAGTTGCTGATCGAGATGATCGAAAACGGCAGCGCGATGATCAGGTGGCCGATCACGAAGCCGGTCATCGTCCCGTTCAGGCCGATGCGCAGGAAGAACGCATAGAGCGCGACGGCGAGCACGACGACGGGCAGCACCATCGGCGTCAGGAAGAAGCCCCGCACGGCCTCGCGGCCGCGAAACTTGCCGCGCACGAGCGCCAGCGACGCGAGAAACCCGATCGCGACCGACAGCGCCGTGACGATCACCGCGAGTTTCGCGCTGGTCATCAACGAGTCGATCCAGCCGGCATCGGTAAACAGCTGCCGGTACCATTCGAGCGTCCAGCCCGGCGGCGGGAAGATGAGCCACTGCGAATCGCCGAACGACAACGCGACGATGAAGAAGATCGGCAAAAGCAGGAACAACGCAACGGCCGCGCCCACGGCCACGAGGATCCAGCGCAGCGCGCCCAGGCGATCGAAATCGAGCAGCATCTCAGCGACCTCCGGTGGTAGCTTGCGCGCGGTTGGTAAAACGCAGCTGCAACGCATAAAGCGCGAGCGTCACGGCGAGCAGCACGAATGCCGCGGCGCCCGCAAGGCCCCAGTTCAGCAGTTCCTGCACGAGCTGCGCGATGAGTTCCGCGAGCATCATGTAGGACGGGCCGCCCAGCAGCGTCGGGGTGACGAAGTAGCCGAGCGCCATCACGAACACCATCAGCGCGCCCGATGCGACACCGGGCATCGCGAGCGGCACAAGGATGCGCCAGAACGCCTGCCAGCGGCTCGCGCCGCACACGGCGGCGGCGCGCAGCGTCGACGGGTCGATGCCGCGCAGCGTCGCGTGCAGCGGCATCACGAGGAACGGCAGCATGATGTAGGTCATGCCGATGGTCACGCCGGTCAGGTTGTTCACGAGCGCCAGCGGCTCGTGAATCACGCCGATCGCCATCAGCGCGCGGTTGATCGGCCCCGTCCCCTGCAGCAGCACCATCCACGCGAAGGTCCGCGCGAGCAGGTTGGTCCACATCGACAGCAGCAGGATCGCGAACAGCACGGCACTGAGCTTGCGCGGCGCGATCGCGAGCAGCCACGCCATCGGGAAGCCGACCAGCAGCGTGACGAGCGTCACGACCGTCGCGACGAGAAACGTATTGCCGAACACGCGCACGTAGGTCGTCGAGCCGAGCAGTTGCTCATAGTTGTGCAATCCGGGCGTCGGCTCGAGCACGCTGCGCAGCAGCAGCGACAGCACGGGCAGCAGGAAGAAAATCACGAGCAGCAGCATCGCAGGCGTCAGCAGCCGGATGCTGCGCCAGTCGCGCCGCTTGCGCGCGGCCGCCAAGGGCGGATGCGCGACGGTACTCAATACGTTGGGCATGGTGTCTCCTTTGTCGGCCAGGGCCGGCGTTTCAGCGCCCTTCAGCGCCCGCCACCCATGGCCCCATGCAGATGCGTTGCTCGGCCGGCTCGGTCCGATTCGATTCGATTCGCGATCCTGATCGGAACGCGTGCCGGCACCCTGCTTCCGGGCCTGCTTACTTCGATTGCCACGCGTACCAGCGCTTCGCGATCGCGTCGCGGTTGTCGGCCCAGTACTTCATGTCGAGATTGATCTGCGAGCTCTTGTACTGGTCGGGCAGCGTCTTCGCGATGGCCGGCGGCATCAGCGCGGCCGACTTAACGTTGATCGGCGCATAGCCGGTATCGGCCGCGAATTTCGCCTGGGACTGCGCGCTCGTCGCGGCGGCGAGGAACTTCATCGCCGCGTCGCGATGCTTCGCACCCTTCGGGATCACGAGCATGTCGGCTGCGGTCAGGTTCTGGTTCCACGACATGCCGACCGGCACGCCGGTCTGCGCAAGCGCATGCAGGCGGCCGTTCCAGAACATGCCGACCGGCGCCTCGCCCGACGCGAGCAGCTGCTGCGACTGCGCACCGCCGCTCCACCAGACGATGTCGCCCTTGATCGAATCGAGCTTCTTGAACGCGCGGTCGAGATCGAGCGGATAGAGCTTGTTGGGCGCGACGCCGTCGGCGAGCAGAGCGATTTCGAGCACACCCGGCGCCGACCACTTGTAGAACGTGCGCTTGCCCGGGAAGCGCTTGGTATCGAAGAGGTCCGCCCAGGTCTGCGGCTGCGCGCCCGTGTATTTCGCCTTGTTGTAGCCGAGCACGAACGAGTAATAGAAGCTGCCCACCGCCGAAGGCGTCGCGAAGCGCGGATCCAGGTCGGCCTTCTTCACCACGCCGTAGTCGATCGGCTCGATCAGGCCGGCCTTCTCCGCTGCGTACGCGAAGTCACCTTCGACGTCGACCACGTCCCAGCTGACATTGCCGCTGTCGACCATCGCCTTGAGCTTGCCGTAGTCGGTCGGCCCGTCCATCAGCACGCTGACGCCGCTCGCCTGCGTGAACGGCTGTGCCCAGTCCTTCTGTTGCGACGACTGGGTCGTGCCGCCCCAGCTCGTGAAGACGATCTGATCCGCGGCCATTGCCGGCGCGGCGCACAGCGCGACCAACGGGGCAATACGGACGAGGCGCGATGCTGCGAAACGCGGGATGCTTCTGCTGCTCATGGTCTCTCTCCAGTGAAACGGGTGCGGGTTGCGGCCACCGGGACGGCGGCCATCCGAATACGCGTGTTCAGGCCGGCAGCATCAGCGCGCCGGATTCTCGATCTTGTCGTTCATCGCTGCGCGACGTTGGCGTCGAGAGCCACCCGCGCGCGGCACGTCGGCTCCAGGCGGCGCCGTCAGTGCGCGAATGCGAGCGGCTGCACCGTGCCGGCTTCCGTGTCGCCGACATAGATGCCGTATGCGTCCTGCCGGCGTTCGCGCACGTAGCGCTCGAGCATCGAACGCACGGCGGTGTCGGTGATTTCGTCCCACGGCACCTGCCAGAGCGGCACGATGCGAATGCTGCTGTCGAACCACGGCGATGCGGTCGGAATCACGCGGCCGCGGTAATAGATATGGACGCCCGGCTCGCGCTTGCCGGTCGCCTCGAATACGGCAAACAGGAAGTCGAGATGCGCATTGAGGCCGAGCTTCGCGAGCACGCCGCGCAGGCTCGCCGCGTCGCTCGCCGGTTCGAGGCGGGTGCCGGTCGGCAAGCGCAGCCCTTCCGGCGTATCGACGAGCACCAGCCCGTCGCGATGTTCGAGGATCGCGCCCACATGGGCACGCTCCCCGGCAGCGGACAACGCGCGACGGAATCCGAGCGTATTGAATGCCTGTTGCTGCGCGGTTGGTCCGGTCATCGACTCAGTCATGGCGTGCTCCCGTAATCACTGCGTTACCCGATGAGATTATGGTATGCCATCTTACGGGCTACAACAATGAACATCGTATTATGGAATACCATGAGTCGAATCCACCGACAAAACGGCACGGAAAAGCGACTGGCAAAACAAAAGGCCGCCGGCGTTGTGCACCGGCAGCCTTTGATGTGCAGCCCGAACCGCGCGGATCGAAACCCGCGCGCCGGATCCCGTCAGCTTTCGTCGACGGCCACGTCCTGTTGTGCGAGCGCCGACAACGCCAGCTCGGCCACCCGCTTGATGTGCGCGGCCGATGCGGCCGACGCCGCGTCGCCGTCGCGCCGCTCGATCGCGTCAAGCAGGCGGTTCATCTCGGTATTGGAATCGCCGCCGCGCCCCGGCATCGCGATGGTCAACGCCCGCAGCCGGTTGATGCGCGCGTTGAGCGTCTTGACGACCGTCAGCGACACCTGCTTGCCCGCGGCCTCGAACAGCGCTTCGTAGAAACGCTCGGTGTATTCGAGCACGCGCGGCAGTTCCTGCTTCTCGAACGCGTCTTCGATCGTTGCGCGGATCTCGCGCAGCTGCCGCACGACGTCGGGCGTCGCGCCCGCGGCGCACGCGCGTGCGGCATTGGCCTCGAGCAGGCCGCGCAACTCATAGATCTCGCCGACCTGCGCCGGATCGAGCCGCGCGACCACCGGGCCTTGGCGCGACACGGTCTCGACCAGCCCTTCGGTCTCCAGATGCCGCAGCACTTCGCGCACCACCGTGCGGCTCACGCCGAGTTCGTCGCACAGCGTGCGCTCGACGAGCCGCGCACCGGGGCGGAAATAACCCTGCACGATCGCGCCGCGCAGTTTGTCGAGCGTCAGTTCGCGCAACGTCTTGGCATTGCGGTCGATTTTGAGGTCTTGCATGGGCGGCACTCTGAAAACGGATGGGCGGCTGGCACCCGGCGATGCGCCGGACGCGGACATGGAATGCCATATTATGACTTAACTGCCGGCCAGCTTTCCATACCGCGCCGCGACACGCCGCCGTCCCACGCAATACCAGCCTCGCGCCCTCACCCCTCCAGCCCCTCGACGATCGAGACCTGCGCGCGGCAATGCCCATCCCGCTTCGCCTTCGCCGCCTGGTACTCGGGCGAGTGATAGCACGCGAGCGCCGTCTCCATATCCGGGAAGCGGATCACGACGTGGCGCTCGAACGACTCCCCCTCCAGCACCTGCGATGCGCCGCCGCGCGCGAGGAATACCGCGCCGAACTGCTTGAACGCCTGCGGCGCGAGGTCCGTGTAGTCCTTGTACTTCGCGGGGTCCAGCACCTGCACGTGGGCAATCCAGTACGCACTCATTTTTCACCTCCACTGTCGGGAAATTTCGAGACACGGGTTAACACTCATGGCATGCCGTAACATGGTATACCACAATGAATCCCACAATCAACGCACGAAAGGAAAGGTGCCATGAGCCTGATTCGGAAATCCGTCCTCCATGTCGAGACGCTCTATGTGGATGGCGACAAGGTCGCTGCCAAACCGCTGAAGATGATCGGCGCGGTTGCCGTGATCAAGAACCCGTGGGCAGGCCGCGGGTACGTCGAGGACCTGTCGCCGGAGATCCGCGCGCTGGCGCCGCAGTTGAGCGAACACCTGACCAAACTGATCCTCGACGAAGCCGGTTCGGGCGACGCGGTCGAAGCGTTCGGCAAGAGCGCGATCGTCGGCCTCGACGGTGAGATCGAGCATGCGTCCGCGCTGATCCACACCCTGCACTTCGGCAATACGTATCGCACGGCCGTCGGCGCGAAGTCGTACCTCGCGTTCAACAACACGCGCGGCCCGGCCAATGCGCCGCTGCTGATTCCGATGATGGACAAGAACGACGAAGGCCGCCGTTCGCACTACCTGACGCTCCAGTTCTCGATTCCGGATGCACCGGCCGCCGACGAGCTGGTCATCGCCATCGGCGCCGCCACCGCCGGCCGCCCGCACCACCGCATCGGCGACCGCTACAAAGATCTTGCAGAGCTCGGAAATGACGTCAAGAACCCTGCCGCTGTCAAATAAGCGCGTCGCCCACTATCTCGACCAGGGCGCCGGCGAACCGCTGGTGCTGATTCACGGGGTCGGCATGCAGGCGAGCGCGTGGTATCCGCAGATCGACGACCTGTCGCGCGACTTCCGCGTGATTTCGGTCGACATGCCCGGTCACGGCACGAGCGATGCGCTCGCCACCGACGCCGACCTGCAGCAATTCGTGCAATGGGCGATCGAATTCATCGAGGCGCTGCAGGTCGGCCCCGTCAACCTGGCCGGCCATTCGATGGGCTCGCTGATCGCCGCCGGCGTCGCGGTGACGCGGCCCGATCTGGTGAAGCGCGTCGCAGTTCTGAACGGTGTGTACCGCCGCACCGAGCAGGCACGCGAAGCCGTGCTGCAACGTGCCGCCGAACTGCGCTCGGGCACGATCGACGTCGATACGCCGCTGCGGCGCTGGTTCAACGCGGAAGAAGCGCAGCAGGTCGCCGCGCGGAAGGTGGAAGCGTGGCTGCAGTCCGTCGATCTGGCGGGTTATGCGACCGCGTACACCGCGTTCGCGAAGGGCGACGAAGTGTATGCGGACGGCTGGCACCGGATTGCCTGCCCTGCCCTCGTGCTCACCGGGTCGGACGACCCGAATTCGACGCCCGAGATGGCCAGGCAGATGGCGCAGGCCGCGCATGACGGCAAGGCCGTCGTAATCGAGAACGAGCGCCACATGGTGAACCTGACCGCGCCCGAGGAAGTCAATCGCGCCCTGCGTGCCTGGTTGCAGACCGAGCCACAGGCGGAAACCCTGAAATCGGAAGTGTGAGATGAGCCAAGCAACCAGCCAGGAAGCCCCGACGATCAACACCCGGGAGTTGCGCGATGCGTTCGGCGCGTTCATGACCGGCGTAACGATCGTCACCACCGCCCGCGACGACGGCCAGCCGCTCGGCTTTACCGCGAACTCGTTCTCGTCGGTGTCGCTCGATCCCGCGCTGTTGCTCGTCAGCATCGCGAAGACGTCGAGCAATTTCCAGACGTTTTCCACCACCGGCCACTTCGCGATCAACATCCTCGCGGAAGGCCAGAAGGACCTGTCCAACACGTTCGCACGGCCCAGCGACGACCGCTTCGCACAGGTCGGCTGGCACCTGAGCGCGCATCGCAACCCGCTGATCGACGACGTCAGCGCGTGGTTCGACTGCACGACGCACGCGGTGATCGACGCGGGCGATCACGCGCTCATCGTCGGCAAGGTCGAGGCGTTCCATTCCGCCGGCTACGCGGGGCTCGGCTATTACCGCGGCGGCTATTTCACGCCGGCGAAGCTGTCGGCCGAGGTGATCGCCGGCCCGAAGGTCATCGTCAGCGCCATCATCACGCGCGACGACAAGGTGCTGATGGTGAAGACGGCCGACGGCAAGTGGGCGCTGCCCACCAAGGAGATCGGCAACGCCGGCGCCGACAAGGCGCTCGCCGAACTCTTCAGGCAATACCAGCCGGACGCATCGGCGAGCTTCATTTATTCGGTCTACAACAATACCGAGACGCACTACCAGTACATCTCGTTCCTCTGCAGCGCACCTGACGAAGTGGCCGCCGCCGGCGAATTCGTGAACCTCGACGACATCGACGCCGACGCGTTCCAGGACAGTGCGCTGGCCAGCATGCTCGAACGCTATCGCAAGGAGAGCCAGTTGAAGAGTTACGGCCTGTACTTCGGCGATCACAGCACCGGCACCGTCCGCCCGCTTCTTTCCTGAAAGGTCACATCATGCGTTTTTCGCTTTTCGTCCACATGGAGCGCGTCTCCGACCAGACCAGCCAAAAGCAGCTGTACGACGAGATGGTCGAGCTGTGCCAGATCGCCGATCGCGGCGGCATGCACGCCGTCTGGACCGGCGAGCACCACGGCATGGACTTCACGATCGCGCCGAATCCGTTCATCAACCTCGCCGACCTCGCCAACAAGACGAAGCGCGTGCGGCTCGGCACCGGCACGGTCGTTGCACCGTTCTGGCACCCGATCAAGCTCGCCGGCGAAGCCGCGATGACCGACATCATCTCGGGCGGCCGCCTGGAACTGGGCATCGCGCGCGGCGCCTACTCGTTCGAATACGAGCGCCTGATGCCGGGCCTCGACGCGTGGGGCGCGGGCCAGCGCATGCGCGAACTCATCCCGGCCGTGAAGAAGCTGTGGGAAGGCGATTACGCGCACAAAGGCGAGTTCTGGCAATTCCCGGCGACGACGTCCTCGCCGCTGCCGCTGCAGCGCCCGCACCCGCCGATCTGGGTGGCCGCGCGCGATCCGAACAGCCACGAGTTCGCGGTCGCGAACGGCTGCAACGTGCAGGTCACGCCGCTGCACCTCGGCGACGAGGAAGTCGAGAAGCTGGTTGGCCACTTCAATGCCGCGTGCGAGAAGTTCAGCGACGTGCCGCGTCCGCAGATCATGCTGCTGCGTCACACCTACGTGGCGAGTAGCGAGGACGACGCGCAACTGGCCTCCGACGAAGTCAATGTGTTCTACAACTACTTCGGCGCATGGTTCAAGAACGAGCGGCCGATCAGCCGCGGGATGATCAAGCCGCTGAGCCCGGAGGAAATCGCCGCGCATCCGTTCTACACGCCGGAAGCGATGCGCAAGAACAACGTGATCGGCACGCCCGCCGAGGTCATTGCGCGCCTGAAGGCATACGAGGCGCTCGGCTTCGACGAGTACTCGTTCTGGATCGATACCGGCATGAGCTTCGAGCGCAAGAAGGCGTCGCTCGAACGGATGATCCGCGACGTGATGCCGGCGTTCCAATAAGGGGACGACGCCATGAACGTGCATTTTCAGCTGTATATCGACGGGCAGTTCGAGCCCGGCGCCGCGACCTTCGGCAGCCTCAATCCGGCGACCGGCGCCGTGTGGGCGCAGATGCCGGAAGCGCGGACCGACGAAGTCAACCGTGCAGTGGCGGCCGCCGGCCGTGCGTTGACCGATCCGGCCTGGGCCGGGCTGTCGGCATCGGCGCGCGGCAAGCTGCTGTACAAACTTGCGGATCTCGTCGAACAGGCCGCGCCGCGACTCGCTGAAATCGAAACGAACGACACCGGCAAGATCATCCGCGAGACGTCGAGCCAGATCGCGTATGTCGCCGAGTATTACCGCTACTACGCGGGCATCGCCGACAAGCTCGAAGGCAGCAGCATCCCGGTCGACAAGCCCGACATGCAGGTGTGGCTCGAGCGGCAGCCCGTCGGCGTGGTCGCCGCGATCGTGCCCTGGAACAGCCAGCTGTTCCTGTCCGCGGTCAAGGTCGGCCCGGCCCTCGCGGCCGGCTGCACGGTGGTGCTCAAGGCGTCCGAGGAAGCGCCGGGGCCATTGCTGGAATTCGCGCGCCTCGTGCACGAGGCCGGCTTTCCGCCTGGCGTCGTCAACGTCATTACGGGCTTCGGCCCGGAATGCGGTGCAGTGCTGAGCAGCCATCCGGGCGTGGACAAGGTCGCGTTCACCGGCGGCCCCGAGACCGCGCGCCATATCGTGCGAAACACGGCCAACAACCTCGCGAAGGTGTCGCTGGAACTTGGCGGAAAGTCGCCGTTCATCGTGTTCGCCGATACCGATATCCAGAGCGCGGCGAATGCGCAGGTCGCCGCGATCTTCGCGGCGAGCGGCCAGAGTTGCGTCGCGGGTTCTCGCCTGCTGATCGAGGCGTCCGTCAAGGAGCGCTTCCTTGCGTTGCTGGTCGAGCGCGTATCGCGCATTCGCGTCGGGTCGCCCAACGAGAAGGAAACGGAGTACGGGCCGCTGTGCACCGAGCGTCAGCTTCGCAACATCGAAACGGTGGTCGCGAGTTCGGTGCGTCAGGGCGCGAAAGTGCTTGCGGGCGGGAAGCAGCTCGAGCGCGACGGCTATTACTACGCGCCGACCATCCTCGACTGCACCGGTGTCGAGAACGCCGACAGCATCACGACGGAACTGTTCGGCCCGGTGCTGTCGGTCGACACGTTCGAAACCGAGCAGGAAGCGATCGAGAAGGCGAACAGCACGGCTTACGGCCTCGCGGCCGGCATCTTCACGACCAACCTGACCCGCGCGCATCGCGTGTCGAAGCGCGTGCGCTCGGGCATCGTGTGGATCAACACCTATCGGGCCGTGTCGCCGCTCGTGCCGTTCGGCGGCTTCGGCCTGTCCGGGCACGGCCGCGAAGGCGGCCTGAGCGCGGCGCTCGAATACACGACGACGAAGTCCGTGTGGCTGCGCACGTCGGACGATCCGATCAGCGACCCGTTCGTGATGCGTTGAGCGGGCCGGCATTCGCGTGCAGTCGCGTGCCGTATCGATTCAAAGCCGTACAGACCCTGTCGTGCCCTGCCGCGCCGAATCGCGCGCGCGGCACGGCAGGGCCGGCAATAAAGATGGAGACAGCGTGAAGCAAGCAGAAAACGATAACAGTGTTCTGGCGATCGAAAGCAACTCGATCGAGTATGTGGCCCCCGACGCGCGGCACGGCAAGCCGGCCGACCTTTTCACCCTGTGGTTCTGCACGAACGTCGCGCCGCTGGCCGTGATCTCGGGCGCCACGTCGGTGCTGGTGTTCCATCTGGACCTGGTCAGCGCGATTCTCGCGATCGCGGCCGGGCAATTCTTCGGCGCGATCTTTCACGCGCTCACCTCCGCGCAAGGGCCGATGGTCGGCGTACCGCAGATGATCCAGAGCCGCGCGCAGTTCGGCCGCTACGGTTCGCTGCTGGTGGTGGGATTCACCACGCTGATCTATCTCGGCTTCTTCGTGTCGAACATCATTCTCGCGGGCAAGACGCTCCATACAGCGGCGCCCGCGGTGCCCGTGCCGGTCGCGACCGTCATCGGCGCAGTGCTCGCGACGCTGGTCGGCGTGATCGGCTGCCACTTCATTCATCGCTTCAACAAGATCGGCGCGTGGTTCATGGGCGGCGCGCTCGCGATCGGCATCGCGCTGATGGCGCCCGGCCTCGACGCGCGAATCTTCGCACAGGGGCATTTCGATCTCGCGAACTGGTTCGCGATGTTCGGGCTGTGCGCGGTGTGGCAGATCAGCTTCGCGCCCTATACGTCCGATTATTCGCGCTACCTGCCGGCTTCCACCGGATTCGGGAAGACCTTTGCGTACACGTATTTCGGCACGTCGCTGGGTACGATCTTCGCGTTCCTGTTCGGCGTGCTCGCCGTCAGCACCGGGCATTCGACCGACGCGATGCAGGCGATCCGAGAGCAGACCGGCGCGTTCGGCTACGTGCTGATCTTCCTGTTCCTCGTCAACATCATCGGCCACAACGGGATGAACCTGTATGGCGCGGTGCTGTCGTTCATCACCGCCGCGCAGACCTTCCGCCCGCACTGGGTGCCCGGCCGGAACGTGCGCGTCGGCGTGTCGGCGGTGTTGCTGGTGGCGTCGACCACCACCGCGCTGTGGGCGTCGAGCAACTTCATCTCGATCTTCCTCAACGCGATCTTCGCACTGCGCATCGTGCTGGCGCCGTGGATCGCGATCAACCTGATCGACTTCTATCTGGTCAACCATCGGCATTACCGCGTCGCGGAGATCATCAGCAGCAATGGCGGCGTGTACGGGGCGTTCAACGTCAAGGCGCTCGCGATCTACGTGTTCGGCATCGCGGTCCAGGTGCCGTTCATGGACGAGAGCTTCTTCCACGGCCCGTGGGCGTCGATTCTCGGTGGCGCGGACGTGTCGTGGATGGTGGGGCTCGTCGTCACCGCGCTGGTGTGCTACCTGTTCGCGTCGAGGAACGGTTCGCCTGCGCGCGGCCGCTGCCCGGCCGGTGCTGCCCTGGATTAACGAAGGAGAACGATCATGAATGAAGACGACGCGCTGTTTCAGAAAGGCTTGCCGATCCGCCGGGAAGTGCTCGGCCCCGAATACGTCGATGCGTCGATGGAAAAGGCCGATGCATTCATGATGGCGTTCCAGCGCGCCACCACCGCGTGGGCGTGGGGCTGGGCATGGGGCGACGACACGCTCGACCGCAAGACGCGCAGCCTGCTCAACCTCGCGATGCTGACTGCGGCGGGGCATACCAACGAGCTCAAGCTGCACGTGAAAGGCGCGCTCAACAACGGTGTGAGCGTCGAGGAAATCAAGGCGACGCTGCTGCATGCGACCGCTTATTCGGGCATTCCGAACGGGCTCAGTGCGTTCAGGGCCGCGCATGAGGTGCTGGTGGCCGAGGGAGCATTGAAATGAGCGGACCGCTTGAGAATAAGTGAAGTTGTCACTTCGACGATCGCAGTCGCCCGAAGCATGCGAAAACCTCCTGAATTCAGGGGGCACCGCGCACTGCTGTCGTCACCGCGAGTGCTGTCACGAAGACCAGTGTCGACTCGCCCACACCCACAGCAGATCTCGGGCCCGGGTTGCCGCGACGTAGCCAATGCGCCCGACCTCCGTGCTAACACCATCCAACAGTGCCTGCGCATGCTCTTTGAGAGTGATGTACAGCACGGCATCCAGACTTTCTCCCTTTGCCTTGTGAACGGTGTCGACTCGCAGGGCCGGGACATCGCTGGAGGCCAGGTCCTCGGCGCTGGCGAGCGGCACGCTTGGCAGGGCGTTCTTGGACAGCTTCCGGCCGATGTTGTCGGTCGACTTAAGGCCGAACTTCGACTCCAGGCTGGCTAGCAAGATCTTGATGCGGGCCAACAACAAGGGGTGCCATTGGGTGTCTGCTACCAGCGACGCAGAAGGTAGACCGGCGGCGGCGTTGCGCGTAAATGGCCAGATTGCTTTGCGGAGTTCTCGGGCCGCCGCATCACTAGAGGGTTGCGTGATTTGATTCGCCACGCCATGGGGCGCGCTTCCGAGCAGCGCGACGACAGCGACGGCTATCTCCCTGACGTTGTCCATTCATCGAGAATTGCGATCAGCACAACCGACTCATGCGATGCATGCGCTGGCGACCAGCCATTGCCTGAACTAGTGTTGAGGTTCCCATTCCTCGCAACAGCAGGTTGTGCGCGCCGGATACGGCAATGGCGCATGGCCCTGCCCTTTTCCAATTACGTCCCTATGAGCAAAGCAAAACAGCTTCGCGATCGCATGGCCGAATCCAGTCTGGTCCACATCATGGCTACCCATAGCCCGCTTTCCGCGATCCTCGCCGAAGAGGCCGGATTCGACGGACTGTGGGCATCCGGCTTTGAGCTCTCCGCGCTGCTCGGATTACCCGACATGAGCATGATTTCGATGACGCAGCATCTCGACATGTTGCGCTCGATTGCCGCGCGCTCATCGCTGCCGATCGTCGCAGATATCGACACCGGCTATGGCAACGCCATCAACGTGATCCACGCCATCGCCGAGTACGAGCGCGCCGGCACGGCGGCCGTCGTGATCGAGGACAAGACCTTTCCGAAAGTCACGAGCCTCGCTACCGGCGGCCGTCAGGAACTGCTTCGCATCGAAGAATTCGAAGGCAAGATCCAGGCGGCCATCGCGACACGTGTCGATCCCGATTTTCTCGTCATTGCCCGGACGGAGGCGCTGATCGCGGGCCTCGGCGAAGAGGAGGCATTGAAGCGCGCCCGTGCGTATGAACGCGCCGGCGCAGACATGATCCTGGTTCATTCGAAGCAGAAGGACCCCGCGGAAATAGAACAGTTCGCGCGCGCGTGGAACGGCAACGCTCCGCTCGTCCTCGTCCCGAATGCCTACCCCGAACTCGACGCACATCGAATCAGGGCACTCGGCAACGTCCGCATGGTCATCTACGGAAATTACGGCATCCGGGCCGCGGCCACTGCGATGCAGCAGACGTTCCGCCGCATCGTCGCGGACGGCGGCGTACAGCACGTTCATCAAGACATCGTCTCGGTCGATGAGATTTTCCGCTTGCAGCGGATGGACGCCGTTCGCGCGCAGGAATCCCGCTTCCTGCGCTGACCGCCCGTGCCGGCGCGTGTCGATCCGACATGCGCCGTGCTTGCGAACACACCCGCACCCGGTCACGCCCGCATCGCCACCATCCCCACTCCTTTCCAGAAGACGAGCCAGCCGAACCATACGGTTCGCTGAATGACGTCGCATGCGCCTTGCGCCGGACCGCCCCATCGCCAAACGCGCGCGAAGCATCGCATTTTTCGATGCATTTCATCGAGCTGTCTCCAGCGGATTCCTATAATTCGGCCCGATTGAGTAACCGATGCATCGAAAAAAAGCATTTCTTCTGACGAGTACATCAAGGGAAAGATCATGTCGAACAGACGAGCATTCCTCAAGACTGGCATCGCTATGAGCGCGGCGGCGCTCGCCCCCGCTCTCGCGAGCGCGGCGTCCGACACGCGGCGGCAACTGCGCGTCGGCATGTCGCGATATCCGGTCCAGATCGACCCGGTGATGCTGAATGACACGGCCACACGGCGCGTGTCGACATCCATGTTCGATACGCTGATCGCCTTCGATCATGCGAACAAGATGCGGCTCAAGCCGGCGCTCGCCATGAGCTGGCAACGCGTCGGTCCGGACGCGCTGCGCGTTAATCTGCGCAAGGGCGTGCGCTTTCATGACGGCGGCGAGATGACCGCCGCGGACGTCGCCTTCAGCCTGAGTCCCGAGCGCCTGCTCGGGCCTAATCGCACCGGGCAGACGGTCGCCATGCAGACGCTGCAGCCGATCGCGGGCGTTGACATCATCGACGATCACACGGTCGTCGTGCGGACGTCGGGGCCGGATCTGCTGCTCGAACAGCGCCTCGCGGGGTGGTCCTCCGAGATCGTCAGCAAGCGTGCGTTTGCCGCCGCCGGCTCATGGGCGAAGTGGCTCGAGGCGCCGGTCGGCACCGGCGCCTATGCGATCTTGTCGAAACGAACGGACGTGGCGGTCAAGCTGAAGGCCTTCGACGACCATTGGGCCGGCCGACCGCCGTTCAAGACAATCGACTTCATGATCATCCCCGAAGCGTCGAGCCGCGTGAACGCGCTGCTGGCGGGCGACGTCGACATCATCACCGACGTGGCACCCGACCAGTTTTCGACGGTTCGAGGCAACTCTGCCACGGAAATCGCCGGTGGCGCCGTCCAGAACATCCGGTCGCTCGCCATCGACACGACGGGACCTGTTCTTCGCGACCCGCGCGTTCGTCGCGCGATGAGTCTCGCGATCGATCGCAAGCTGCTCACGGACTCGCTCTGGGAAGGACGACTGACCGTTCCACGCGGATGGCAGTTCGCGTCGTTCGGCGACTACTTCATCGCGGAGCATCCGGCGATCAAGTACGATCCCGCCGCCGCGAAGAAGCTGCTGGCCGAGGCGAAGTACAACGGCACGCCAATCTCGTACCGCCTGCTGAATGACTACTATCCGAACCAGGTGGCCGGCGCGCAGGCCATGATCTCGATGTGGAAAAGCGTCGGCCTAAATGTGGAGATCCACATGATGGAGAATTTCTCGCAGATCCAGAAGGCACCGATCAACGCGATCTACGACAACTCGACCACCGCAATTCTTCAGGATCACATGGGCTGCCCGTGGCGCGTGTTCGGCCCGCAGGGCGAATTGACCACCCTGCGCGAGTGGTCGAACAAAGCCTACATGGATCTTGGCCGGCAAGCCCAGACCACGGCCGACAAAGCGCAACGGCGGCAAGCGGTCGCCAGCATGCTCGACATCCTCGACAACGACATGCCGGCGATCATCCTGCATACGTCCGGCCAGTTTTACGGCAAGCGCAAAGACATCAACTGGCGCACCGGTCAGACGCTCGACATGAATTTTGGGCCCGGCTGGGCCGCGTGACCGGTCAACGAGCGCCACGCAAACGACGCCACGCGGATGCCGTCAGTCCGCTTGCGTGGCCGACATCAACCCGGCGAAGAGAACTCACAGACATGGAATCAAACGCATGATGCCCATCGTGGAGATCGAGGACCTCTCCGTGTCCTTCGACGGCATGCCCGCCCTCCACGGAATCGACCTGTCGCTCGCGGCGGGAGAAGCCGTCGGGCTGATCGGCGAGAGCGGCAGCGGCAAGTCGGTCACCTGGCTGGCAACGCTCGGCCTGTTGCCCCGCAAGGCCAAGGTGTCGGGACGCGTGCGCCTGTCGGGAGACGACATCCTCGGCGCGTCCGCCGAACGGCTCGACTCAATCAGAGGGCGGCGGATCGCCATGGTGTTCCAGGATCCGTCGAGTGCGCTGAATCCCGTGCATCGGGTCGGCGCGCAGGTCATGGAAACCCTGCGGCTGCACCGCGGCATGACGCGTACCTCGGCACGCGCGGAGGCCCGTCGCCTGTTCGACCAGGTCGGCATTCCGGATGCCGCGACGCGGCTCGACGCATACCCCCATGAACTCTCCGGGGGACAGAACCAGCGCGTGATGATCGCGATGGCGTTGGCCGGGCGGCCGGACGTGCTGGTCGCCGACGAGCCGACGACGGCGCTCGACGTCACGGTCCAGGCTCAGATCCTCAACCTGTTGCGTGAGATACAGCAGGATACGGGCATGGCCCTGGTGCTGATCTCGCACGACCTCGGTGTGGTTGCCGAGCTGTGCGGGCGGGCCTACGTCATGTACGCCGGCCGCGTCGTCGAGCAAGGGCCGATCGACTCGCTGTTCCGCGCGCCGCGTCATCCCTATACGAAAGGTCTTCTGGGCGCGGCACCGTCTCTGTCCGGACCGCGTGCGAGGCTGAGAGCCATCCCCGGCACCGTCCCCAAACCGGGCGAAGCCGGTCCGGGCTGCCCGTTCTCGCGGCGCTGCGCCGAGCGCGTGAACGCGTGCGACAAGGCAGTCCCAATACTGTGCGACACGAGTGGATCGCACCAGCTCGCATGCCACCGCTTCACACCGGCTGAAGAATTGAGGATCGCCTAGTGAATACCCAGCCACTGATGGAAGCCGAAGGGCTCGTCAAGCGTTACGTATCATCGCGCGGCATCTTTCGGCACGGACACGTGGTTCATGCAGTCAACGGCGTATCGCTTGCCGTCGGCCAGCACGAAGCCGTTGGTCTGGTCGGGGAATCCGGCTCGGGCAAGTCCACGACGGGCCGATTGTTGCTGGGGATCGAGAAGGCCGATGCGGGAACCGTGAAGTTCGACGGCGCATGCCTGCCCGCGCCCGGCAGCGCTGCGTGGCGCCGCCAGCGGGCCCAGATGCAGATGGTCTTCCAGAATCCGCTTGCCGCGCTCGACCGGCGTCTGGCCGTTCGCCGCCAGATCGAGGAGCCGATGATCATTCATGGCCTTGCCGATGTGCGCGATCGTGTGTCCGCCCTGCTCGATGCGGTCGGCTTGCGTCCGGATCATGCGGACCGCCTGCCGGCCAGCCTGTCCGGCGGCCAACGCCAACGGGTCGTCCTGGCGCGCGCACTCGCGACCGATCCCGATCTCATCGTCTGCGACGAACCGATCTCCGCGCTCGACGTGTCGATCCAGGCTCAGATCCTGAATCTGCTCTCGGATCTCAGGCAGTCGCGCGGAACCGCGATCCTGTTCATCAGCCATGATCTGCGCGCGGTTCGCCAGATCAGCGACCGGATCGCCGTCATGTACCTCGGCACCATCGTCGAGGAAGGGCCAACCGACGCGGTGCTTGAAGATCCGCAGCACCCGTATACGCAGGCACTGGTGTCGGCGGCGCCGACGCACGAAGGTTTGAAGAAGAATCGCATCGTGCTGCAGGGCGAGCCGCCGAACCCGGCGGACCGCCCCGACGGCTGCGCGTTCCACCCGCGCTGTCCGACGTCACGGGATGCGTGCCGGCAGATCGCGCCCGTACTCGCACCATTCGCCCCGGACGCCGCGCGGCGCGTGGCCTGCCATCTCGTCCCGGTTTCGACCTCGGCAACGGAGGCGCGCTAATGACCCGCTACATTCTGACTCGTACCGCGCGCGCGCTCCTGACGACGCTGCTCGTGGTGACGTTTGCCTTTTTCATCCTGCGTCTTACCGGCGATCCCGCGCTGGAGATACTCGGAAACGAGGCGTCGCCGCAGGCGCTCGCGGCCTTCCGCGCGTCGTGGGGCCTGGACCAGCCGTTGTGGGTGCAGTTTGTCTACTATCTGCATGCGATCCTGACCGGCGATCTGGGGCAATCCATGCGCGACGGACGAGCCGCGCTCACCGTCGTGATGGAGCGTATTCCCGTCACGCTGGCCATCACGGTGCCCGCGCTGCTCGTCAATCTGGCCATCGGCATCCCAGCCGGCATCTATGCGGCGCTCCATCGCGGCAGCGCCGTCGACCGGATCGTGATGATCGGCGCGATCGCGGGCTTCACCGTTCCGTCCTATGTGCTGGGACTCGTTCTGGTGCTCGTGATCTCGGTCTGGCTGAAATGGCTGCCGTCGGGTGGCGCGCACGGTTGGTCGAGCGCGGTCCTGCCGGTGATCACGCTAGGCATCAACGGCTCGGCCATCCTGGCGCGCTTCGTTCGCAGCGCGATGCTCGAAGTTCTCGGCCAGCCATATATCCGCACCGCGAGCGCGAAGGGCGCACCGTGGCGACGGGTCGTACACCACCACGCCGTGCCGAATGCCGCGATTCCGACAGTCACAATCGTCGGTTTCATGATCGGCGGCCTGATTTCCGGCGCCGTTATTGTCGAGAGCGTCTTTTCGTGGCCCGGCATCGGTCAGCTCCTGGTGGTGTCCGTCGTGGCGCGCGATGTCTCCGTGGTTCAGTGCCTGCTGTTTCTGGTGACCGTGACCATGGTCGTCTCCAACATTCTCGTTGACATCGCCTACGGATTGCTGGATCCGCGAATGGCGAAGGAAGGTAACCTGTGACATCGATGGCTCCCGTGAAGACCGGCACCGATACCGCCGGCACGACGCGCGCAATGCCCCGCGTTCCCGCGTCGGTCGGCCTCGCGATCGTTTGGATCGCCGCGATGATCGTCCTCGCCCTGCTGGCGGACAAGTTGATGCCGTTCGACTTTGCGACCATCGATCTGCGCAACCGTCTTTCACCGCCGATCGGCTTCGGCGGAACGATGGCGCACTGGCTCGGCACCGACGAACTCGGGCGCGACATGCTCTCTCGACTGCTGCTGTCGATCCGAATGAGCATCATGATCGCGCTGGGCGCCACGCTCATCGGTGCCGCCATCGGAACGATCATGGGCTTCGTTGCCGCACACTTTCGCGGCCCTATCGAAAGCCTCGTGCTGGTCCTAGTCGATTTCCAGGCGTCGATGCCGTTCCTCATCCTCGCGCTTGCGGTGCTCGCGTTCGTCGGCAATTCGCTCGCTATCTTCGTTCTGCTGCTGTCGCTCTACGGATGGGAGCGTTATGCCCGTATCGCACGCGGGCTGGCATTGCGCGCGCAGGGCGAAGGCTATGCCGCAGCGGTTTGGCAGCTCGGCGCGCATCCGCTGCGGATTTATGTCTGTCACATCCTGCCCAATATCGCGTCGACGCTCATCGTCTCGATGACCCTGGCCTTTCCCGAAATCATGCTCGTGGAAAGCGGCCTGAGCTTTCTCGGCCTAGGTGTCCAGCCGCCAATGACGTCGCTTGGCGCAATGATCGGCTACGGCCGCGACTACCTCACTCGCGCGCCGTGGATCCTATTGTCGCCTTCCCTGGTGATTTCGCTGACGGCGCTCGCGATATCGATCGTCGGCGACTGGCTTCGCGACAAGCTCGACACCACCGAATGACCACGCACGCATCCCGGGCGGCGCATGCGCGCGGGCATCGCATCGATATCGTCACGCCGGAATTCCACCCATCGATCTTCAAGAACACGCATCATCCCATGACTTCGTCAACCATCAACGAATCGGCATTCCTCGCACAACGTGTCCTGACCGCCAAGCCCTCCGCGACAGGCGCGATGACACGCCTCGCACGCCAGCTCCGGCGTGAAGGCCGAGATGTCATCGCACTCAGCCAAGGCGAACCCGATTTCCCGACGCCGGCGCACATTCGCGAAGCGGCCAAATCCGCCATCGACCTCAACCAGTCCCGTTATACCGACGTCGCCGGCACGCGCGCGCTGCGCGAAGCCGTTGTTCGCAAGTTTCAGCGCGACAACAACCTGACCTTCGATCCGGATCAGGTCCAGATCGGCTGCGGCGCCAAGCAACTGCTTTACAACGCATTGCAGGCGACCGTTGGCGCCGGCGACGAGGTCGTAATCCCGACGCCTGCCTGGGTGTCCTATCCCGAGATGGTCAGGCTTGCGGGCGGCCAGCCCGTGATCGTGCGCTGCGGTGCAGACAGCGGATTCAAACTGACGCCCGAGCGCCTAGAGTCGGCCATCACGCCGCGGACGAAATGGCTGATGCTGAATTCGCCGTCCAACCCGAGCGGGGCGGTATACGACCACCACGAGCTCGTCGCGCTGGGCGAAGTGCTGCTGCGTCATCCTCACGTCTGGGTGATAGCGGACGATGTCTACGAAAAAATCCGCTACGACGACGCGCCGTTCTCGACACCGGCGGCCGTCGTACCCGACCTGGCCGCCCGCACGCTGACCATCAACGGCGTATCCAAGGCCTATGCGATGACCGGCTGGCGCGTCGGCTTCGGCGCTGGCTCGCTCGCGTTGATCAAGGCGATGAACCTCGTGCAATCCCAGTCGACATCGCATACTAGTTCAATCAGCCAGGCTGCATCGATCGCCGCGCTTGACGGCCCGATGGATTTCCTGCGCGACTTCGTCGACACCTTCCGGCAGCGTCGCGACCGCGTGGTGGCCGCGCTGCGCGCGGTGGACGGACTAACATGCGACATGCCTCCCGGCGCGTTCTATGCGTTCCCCGGCTGCCACGACGTGCTCGGCCGCTATACGCCGCAGGGCACGCGAATCGAAACCGATACGGATCTCGCGATGTACCTGCTGCGTCATGCGGGCGTCGCCGTCGTGCCGGGAACTGCATTCGAATTGCCCGGTCATTTTCGCGTTTCCTATGCCGCTTCGGATGGCGAACTGACTGAGGCGATGCAGCGGATCGCCCATGCGTGTTCATTGTTGCGATGACCGACGGTAACAGCCGACGCATCGCGCTCGCCCCTGCCACACCGGATCCGCTGCAGGTCGCGGTCATCGCATGAATTCACCGAACCGCGCATGACGCGTGTCGAGAAATACGATAACGTGACGCCCCAGGGCGACGTTCGCCAGTCGGTTCGGACTCGTTTGCCGGGAGTCGTTTTTGCAGGGAGCAGGTGTGTCGGACGATGAAGATCTGTCGCTCAACGCAGTACGCGCGTTCGTGCAGATTGCGCGTGAACGCAGCGTTACGCGCGCCGCGAAGAGCCTCGGCATCACTCAAAGCTCGGTCAGCCGCCACCTCGCGGTGCTGGAGGCCTATCTGGGAGCCCGGTTGATCGAGCGCCGCGGCCGCTACAGCGAACTGACCGAATTCGGCCGCCTGTTCGCCGAAGCGGTAGGCGAGCCGCTGGAAACCATCCTGTTCACCGCCCAGCGCATGCGACGGCGTGATCTCAGCGAAACCAACCGGCTGGTCGTGCGTACCTCGTTGTCCACTTTCGCCTATACGCTTCTCGTCCCCAACCTGCAGGACTTTTCACGCGAAATGGGCGGCACGCTCGTCGACATCACCACGTCATTGTCGATGCCGTCGTCCACCGACGGTTTCGACGTCCTGCTGACGCGCGATCTCGTGCTGGCAGAGCCGTCGGACCGCTGGGACATTCACGACGAGCAGCTCGTCTGCGTCGGCGCCCCGCAGAACATCGCGGGCCGCGGCCTCGACGCAATCAGCGCCATGCCGGTACTGGCCGTCACGTCGCGCCCAGACATCATGCCGACCTGGCTCAAGGCGATGGAACTGAAGCCCTCCGACATCCTGTCGGGGGCGCGCTACGACCACCACTACCTGGCTTTACCGGCAGTCACTACCGGCCGCTGCCTGCTGGTCGCCCCTGAAATTGTCGTCGCCGACCTGATCCGCCAGGGATTGCTGGGGATCGTGCCTGGCACGCGCGCGCCGAGCGGCATGCGCTATCGCGCCTATGCGGCCGATCGTAGCCGCAATCCGGATCTCGCCCATGCCTTTTGCCGCTGGATGACCCAACTGTGCAAACGCGTCGGGGCACCGGCCCAGCCGTAATCCATCGCCCGTAACGCTTCGCGCAATCTTGCGAACGCTCGCGGTAGCGTGCGCCGAGAGGGAAAGACCGCTCCGCGCGACGTCGGACTGTCCTTCCCTGCTTCGCGAATGCCGGTCAGAACCGGTGACGCAGGCCGACTACCACCAGCGCCTGCTTGCTCGAACCCGAATCGACATTGTTCGAGCCGATCACGGCCTGCGCGGCGCCTTTGCCGTTTTGCCCGCTTGCATGCGCATAGGCCGCAACGCCATAGACATCCGTGCGCTTGCTCAGCAGATAGTCCACGCCGACGGAAAACTGGTTCTGCCGAGCCGACGAATCGCCATACGACTTCAGGTAGTCGAACCCGATCTGCGTCTGCAATGCGGGCGTCACGTGCCACAGCGCATACACTTCGCCGTTGTGGTATTTCTCGGCTTTCGCGAATGCCGAACTCGCGTCCGGGTTGTATTGCGAAAAGCTGTAGTAGCCCCCCAACGTAACACTTCCCAGCGCGTAGCTGCCGCCCGCACGTGTGATGTCGATCGACCGCGACGACACGTATGCGTTGTTCACCGAACTATTAAATAGTGAATCGGATGACGTCGTGCCGCGCGCCGACAACGACGCATTGCCGTTGTCGATATGCAGATAGCCGGCAGCGAGAGACAGCGCGCCGTTGCTGTACGAGGCTGCGCCGCTGTACATCTGGCCTGAACCCACCGAGCCAGCAACACCGCCGAACGAGTACATGGTGACGAACTGCAGGCCCGACCAGTTCGGGCTCGCCCACTTCACCGAATTGTTGAATCGCGCGTTGTTATCGGCATTATCGATGTCCCCCGGCGTACTGAAGAAGCCGCCGAGCCCGTTGTTCCCTTGAACGGATTGCACGAGATCGACCAGCGGATCCAGCTGGCGGCCCAGCGTCACGGTGCCCCAGCTGTTCGCCGCCAATCCGACGTAGGCCTGCCGGCCGAACATGCGCCCGCCCTGCCCCAGTTTGCCGCTCGCCGCATTGAAGCCGTTCTCGAGCCGGAAGACGACTTTCAGGCCGCCGCCGAGATCCTCGCCGCCCTTCAGGCCGAAACGCGACCCGGACTCCGCGCCGCTGACCAGCGACAACTGTGTCGGGCGCCCTCCGCTGTTATGGATATACATCACGCTGGTGTCAACGACACCGTAAAGCGTCACGGTTGACTGCGCCTGCGCCTGTGTGCCGAGCAGCGCGATACCGGCCGACATGGTGGAAACCGCGATTTTCTTCATGCATTCTCCATTGATAATTAGTATTACTATGTAATTAGAATGGGTTTATCAGACTGACCCAATGACTCGTTGGTTAACCGATTTCCGGGGCGATTGGCAAATTCGCCGACACCTTCGTGATGTGCCGGTTGCCGGCGCGCGCCCCGCCGTCCGGGTCAGCCGCTCGATCCTTCCGCGGTGCCGCTTTCGACATACACGGTGTTTCCGACATGGACGCGGTACAGACGCTGCCTGTAATCGCCAAGCTGGGCTTCGATTGCTTCATGCCGGACATCCGGGGCCGGAATGTTCTGGAATGCCAGGACCTCATGAAGCACGCGGCCCGTCATGCCGGCGGGTGACGCCATCCCGAGCAGATGCAGAATGGTGGGCGCGAAATCGCAAATGCCCGTAGGCAACGTTGACACCATTCCCTCGGCAGCGAACGCCGTCCCGGCTACCACGCCGACAGCCGCCATTTCGTTTCGATGCAGGCCGCCGTGAACGCCTCGTCCCGGAACGCCGTTGCCGGCGAAGAACGCTCCGCCGACAAGGCCGAATGCATCGACATCGTCATTCGCGCGGAAGGAAAACGACACATCCGGCGCACGCGCATGATCGGCAAGGACGAGATGTCGACCGAGGCTGCCGGGCGCGATCCCGAACTTATTGTCCTTCCCGCGCGTGAAGACGGGGCCGCACCACGGCTCGCCGGTAATCGCGGCCACAGCGCGGGAAACCTGCATGTCGCTCGGGTCGGCGAGATACAGTGCACCGACCTGTCCCGGAACAACCACGACATCGACATCAGAGGCAGGCGCGGCGCCGGGCTTGAAACCCGCATTCCGCAGACTGTCGATTACCGAAACACGGGTATGGCCAGTGATATGGCCATGGTCGGAAATGGCCAAAAGCGCGACACCGGCGGCACGGCCTTCAGATTCCCACCAGTCTAGGACACGGCCAAACTCGTGGTCGCAATATGCAATAATGTCCTGCGTCGCAGCGGCCGCCGTGCCGTGATAGTGGGATGCATTATCTGGCTCGCCGTAGGAAAGTATCGTCACGTCGGGCCGATGGTCTGGCCAGACCACGTCGAGAAACGCCGACGTGATCCAGTGCTGTCCGGCCCTGTCGGGTTCATGTTCAGACGGGATCGCCGCCAGCGGCCCGATACGCGCCTCCACTGCTTCCAGTACGTCGGCCGGCGTGCACGCCTCACGGAAATAGCCCGACAGGCGGATATCGCCGAAGTCTTCAGCCTTGTGGTGAAACAGGCCGGTCGTACCCGCATAGTTGGTGGAAAGCACTGCAAGGCTGCGGCCACCAGCGGCCAATATTTCACCAAGCGCCGGCACGCCCATCAGGTGGCCCCTGCTCTGCACGTCGAGTCGTCGGACGAGCACGGCATCCGACGTATTGATGTAACGCTGTGGGATAACGGCGCGGTCTAGATACGCGTTGCCCACCATTCCGTGTGCTCCGGTCGGCGCGCCAGTGACGAAACTGGGAAAGCCTGTACGGGTCTCACTCGGGTAAATCGTACAATGATTCGACAAGGTGATGCCCATTCGCTGCATGCGATGCAGGTTCGGCGTCAGGCGACAAGAAATCAGATCGGGGCGAAGACCGTCGAAGCTGACAACCACTACACGCTTTCCTGCTTCCATTTTTTACCCCTCTTCAGATGCCGACGTCGGCACCTTCTGCACCATTGATATTGCGCGATTGACGCTGGAAATCACACGAAGCCGAAACGCGAATCCGTCACGACCACTGCAGACGTGGCTTGATCGCTGTTCAGGATTACCGGGCACATAGTCGAACAAGCGGGACGCCTGGCGGTCAATATCCGCCGCCGTGTGCAAAGTCCGCATGCCATCGAGAACGTCCGGTGGATTTTCGGGCCGCTCAGCGACCGCCCTGTGACTCCGATCGCAGAATGCGATGGATTTGTTCCCCAACACAGATACTCGATGTATCGACGTTATTCGCGTTATTTCCGATCGTTATCCCATCTAGGCCGACTCCGCATTGATGGAGATCTTTGAAAATTGATCCTCGCAAATAGTAAGCACTCGATCAGCACCGTAGCGTAGGTCGTCGACGACGGGGAGTCGCGATGCTATCGGATGGGCACGACGTGAGCAGTAGACGGCAGCGACAGAGCCACGTTCCACGGCAGCAGTTCGTCGATGCGGTTGATCGGATGGTCAGCAATGCGCTCGAGCACGTAGGCGAGATACGCCTCGGGATCGAGGCCATTCAGGCGTGCCGTGCCGATCAGGCTATACATCGCGGCGGCACGTTCGCCACTGGAGTCGGCGCCGGCGAACAAGTAATTCCGGCGCTTATGCCGAGATCGGCATAACAGACGTTATGTCCGGTCTACGATTATGTTGAGTGATCGTGGCGAGCCCCCGCTGTCAGGGCGACTCGCCCCTTTCAACTACACATAATCAAAGCGCTTGCAGAAACTTCAGCAGCGCGTCCGTCGGGTGGTAACGAGTGCCTCGGGTATTGGGCGGCGTGATTGCGGCCAGGGCACGCTCCTTCATGGCCAGATCAGCTTCAATGTAGCCGTGGGTCGTTATCGGACTCTCGTGCCCGAGCCAAAGCGCAATGACCGTGAGGTCAACCCCGGACTGCAACAAGTGCATCGCTGTCGTATGGCGCAGCGTATGTGGTGAGATCGTCCGTCCGCGCAGCGAAGCACATTGGGCCGTTGCAGTGCTTACAGCCCGTGCGATTCGTTCGGCTACGTTCGATCGGGTCATCGGCTTTCCCCAGCGGTTAGGCAGCAGAGGTTGAATCTCTTGCAAGCCGGCGAATTCGATCCAGCGGCGAATCTCGACGGCAGTTTCCTTCCACAGTGGTACGGTTCGCTGCTTCCGCCCCTTGCCGTGCAGGCGTACCGATGGTGTGATGTCGAGTTCCAGGTCGTCGACGTGTATGCCGATCAGCTCAGAAACACGAGCGCCGGTGTTGTAGAGCATCTTGAGAAGCACCCGATCCCGGCGGCCGTACCATGTCGTTGACTCGGGTGCATCGACGAGCGCCTGAACTTCGTTTCTGGACAGGAACCCGAGCAATGGTTTGTCGAAGCGTTTCATCGGAATCGCGAGAATCTGCTGGGCGAGTAACAGCGCCGGAGGGCATTGGGTGGCGACGTATCGCGCGAAGGCCCGTATTGCCGCGAGCCTCGCATTTCGGGTCCGTACGGTGTTGTGCCGTGCAATTTCTACATGCGCGAGGAAGCCGAGAATCAGCTCCGCGTCGAAGTCGCCGAGCGTCAGTTTGGCCGGTGGCTTTCCGAGTTCGCGCTCGGCATAGGCCAGCACCAGCCGGAAGGCATCCCGGTAAGCAGCTACCGTTCTCGGACTGGCGGCCTGCTGTTGAAGCATGCGCTCGGCAAAGAAGCGCTGAAGCAATGCCGCGAACTCAGTTGGTTCGGCGAGCAGCGGGTTCATGTCGATGCTCCTTCGGCATAGCGGTGGAAACGCTCGCCAGCGACGGCCATCAGTTCCGGGATGCCTGTGAAGTACCAGTACGTATCGACTACCTTCGCGTGGCCCACATAAATCGATAAGGCCGATAGACACCGCGCGATGTCCTCTTCCTGTTGATGGAAGCGCAACGCGCTTCGTACGATAAAGGTATGGCGCAGATCGTGTAGCCGGTGATGAACGTAATCTCCACGAGGCTTCCAGCCAAGCTGTCTGCAAAGCGAATGCAGCGCATACAGTACCCTCCGCCGATCAACAGGTCGACCGTCGTCGCGCACGAAGAAGTGATCGGAGCCGGGACGCAAGACGAGGCTGTCACGTAATTCCGCGTATGCCTGCAAATGTGGCGGGACGCTCGCATGCAAGGGAACGAAACGACGCTGATGACACTTGGCGTCGCGGATATCAAGTACTCCAACCTCGAGATCCACATCGGCTCGGGTCAGTGCCAGCGCTTCGGAGATACGCAGTCCGGTTGCCGCCAGTAACCCGAACAGCGTGCGGTAAGTGGCCGGACGTAAGCTTCCGGGCGGCCCAAGGCGGTCAGTCTCTACCAGGAGGGTTCGCAGTTCTACATCGGTATAGATATGTGGCACAAGCCGTCGGTGTCCGGGGCCGAAGAGATTCCGCGGGGGTATGATCGTTTCCGCGTCCGTGCGCAAGCAGAATCTGGCAAAGCTGCGCAGCACCTCTATGCGCCGTGCCCAACTGATCCGGTTTGGACGCTTCGACGCCCGCGCCCATTCAGCTGCGAGTTCCAGAGTGAACGTCTCCGCGCCGCATTGATCGGCGAAGCGGGCAAACGATTCAAGCTGTCGGCCATCGATTGTTAGCTCGAAGCCAAAGCTGCGGCGATAGGCAAGATATGCGGCCACGCGAGCCGTCCAGGTTATAGTGGCGCTCATGATGTGCTCCCTGGCCACGGCAGTGCGACGCTGCGCAAGCCTTCCAAATCGACACGCGCGTACACCCTGGCTGTGTTCAAACTCCGATGTCGCAGCAGGTCCGCGATCTCTTTGAGCGACACGCCGGCCTTCTGCAGCCGCGTCGCTGTCGAACGCCGAAGCACATGCGTACTGCAGAACTGATCCGCCAGGCCGCTGCGTGTAAACGCACGATTCATTGCATTACGGATGGCCGCTACGCTGAGGGGGACACCAAAGGGCGCACGGTGGCGCACGAATATGGCGCGACTATCGGTTCGGGGACGACCTTCCCGAAGATAACGAGTAAGGGCTTCGCCGGTCTGTACCGGCAGGGGCAGATGTTGCGCGCGCTGGCTCTTGGTGCGATGAAGCGTCACAATCCCGTTTCGCCAATCCACGCAGTCCAGCGTCAAGTGAGCGGCTTCATCTCCCCGCAGGCCGAGATCGAGTATGCAGCTGGCGATGGCGTAGTCTCGTAGACCAACTGGATTGCTGACGTCGAACGCTTGCAGGAAATGTCCGAGCTGAACGTCCGAGAGCACCTTCGGAGGACTCCGACGCGGCCAGTTTGCAATAGCTGGTAGTGTCGCTGCGAGTATCCGGGTATCGTCACCTCGCATCGCACGAAAGCGTAAATAGCTGCGCAGGCTCGTGCAAATGACACCACGCGAACTGGGTTTCCAGTGGGCTGCAAGGTCGTGCAGGAATGAGTCGATATCTCCAGTAGTCAGCCGTTCAATACTGGGAACGTTGCCCTCGAAGCGACTGGTAAAGAATGCCTCCAGATGTCGCACACGGTAGGTGCATGTCGACGATGTCAAGCCACAGGTGTTCTGCAAATGATCGTGGAAACGCTGGAGCTCGACGGCCATCGGGCTCATCGTTTTAGTGGTCGTCGCGCCCGCATTGGGCAACAGCGCAAGCAGATGATGGAGCGCCGCCCGCGTCTCCGATACGACAGACCGGCACGGTGCCGGACAGCTGCAGGTGGGGAAGTGAAGTCGAATGAAGCGTTCGATAAGCGCGTGGTCAATGCTCGTGACAGCCAACCGCTCAGACATCATCCAGTAGCTGAAATGTGCGAGGCAGCGAAGATAGGCCCCGATGGTACCCCTTGCATAGCGTCGGTTCTGCAGGGTCTCAATGTATGAAGTGATGAAGTCGCTCAGTGGGCCGTTCAACAGCCAATCTCGGCGAGCAAGGTGCGCCAAGCATGCGTCGGTGGACATGGTGATCTCCCGCGTCAGGTTTGCGGAATACCATGAAACCACCGATTATTATGCTCAGTTCTGGCCGACCATGATCGGGTTGTTGGTGCGTTGGTGATGCCGCGAGACAACACTCCCTCGCTCAGGCCTCGGCATAATCGTGGACCGGACATAACGTCTGTTATGCCGAGATCGGCATAACAGACGGAATTACTTGTTCGCCGGCGCCGACTCCGGTGGCGAACGTGCCGCCGCGATGTATAGCCTGATTGGCACGGCGCGCTTGAACGGCATCGATCCCGAGGCGTATCTCGCCTACGTGCTTGAGCGCGTCGCTGACCATCCGATCAACCGCATCGACGAGTTGTTACCGTGGAACGTGGCGTCGTCGTTGCCCTCTACTGCCCGCGTCGAGCCTATCCGATAGCATCGCGCTCCCGTCGTCAACGATCTACGCTACGGTGCTGGTCGAGTGCTTACAGCACTGGCAACGGCGTGTCGTCAGCATGAACCTCGCCGCCGGCCAGCGCGTAGCGGCGCACGGTGTCGACCAGCGGTGCGAGCAACGCTGTGATGCTTCCCATCCAATACCCCATCGCATCCGGATCAATCTCGACGCCGTCGCGCGCGTACATGACTGCCTGGCGATGCAGCGGGATGTGGTACGCGAACTTCGACACGGCGATGTGCGCGAGCAGCGCTGGGCCCGGGATGCCACGATCGATCGGTCGACTCGGTGCCGCGGCCTGCACGATGCGATCGCAGCATGCGCAGGCCAGCTTCGGACGGCGGTGGCGAATCACGCGGAAGTGCGCCCGGACGTATTCGAGCTGTTCCGCGACGTCTTCGCCCGGCGGTTTGAGTTGCCCGCCGCAATCGGGGCAGTCATCATCGGCGGGCAGATGGATGCGCTCTTCGCGCTCAAGGTGATCGGGCAACGGCTTGCAGCCGACACCTTCGCGACTCGGCCGTTTCACTGCAGCAGCCGCGGCCATATCGGCCGAGCCTTCATCGGCCTGCAGGTCTTCCAGCCGCAATTCAAGCTGTTCGATCTGGCGATCCAGCTTCTCCGATTTTCGGCCGAACTGCATCCGGCGCAGCTTGGCAATCGTCAGCTTCAGATGTTCGATCTCGATCGCGCGCGACGAGAGCTGCTCGCGCAAGCTGGCGACCATCGCCTTCAGCGCTTCAATGTCGTCGGGGAGATCGGTGGGAGCAGCTGTTGAAGTTCGTAGATACTGCTAATTGTGTCCGTTCGTGCGCTAATCGTGTCCAGTGATTCCGCTAATGCGGGGCGGCGAACGTCAAGCTGAGGAAGTAAGCAGCGGCAGGTCGCTGGCGAGGTATTTCATCGACGTGCGCTGAATTCCAAACGATGGTGTTGAAGCGCGACATGGGCGTGCACCATGGCTCAATGTCGACAGCCTCCCCCACCCTGAAAAACAGGCATTAAAGTCGCGCCCCCGTTCTTTGGACGAGAGGCATATTGTTGCGCACGCACCCAAATTGTTGGTCATCGGTTACGTGCACGCCATGCTCTTGTCACGAGCGACTTTCCTCATTACGGCGCTCGTGAGCCACATCTGACATTGCAAGCTCCTGAAGACGCATTAGCAAAATCATCGCACATACACCCCCCATTGTTGCATTCCCGCAACGCGTGCAGACACGAACGTAACATCCTCTCAGCCTTTTCTGACGGTGCTACCACGAGTTTACCCATTAGCAGTATCTGTGGTTAGAGTTAGCAGAAACTTCGAACGGCAACAACTAGATCGCAATGTCGTCTCGCATATTAAGAAGGCGAACAGTGGTAAAGGGCGCTTTAACAAGAAGACCTCGGCTGCGCTCGAGAACCCGACGGCCACGAATGAGCGCATGAGTGGATGACGCCGGGCTCGCAAATGATCTCCGTTGATCGCCAGCAAGAAGTCGCCGTTTTCGAGCACGTTTGTGAGCCGACATAGGCGGCGATAGTTGGAGGTTTGATGTCAAGAGTCCAGCCGGCGCGAGGCCGCACAGACTGCCGACGCGCAGCTACCCATCCGCGATCAACTACTTTAGCGGAGAGAAAGTCGCCCGCGATCGGCAGCCTCGCCGGTTATTTCAGTGGTCTTACACCACCGCGTCTCCCGAGACCAAAAGCGATGCGGTAAACGTCAGGCATCTGAATTCGCTCATCGCGGAGTTCTTCAACCAGGCCGAGATCCTTCAAATCGACGAGCACCCCTCGCGCCCCGTCTCCAAGATGTTGCGGAGGCAACTTCACTGTCGAACTTCCGTGAGAAGAAGCAACGGACCTTTCAAGCCTTTGCACCACCTTCTCGCGTCGCCAAATATCGATGATGTCATCCGGTGCACAGGGCACGGTAATTTGCCCTCTCAGCGGCTCCATCAAAACACCTACCCACGGATAGTCCTCATCGACAAGTTCATTCACGCGCACCGCTGATGCCGCCTGAACCCCAAAGTGGATTGCCCGATAATGCAGTGCCAGTGGATGGTTAGTAAAGTCCGTGAGGGACATCTCCGCGGCACGACGTAACGCTTCACAAAAGCTTCTTGGGCTAACTTGCCCGCGTCCATCCTGCAGGTGGTTGGCTATCCACTTGTATGGCTTTCCGCGCTTCCACCCAGTTGGCGAATTGGACATCGCCTTTCCAGCAAGTCTTTCGAATACCGACTCTTGCAACGACTCGTCGCTCGCCAATGTAGCAGGCATAGTCCAAAACTCACCTGCTCGTTCCCAGACCTCACCAGTCACTTCAAGGGTCAATTCTCGCAGCACCTTTCCACCGTTGCCCGAGTTGCCCGCGTTGCCCGCGTTGCCCGCGTTGCCCGCGTTGCCCGCGTTGCCCAAACATTGGAAAAATAGCGCGTACAAGTCAACCCGACGCCAATCGAGCTCTGCCTTCCGGGCTAACAATTTCGATGCATCGGGGAACCCCACGATCTCCCGATCCTCAAGCATATCGGGGCGGACGAAGAGCTTCAGACGAATGTTGCGCGTTCCCCGCATGTCCTGCGCTACCTGAAACAGACCTCGCGCTAACGGACGGACGTTTTCCCAAGAATCACCAAGGCGGTCTAAAGCATCGAAGAGGACCAGTGCCTTCTCTTTGGCCTGCGCCAACTCATCATCTTTCGCTTCGAGCATCCGGTCGAAGACCTCCGGGTTCTCCTCCACCCAAGTTGCGCGGTCAGCCCAAAGTGCTTGGGTCCCAGACGGGAAGGGCTTCGGGAACTGCAAATGCGCCCCGACAACAGCACGCCAAATCGTCCGTGCTTTGATCCCTTCTCGGATGAGCCGGGCGAGTGCATCCTTCCCCGGCGCATCCGCAGACCTAACTGCGTCACCGAATCCCCTGAGAACGCGAATCCTTGTCGAAAGATGTACCGATGGAAAAGCTTGCGCGATAAAGCGGCGATGCGCATCCGATGAAAGGGCCGCCCACCAAAAACTCTTTCCCGATCCACGCATTCCCATAACGATAGACGCTTCGATATCGAGCGCCCTGGCATGGCTCGGCGGGACGTATGTAAAGCCAGGTTCCTGCTGGACGTCCGCGCCAGCTTGGTCTATCTGGGGCAAAGATTCAACAATCGCCTGTCGAAGAGCGGTAATATTTTTCCCGGTAAGCACACTAGTCCTCGAAAACAAGCGATTTCACTCGATCCACAAATGGCTTGAATGCAAAGTCGATATCAGCGTCACCAACTCCACCATTAGCTTCATCGCGAAGGGGATCAAACTCCACGAGTCGCAGACTCCAACGAATCGTCAAAGGATGGTGTGGAGCGTCGCCATCATCGAACGGGAAGTTGAATTTGTCCGCCTCGTCGACCGTATCGTCCCCCTGCCCCTTTGGTTTGATCTCGTCGTACATGTAGTCACTGAACAATGCGTACGATCGACTGCGAAAACTCTCAAACACCTCCGCCTGATTAGTCTCGGGCAACATGGACCGCACAAAAGCGAGACGCTCTCGAATGTAGCGCAACACCATCGGTCGACGATTCCAATGCAGAAAGAGTTGTCGATATCCTTCCCACGTTTGCTGCCCATCAGTCGCGAACAGCAACGAAAGGTCCGCAAGCGTCGAGATTGAGATAGCGGCTAGGTCATGTAATCCGGCACGACTATCGATCAGCACAATGTCCGGCTTCTCCGCCGTTTCCAAGGCCTCTACCAAGCGCTTTGCACGATCGCCAAATCGTTGTGGACCGTTTTTTCCAGGCACGTCAACGTAAACGCGGGCGAGCTTCGAAAGGTATGCAGACTCATTTGCAGATATCGCCGGTGCGACTCGAATTTCCCCGTCCGTTCGCTTCGAGAGCGGGCTCGAGACGACCAGATTCTCTATAACGTCATTCCCTTCTGGATTGACCGCGTCTTCCACGAACCAGTCCACAATCCCGTAGGCTGATGGATTACCCTCCTTCGGGAGCAAGAGCCCGGAAAGTCCCGGCGACTCCAGATCGAAATCGATGAGCAATACACGCTTGCCCTCACGCGCGAGCGAATAGGCAAACATCGCCAAAGCCGTAGATCGACCTACACCGCCCTTCAGTCCGTAGAAAACCACCCGCGGAGGGCGGGTGCTCCTATCGCTTAGTGCCTGCGTGTTCAGCCAATCCTGTCCGACAATCTGACGATCCAACAAATTAACGGTGTACTCGCGCGCAACATCAGCATCGGGGCCGACGCTGTCAATGATCGCCTCGTGTATGTCTTCGTTTTCAAGGATCGTCCGCGGGTTACCGAGGTCGTCCCGAAATACGATCAGCGGATGAGCAGCGTAGGGCCCTAGCCGATTCCCGGCCTCGGCCAATACGTTGAATGCTTCCACCGGCAGCTCGCGCGGCTCCGAATCGTCGCCAGGCTTCCCTTGAACTGGTGCCTCACGCACTGGGGCTTCCGTCGGGCGAAGTGCATCTACAGCAAATCGAATCCGGCCGACAACATCGCGGACGACGACAACTTTGATACCTCGTACAACCGGGTGGTTCACCGTTGCGGCCGCCAGACGGACAGCGTCATTAAAGGTTAATGCAGGCATCTCAAATGGCTCCGCTAATCAGTAGATCCAGCATCAGGTCGATTTCAATCGCAGTCTCTTCCCATGCATCCAGTGACGCTGTCGGCGCCGCATGACTCGCCCAATATCGATGATCGACATTCCAATCCAACATCGTACGGAGCCTCGGCAGCATCGCGACCACCGCAGCTGCCCGAGGGTTCGGCGACATGTTCAGTGGGAGCGCCAGATTGATTAGTTCGGGTGGATGTTTCTTGAACGGCCTAACAATGATCCCGTTCGCGTCGACCGACGCTTCGTGCGTATCGATCAGAGCGGCTTTCAGTCCGCATTCCACTGCAAATCCAAACAACTGACCAGCGTTTGGCAATCGACCGCTATCGCGCAAAAGGTGCGCATCCGCCAAATGACGGCGCGCGGCGTCTATGTAGTCGACATCGGAAGGCATTATCGTTTATAGGGTCGGAAGGATCGGTCGGTCTGCGAGCCGGCGGCTCGGGTCCGATGCACACAGGCGCAGATGATATCGAATTGTGGGACACATCGCGAACCCGTAACTGTGATAGGTCCGCATGTACAAGCACCTGATCACGTGCCACTTCGGTCATTGATTCTAGTGCGCGGCTGCAAGCGACAGCCAAACTACCTAGGGCGCGCGCTCTGACTGGGTGTTGCCCACGTTCCCGCATCAGCGCGACCCGCCTATGCCGATGGTCCGCCGTCTCGTCGTAGGAGCTGCGAGCCCGCGGAAGCACCTGACACCCGATGGCCTCCCGAGTCAGCCGAATGGCGAACCAGCCCAGAAATGAAGGGTAACATAGCCCTT
>NZ_CAJPGH010000029.1:0-101194 GCF_905339605.1 Burkholderia sp. BCC1972 | reverse complement strand
TTCTTGCCCCACTTGAGCGCGTGCTTCTGCGTGTCGTTGCAGAAGTTCCAGACGTAGTTCACCGCGCGGCTCTGCTTGTTGAGCAGTCCGTTGAGCGATTTCACCCGGTAGCGATAGACAAGAATCATGCCGGTGATCCTAACCCGTGGAAGAAGCTGCCTGTCAACAGCATGCCTTTCCTCCCCGTCCGGAAGGACGGGGTTTCTCGGAGCAACTGATGATCGACCCGCTGACCGAAGTCGTGACGCTGCTGCAACCGGGCGCGCGGTACTCGAAGTACGTGCGCGGCGCGAGCCCGTGGGCGATCAGCCGCACGGTCGCCGGCGAGCCGTTCTACTGCGCGATCCTCGACGGCGGGTGCCGGATCGCGATCGACGGGCATGCGCCGATCGAGCTGCTGTCCGGCGATTTCATGCTGATTCCGGCAGCCTACGGCGTCGCGATGTCGAGCCTCGAACCGCCGGCGCCGGGCGTCGAAACCGCGCCGCCGGTCGCGCTCGACCACGGCGAATTCCGGATCGGCGATCCCGCCAACCCGGTCGACACGCGCATGATGGCCGGCAACTGCAGCTTCGGTTCGCCCGACGCATCGCTGCTGGTGTCGCTGCTGCCCCGCTTCGTGCATGTGCGCGGCGAACCGCGGCTGACCACGCTCGTGCAACTGGTGCGCGACGAATCGCGCGCGCAGCGCCCTGCCCGCGAGATCGTGCTCGCGCGCCTGCTGGAAGTACTGCTGATCGAAGCGCTGCGCTTCACGTCCGGCACGCATGCGTCGCCCGGCCTCGTGCGGGGGCTCGCCGACAGCCGCCTCGCGGCCGCGATCCGCCGGATGCACGAACGCCCCGCCCATCCGTGGACCATCGTCGAACTCGCGAAGGAGGCCGCGCTGTCGCGTTCGACGTTCTTCGAGCGCTTCAGCCGCGCGGTCGGCGTCGCGCCGATGGAATACCTGCTCACATGGCGCATGGCGCTCGCGAAAGACCTGCTCCGCCGCAACGAAAGCCGCATCGCGGAGATCGCGGCGCGCGTCGGCTACAGTTCCGCGAGCACGTTCAGCGTCGCGTTCACGCGGCACGTCGGCCGGCCGCCCGCGCAATATGCGCGCGACGAACAGGCGGCGACGAACGACGCATGAGCCGCGCCCGCCACCGCCATTGCGCGACCTGCGTACACTACCCGTCACCCAACGACGACGCGCGAGGCATCCGATGACGACAGCGGCCAAGGCCTCCGCCACGACCGACCACTGGCTCGTCGCACGGCGCGATGCGGAAACCGGCATCGAAAGCCTGCACGCGCATTTCAACGGCCATGCCTACGACGCGCACGATCACGACGACATGCTCGTCGGTTTCACCGAACAGGGCGTGCAGCGCTTCCAGTGCCACCGGTCGCTGCATACCAGCGTGCCGGGCCGGGCGATCCTGATCGAGCCGGGCGCGATGCACGACGGCCATGCGCCAGAAGCCGGCGGCTTCACCTACGGCATGCTGTACCTGCCGCAAGCGTGGGTCGAGCGCGCGGCGCGCCGGCTGGACCTGCCGGGCCTCGGCGGCGTCGAAGCCACGTTCGGCCATACGCTCGTCGACGACCGCAGCCTCGTCGACGCGATCTGGAACGCATTCTTCGCGATCCACGACAACGAAGGCCGGCTCGCCCGCGACCAGACGCTCGACCGCCTGCTGACGCGGCTCGGCGGCGAACTGCGCGGCCCGCTCGCACTGGAAAGCAGCGTCGTGCCGCCCGCGATCGCGCGCGTGCGCGACCTGCTGCACGAACAGATGGACGGCAACCTCGGGCTCGACGAACTGGCCAGCGTCGCCGGCATCGACCGGTTCCGGCTGACGCGGATGTTCCAGCGCGCATTCGGCACGTCGCCGCATGCGTACCTGGTGCGCTTGCGGCTGCGCGCCGCGCGGCGGTTGCTGGCGGCCGGCCGCACGCCCGCGCAAGCGGCCGCGGACGTCGGCTTCGCCGACCAGAGCCATCTGGGCCGCTGGTTCCGCCGCGCGTACCGGATCACGCCGGCCGCATACCGGCAACTTTGCACAAACGTTCCAGACTGATCGCGCGCGGCATCCGATCATGGGCGCTCCAACCAGGAGCAAGCATGTTCGATACGAAAGTAGCGCTGATCGTGCGTGACGATCTCGCAGCGTGGCAGAAACTCAATGTCGTCGCGTTTCTCGCGACGGGTGTCGCGGCCGGTGCGCCCGAGGCGCTCGGCGAGCCTTACGAGGATGCGGCCGGCCGCCGCTACAGCCGGATGCTCGGCCAGCCGATGCTGGTGTTCGCGGCCGATTTGAACGGGTTGCAGGCCGCGCACCGGCAGGCGCTGTCGCGCGAATTGACGATCGTGCCCTACGTGCGCGCGATGTTCTCGACCGGGCACGACGCGGCCAACCGCGAAGCGTTTCGCGCCGAGGATGCGGCGAATCCCGATCTGGTCGGGCTGGCGTTGCACGGGCCGAAGAAGGCCGTCGACAAGGCGGTGAAGGGGCTGGCGTTGCATGCCTGACGCACCAACGTTTCGAGTCGGCACTTCGACACGGTAACGGCTACGGTGTGCCCAGCAACTCAGGATTGTTCCCCGCCAGCCATGCCTTTACATCGATCATGAGCGCGGCCGCGCTATCGAAACACTCGCGAACGGCTGACGACTGAACCACATCCCCGGAGTAATCGGACAGATTGCGCTGCTTGCGCAGCGCGTCGAGTACGATCATGCGCGCGACCGGCAAACCAATCGTCTGCGGAAGCGTCTGGATCGCCGTCTGGTGGTGCCCCGGCCGACTCGTCAATGTACGAAAGCCGTTCGCGTGCAATGCAAGCATGGCGAGTTGCATGATCGCCTTGTAGGCGGCATCGAAGCGGTTTTCATTGCTCAACCCTGCGAGTTGCGCATCGGCCAGATTCCGTTCCGCCGCGGCCAGCAGGCGCGCCGCTTGTCCGCCGTCCGGTTCGACCGCATCGAGACTAACGCCGAGCAAGTTCTGCAAGGTCATCATCGCTACCAATCAGGAATATCTTGGGTTTTCCAAGCACGTCTCGCAAAAATGCGTCCTGCCCGGCGACGCCATCTCGAAACTCGTCTGGCGCCAGTACCTTGGGATTGATGTCGCGCCCCAATGTTGTCTGTGCGTCGTAAAGCAGCCGGACCACCGTTGCAAAGCCAACTGAGCCGATCACCATCACATCGATGTCGCTGTCCGCCGTCTCCTGGCCACGCGCAACGGAACCGAATACGAACGCCACGCTGATTTGCTCCGTGCAGGGCAACAACGCTTCGGACAACACATCACCCAACCCCGACGTCTTTCGCATGATCGAAGCCAGTTCTTCGTAGATCGGACAACTTCGATTGGCGCGATAGCGCACCTGGTTACCTTGCCGATCCCTGCTCAGGATGCCGGCTTCGGCCAGCTTGCTCAGTTCCTTGTGAAGCGTACCGGGCGTCGTGCCGGTCAAACGAGCGATTTCACGGACGTGCAACGCCTGTTCGGGCCGCAGCAGGAGCAAGCCCAGCACGCGGCGCCGGTAGTCGCTAAACAGGGTCGAGGCAATGGATCGTAGCATAATTGGCTTCAATTGTAGCTGAATTAGCTACAATGCATAGTCCAAGTCGCCGATTTTGTACCGACGCCGACGAAAGATCCACATGTAGCATATTCGACTACAATCGAAGCTGATTCGACTACATTCTGGCTGCGACCAGCGCGCAACCCGGCGTCGAATCCAGGCACGACGCGGCCAACCGCGAAGCGTTTCGCGCCGAGGATGCGGCGAATCCCGATCTGGTCGGGCTGGCGTTGCACGGGCCGAAGAAGGCTGTCGACAAGGCGGTGAAGGGGCTGGCGTTGCATGCTTGAACATCGAAGCGTCGAAGCCGGCTCGGCGCTTCGGGTCAGCGATGCGTGAGGGTTCCTTCGCGAGTCGGGCTGTCTCGCGACGCTACGCCGGAAGCGCCCGTACGGCCAGACCGTCAGCGGCCGGCCGCCTCCATCTCCGCGCGCCGCGGCCGCGCGGGCCGCTCGACGTGCTTGCCGGCCAACCACACGCCGATCGCGACGACGACGATGCCGACGTAGGTCGTCACCTCGATCCGGTCGCCGAACATCCACGCGGCCCACATCAGCGTCACCGGCGGTTCGAGATAGACGAGGGTCGCCACGCGCGTCGCGGGCATGCGCTTGAGCAGCGCCCACAGCGACAGGTATGCGACGAAGGTCGAGAACAGCGTCAACCACACGACGGACACCCACACGTTCGGTTGCGTCGGCACATGCAGGTTGCCCGTGGCGATTCCGCACACGGCGAACAGCACGAGGCTCACGCAACCCTGCACGAACAGCGGCAGGAACAGCCCGTCCTCGTTGCTGCGCGCGGCCGTCAGCGCGCGCCGGCGCTGATAGATCGTCGCGATCGACAGCCCCAGTGCGGACACCAGCGGCAGCAGGTACATGACGATCCCGACCGACCCGGCCGGCAGCGCATACTGCCCGCCGATCACGATGCCCACGCCGACGAACCCGACGACCAGCCCGGCCCACTGGCGTGCCCCGCTGCGCTCGCTGCCTTCGAGCGACGTCATCGCGGCCGTGATGAGCGGCTGCAACGCCGCGACGATCGCCGCGATGCCCGGCGGCAGGCCGTGCTGGATCGCGATATACACGCAGGTCAGATAGAGAAACTGCGACAGGAAGCCGATCACCGCGTGATAGCGGATTTTCTCGAGCGTCAGCCGCCCGAGCTGGCGGTTGAGGACGATCGCCAGGCACAGCGTGACGAGCAGGAACCGCCAGAACAGCAGGTTGAATGCGCCGGCCGTTTCCGCGCCGAGCTTCGCGCCGATGAAACCGGAACTCCACGACAACACGAATACGAGCTGAAGCAGGAATAGCTGCATGGGGCGACGGCTCTCAGAAAGTGGCCGGGGACAGGCGCTGGTCGCCCAGGTCCTCGGGCCGGATCGGCTCGAGCCCGAGGCGGCGATACTGCAGCTCGGCGTCGTCCCGGAGCGCGCGCTGCAGCGCCAGCCAGTTGACGATCGTGCGTGGAATGCCGTCGTCCGACGCGAGATGCCAGAACCCGTTGTCGTCCTCGCGCGTGTACGGGCAATGAAACGACAGCACCAGCGACATGCGGCGCCCGGCCACGACCGGCTCGACACCATGAAACAGCTTGCTGCCGTAGATGAGCAGCGCGTCGCCCGCGTTGTCGAGATTCGCGGCCT
Source organism: Burkholderia sp. BCC1972 (assembly GCF_905339605.1). Classification (NCBI taxonomy): domain Bacteria; kingdom Pseudomonadati; phylum Pseudomonadota; class Betaproteobacteria; order Burkholderiales; family Burkholderiaceae; genus Burkholderia; species Burkholderia sp. BCC1972. The sequence continues at coordinate 95,961 of NZ_CAJPGH010000029.1, read as the reverse complement.
TCACATGCCGGCGTTCCCTGTCGTGACGATCGAACGTCTCCGCGGTCGATTCGTAGAACAGAAAGTTGCCGCCCTCGTAGTCGGAACGATCCGACAGCACGACATTCAGCACGAAACTGGTGCCGTCGGTGTGCCACATGCCCAGCTGTTCCTTGCCGTCGGCGCGCGAGCCCGTCGGATAGTAGTAGTTGAACTGCGATCGCGCATTGACCATCGGATACGGAATCAGCGGCGCGCCGGCAAGACGCGACACCCGCATCAGGAATGCGCGGTCGTGCATCATGTCGTCGATGAAGCGCGAGCGGTTCGTCACCGCACGCACGCGCTTCGAGATGATCCAGTTGCTGCTCGACGCGCTGCGCTCGAGCGCGCGACCGATCTCGCGCAACGCACTCACCGCTTCGTCGGAGAACAGCCCGCGCAAATGGCACACCGCATTCAGCGAATCCGAGCGCGTGCCGCGCATCGGCACATCGCGGTAGCCGAGATCGTCGAGGTTGCGGCGATATCGCACCTGATAACCGTCGCGCAGGCATGCGCCGGTCCAGCGCATCGGTTCCTTCGACGCATCCATCGTGCCTTCGACGTTCACGCCGGCGGACAGCGACGTCTGCAACGCGAGCCTCACCCGATCGAACCCTCGCGCAAACACCGGCAATGCATTTCCTTTGTTCATCGCGCGCCTCGCTGTCGACGTTTCGGCATTCAGCTCTTGAACTGCGCAATCTGGTACACGACGCTGCCGTCGCCGCTGCGCAACTCGTCGATCACGCGGCAATTGCCGTGGCTCAGGCGCACGTGGCGGAATTGCTCCGGCGTGTATTTCAGGCAGACGTTGGTGATCAGATGCCCGTCGGCTCCCGCTTTCGACACCGGTTGCAGCGTGACCGCGACATGGAACTGGTCGCCGAGCAGATTGAGCCGCACGATCGACACATGGTGCTCGCCGAGCGGCTCGAAGCCCTGCTGCCGGCTGACGATCTCGGAGAACCGCACCATGTTCTCGTTCCGGTAGAAGTTGTAGATGGGCTCTTCGCGCCCCTCCACGAGCAGCTGCATCTCCGACACGATGTAGGTCGACCTGCCGCCGAGATTGCGGATGAGCCGGCCGATCGTCACGGGCAACTCGTTGCCTTCCTGGAACCCGAGCATCGTGATGAACGTCACGTCCTGGCCCAGGTCGATATGGTTCCATTGCACGTTCCGGTAATCGTCGGCGATGTAGTTGAAACAGCCGGGCGTTTTCAGGAACGGCATGATCGCGTGCCGCATCGCGTCTTCGGACGATTCGTTGATGTCGACGGCCGTGTAGCGCAGATGGTCCGGCCCGCTGCCGCTGACGCCCTTCATCAGCTCGGTCGTCTTGACCGGCTCGGGCCCGAGCTCGATGTAATGGACATCGCGACCGCGCGACAACGTGGCCAGCCGCTCGCTCAACGCGCCGATCGCTTCGCGCAACGAACCGTTGCCATCGCGATCCGCGCACAACGCCGGGCTCCGCACGCCCAGCTCGTTCAGGTTGCGCATCAGCGAGAAGACTTCGCGCCCCGCTTCCCTCCGCCGCGCATCATCGTCAGTGCGATTCAGCGTCGAATACTTCTCGTGATTCTCGACCGTCCATACCAACTCCGCCTTCAGCTTCCTGTCCCGCACCAATGCATCTACGACAAAATCATTGATCGACATGAATCGTTCCCCGGATGCGTGCAACGCCCGACCGGCTGCCTGCCGTTGTCTGCCTGTTGACCCGAGAATATGGGATGCTCAATAATTCCGTCAATCGACATTACCTGAATCACTGATTCGGAAAAACCAAATCATGCCGCGCACCCTTGACGTCGACCTGCTGCGAACCTTCCACGCCGTCGCGAAGCTCGGCCGCTTCAAGGATGCGGCCGTTCATGTGAACCGCAGCCCGTCGTCGGTCACCGCGCAGATCCAGAAGCTCGAGGAGATGGTCGCGCAGCGCCTGTTTACGCGAAACAACCAGGCCGTCGAACTCACGCAGTACGGCCACAAGCTGCTGAGCGACACCACCGAGTTCCTGCTGAGCCACGACCGGCTCGTCGAATCGCTGTCGCCGCAGATGCTGACCGGCAAGCTGCGCCTCGGCATTCCCGATTCCTACGCGGCGCACTTCATGGCGGAATTCCTGCCGCGCTTCGCCGCCGATCGCCCGTTGCTCGAACTGACCGTCGAAGCGCGTTCCAGCGAGGAATTGCAGCTGCTGTTCTCGCGCGGCCAGCTCGACATCACGATCGCCGTCGTGCCGAAGGCGCCGCCGCACGCCGAATTGCTCAGCAAGACCCATCCGGTGTGGGTCGCCGCGCGCACGTTCAAGTTCAATCCCGACGCGCCGTTGCCGATCGCGGTGCAACTGCAGGGCTGCCCGTACCGCGACACCGCGCTGAACGCGCTGAAGAAGGCGAAGATCGCGCACCGGATGCTGCTCGAAAGCGCCAGTTCGCCGGCGGTCGAGGCCTGCATCGCGAACGGTCTCGCGGTCGGCCTGATCGAGCACGACCGCGTGTCGGGCAACCTGACGAGTCACGTCGCCGGCATCGTGCTGCCCGATCTCCCGCCGCACCTGATCACGATCCTGACGGACGACAGCAACCGCGCCGCGCTGCATCTGCGCGACGTTCTGAAAAGCACGTTCAGGATCGGCTAGGGAAGACAAGGCCGCGAACCGGCCTTGCATGCGGAAACATCGAAAGCAGAACGCCGCCGGCCCGTTGCAGGCCGGCGGCTGTCGGCATCAACCGCCGAGGTAGGCCTGCTTGATGCGATCGTTCGCGAGCAGGTTCGCGCCCGTGTCGGCGAGCACCACGCGCCCCGTTTCGAGCACGTAGCCGCGATCGGCCACGCCGAGCGCCTTGTTCGCGTTCTGCTCGACGAGGAACACCGTGACGCCTTCGTCGCGGATCGTGCGGATGATGTCGAAGATCTGCGCGATCACGAGCGGCGCGAGGCCGAGCGTCGGCTCGTCGAGCAGCAGCAGGCGCGGCTTGCTCATCAGCGCGCGGCCGATTGCCAGCATCTGCTGCTCGCCGCCCGACATCGTGCCGGCCCGCTGCGCCGCGCGTTCCTTCAGGCGCGGAAACAGCTTGAACACGTGCTCGATGCCGTCGTCGATCTCGTGACGGCTCGCAAAGAAGCCGCCCATCTTCAGGTTTTCGAGCACCGTCAGGCTCGGGAACACGCGCCGCCCTTCCGGCGAAATCGCCATCCCCTGCCGCATGATCTGGTGCGTCGACATCGCGGTGATGTCGTTGCCCTCGAACAGCACGCGGCCCGACGAGGCGCGCGGCGTGCCGCACACGGTCATCATCAGCGTCGTCTTGCCGGCACCGTTGCTGCCGATCAGCGTGACGATCTCGCCCTTGTTCACCTCGATCGACACGCCCGCGAGCGCCTCGACCGCGCCGTAGTGCGTATGGACCTGTTCCAGCTTCAGCATCACTCTTCCCCCAGATACGCCTTGATCACGCGCGGGTCGTTGCGGACCGCTTCCGGCGTGCCGATCACGATCGGCCGGCCGTGCTCCATCACGAGGATGCGGTCGGACACGCCCATCACGAGGCTCATGTCGTGTTCGATCAGCAGCACCGACACGCCGAATTCACGGCGCAGCTTGTCGATCAGGTGCTGCAGCTCGATCTTTTCCTGCGGGTTGAGGCCGGCCGCCGGCTCGTCGAGCATCAGCAGGCGCGGCTCGGTGATCATGCAGCGCGCGATCTCCAGACGCCGCTGGTGCCCGTACGACAGCGTACCGGCCTGGCGGTTGGCGACCGACGTCAGCCCCATCCGGTCGAGCCACACGGCCGCGCGTTCGAGCGCTTCCTTCTCCGCGTGACGATACGCGGGCGTCGCGAACAGCCCGTGCAGCAGCCCCGCCTTCACCTTGCGGTGCTGCGCGACGAGCAGGTTCTCGACGACGGTCAGCGACTTGAACAGGCGGATGTTCTGGAACGTCCGCACGAGCCCCTTCAACGCGATCTTGTGGCTCGGCAGCCCGCCGATCGCGTGGCCGTCGAGCACGACGTCGCCGCCGGTCGGCTTGTAGAAGCCGCCGACGCAGTTGAACACCGTGGTCTTGCCCGCACCGTTCGGCCCGATGATCGCGAACACCTCGTCGCGGCGCACGTCGAAATCGATGCCGTCCACCGCGAGCAACCCGCCGAAGCGCATCTGCAGCCCGGCGACCTTCAACAGTTCTGCATTCGCGCTCATTGCGGCAGCTCCACGTGGGGACGGCTCGCGGGCAACAGGCCCTGCGGACGCCACATCATCATCAACACCATCACCAGACCGAAGATCAGCATCCGGTACTCGGCGAACCCGCGCGCGACTTCCGGCAGCACGGTCAGCAGGATCGCCGCGAGGATCACGCCGAGCTGCGAGCCCATCCCGCCGAGCACGACGATCGCGAGGATCAGCGCCGATTCGATGAAGGTGAACGATTCGGGATTCACGAGGCCCTGGCGCGCCGCGAAGAACGCGCCGCCGATACCCGCGAACGCCGCGCCGAGCGTGAACGCCGACAGCTTGATGCGCGTCGGGTTCAGGCCGAGCGACCGGCACGCGATTTCGTCGTCGCGCAGCGCTTCCCATGCGCGGCCCATCGGCATGCGGATCAGGCGGCTCGTCACGAACAGCGTGAAGCCGACCAGCACCAGCGCGATCAGGTACAGGAAGATCACCATGTGCTCGCCGCTGTATTCCAGCCCGATCAGTTCATGGAAGGTCTTTGCGCCTTCGACGCTCGCCGAGCGCGCCATCTCGAAGCCGAACACCGTCGGCTTCGGAATGCTCGAGATGCCGTCCGGCCCGCCGGTCAGGCTCGTCAGGTTGTTCGCGAGCAGGCGGATGATTTCGCCGAAGCCGAGCGTGACGATCGCGAGATAGTCGCCGCGCAGGCGCAGCACCGGGAAGCCGAGCAGGAAGCCGAACGTCGCCGCGGCGATCGCCGCGATCGGCAGGCACTCCCAGAACGACAGCCCGAAATACTGGTTCAGCATCGCGTACGTATAGCCGCCGACCGCATAGAACCCGACATAGCCGAGATCCAGCAGGCCCGCGAAACCGACCACGATGTTCAGCCCGAGGCCGAGGATCACGTAGATCAGCGCGAGCGTCGCGACGTCCACCGCCCCGCGCGAACCGAAGAACGGCCACACGAGCCCGACCGCGAGCAGCACCCAGATGATCACGCGCTGCTGCTGCGCGCCCATCGCGGGCACCGCCGGCAGCTTCACGGCCGCTTTCGCGCGCACGAGCCACGGCTTGAACAGCTGGAACAGGAACACGGCCGCGACCGCGATCCACACCGGCCGCCAGTGCGGCGTCAGCACGACCTGATAGCCGTCGAGCTTCAACTGCAGGCCGAGCACCGGAATCGTGAGGATCGCCGTCAGGAACGCGGCGGCCACGGCATTCTTCAGCGCCTGGCCGATCGAAGCGTCGGCGGCCGGGCGGCGAATGGAAATGACTTGACTCATCTGCGTCTCCCTTAGACCTTTTCGATGTCCGACTTGCCGAGCAGGCCGGTCGGGCGGAAGAGCAGGATCAGCACGAGCAGGCCGAACGCGACGACGTCCTTGTACTCGGCCGGCATGTAGCCTGCGGCGAAGGTTTCGGCGAGGCCCAGCAGCACGCCGCCGAGCATCGCGCCCGGGATGCTGCCGATCCCGCCGAGCACCGCGGCGGTAAACGCCTTGATGCCCGCGACGAAGCCGATGTACGGATTCAGCTTGCCGATCGTCAGCCCGATCAGCACGCCGCCGACGGCCGCCAGCATCGCGCCGAGCACGAACGTGAACGAGATCACGCGGTTCGTGTCGATGCCGAGCAGGTTCGCCATCTTCATGTCCTCGGCGCATGCGCGGCACGCACGGCCCATCCGCGAATGCGAGATGAACAGCGTGAGCGCGATCATCAGCACGAGCGTCACGCAGACGATCATCAGGCGCGAATACGGGACGGTCACGTCGAAATCGCCGCCGAGATGGATGTCGAACGCGCCGGAGATCAGCACCGGCACGGACACGTCGCGCGCGCCCTGGCCGATCTGCACGTAGTTCTGCAGGAAGATCGACATGCCGATCGCGGAGATCAGCGGCACGAGGCGCGGGCCGCCGCGCAGCGGGCGATACGCGACGCGCTCGACCGCGAAGCCGTACAGGCCGGTGACGATCACCGACACGATCAGCGCGGCGCCGAGCACGAGCGGCAGCGGATAGCCGGCGGAGATGCCGATTGCCGTGAGGGTCACGAGGCCCACGTAGGCGCCGATCATGTAGATCTCGCCGTGGGCGAAGTTGATCATGCCGATGATGCCGTAGACCATCGAATAGCCGATGGCGATCAACGCATAGATCGCACCCAGCGTCAGGCCGTTGACCAGCTGCTGGGCGAATTGAGGAAAGAAGTCAGTCATGTGCGGGAAGCTCCCGTTGGCGCTGGGTCGCATGCCGTCGCCGGATCACGGCGTTCGGCCGCGCGCAACGCACGGTGTCGTCTCGGGCCGCCCGTTGGCCGCGCACCGGGCCGATGTGCAGCCAATACGCACCCGCCCCGTCCGGGTCTCGGACAGGGCGGGTGCACGGGCGGGTACTCCGTATTACTTGGCGGCGGTCTTCGTCGCGTCCTTGTGCCACGTGTAGACGACGAACTTGAACGCCTTCAGATCGCCCTGTGCGTCATACGCGACCTTGCCGATCGGCGTGTCGAACGTCGTCTTGTGGATGTACGCGGCGACCTTCGTCGGGTCGGTCGTCTTCGCGCCCGCGATCGCGTCGGCGATGATCTTCACCGCTGCGTACGACGGCATCTGGAACGGGCCGTTCGCGTCGCGCTTCTTGTCCGCGAACGCCTTCACGAGCGCTGCGTTGGCCGGATCGGCCGAGAAGTCGGCCGGCAGCGTGACGAGCATGCCTTCCGAAGCCGGGCCGGCGATCGCCGTCACGTCCTTGTTGCCCACACCTTCAGGGCCCATGAACGTCGCCTTCACGCCCTGCTCGCGCGCCTGGCGCATCAGCAGGCCCATTTCCGGGTGGTAGCCGCCGAAGTAGACGAAATCGACGCCTTGCGACTTCAGCTTCGTGATGATCGCCGAGTAGTCCGAATCGCCGGCGTTGATGCCTTCGAACAGGACGACCGGGATCTTCGCGGCTTCGAGGTCCTTCTTCACCGACGACGCGATGCCCTGGCCGTACGACTGCTTGTCGTGCAGGACGGCGACCTTCTTCGGCTTCACGTTGTTGATGATGTAGTGCGCGGCGGCCGGGCCTTGCTGGTCGTCACGGCCGATCGTGCGGAAGATGAAGTGACGCTTCTTGCCTTCCGTCAGCTGCGGCGCGGTGGCCGACGGCGTGACCATCACGATGCCTTCGTTCTCGTAGATGTCCGACGCGGGAATCGTCGAACCCGAGCACACGTGGCCGATCACGTACTTGATCTTCTGGCTGACGATCTTGTTGGCGACGGCGACGGCCTGCTTCGGCTCGCACGCGTCGTCCATCAGCACGACTTCGAACTTGTTGCCGCCCGCACCGCCTGCCGCGTTGATCTGTTCGATCGCGGTCAGCGCGCCGGCCTTCACCATGTCGCCGTATTGGGCGACCGAGCCGCTCATCGGACCAGCGATGGCGATCTTCACGGTTTCCGCTTGCGCGGCGGCGGCGCCGGCGGCGAACAGCACGGCGGCGACGGAAATGGACGTAAGACGGGACAGCGTCATCTGGGAGCTCCTCGATGTTGTTTAGTCATACGGGCAAAGGCGGCATGACTTGCGCAATCGAACAGCACCCGGGGCGAGGACATGGGACACGCCCGAGACACATAGAAGACGGAACTCCAGCGGAATGTTGCGTAGCGGGGCCCGGCTCTTGCAGTCCCCGAAGGGGACGTCTGGTTCGGAAAGACATCGTGATGCGTCTTGCATTGCGCAAGCGTTTCGCCTGCCCCGCTTGCCAAAACGCTCGTTCGGAGGGATGGTCCGACAGCCATTGGCAAGGCAGTCGAAATTATATGAGCGTTTTTCAATCGTCTGTCAAAAATGCCGGTCAACCAAGGGAAAACACGTACGTTTTTGAGATGGGTGGGTGGCGATGGGGGTGCAACCTTTGGGAGGCGGGAGCGTTTGCATCGAGTGCAATCGGGTTGCTATTTGGCGGGGTGATCGGGTTGGGTGCCTTGCTGTGTATGGGATTCGGTGATCGGTCATTCTGCAGGGCGTACTTCTGGGCGACAGAGGGTCGGGTCGTTGAAAATCAATCGACTGATGATTGTGCGGGCAGGCACCAACACGGGGCACTCGTATCACGCGGTAAATCTTTCTTCTTTCCGACTGATCCGGACATGATGAAAGCTGATTGATATTTCCATGAAATAATATGAACTCGCTTCTGCAATCCAGCCAGCCTCCCTGCGAGTCGCGCCCGCCGCGCCTCGCAGTCGCGTCAGGGCCGCTTCGACGCCCCTCCGTCGCCCAGCCGCCAGCCAGTGATCTGCCGTTTTGTTCAATGCACATCACCTGCTTCGGATCGCCAATGAATCACCCCGTCCGCCTCTCTTCCGCCGCCGCGATTGCGTGCGCGCTTTCTGTTTCTACGGTCCATGCTTCAGGTCGCGATACGCTGACCGATCGGTCGGCCAGCGCCAATGTGTTTCGTTCGGAGCGGCATGCTGCTGCCCGCGATGACGGCCATGCGGCACGCATGAGCCGCCGACGCGTGCAGTACGCCGCGCCCGTCGAGCGCAGTCCGTTCGATACGCCGGACAAGCGGCCGTTGCGTGCGACCAGCGATGCGTTGGTGGCATCGCCGCCTTCGTCTGTGCATGAACCCGAGTTTGCATTGCCTCCGAACCGCGTCGCGCTCGGCGCGGGTGGGAGCGATAGTTTGGGTCGTACTGTGCCCGGGTATGAGCAGCGCGAACAGAACTGGAATGAATACCTGCGTGCCAACGGCTCGCGGCCTGCGGGTAGTGGTGGATCGTATGCGCCGCAGCGGCCGTACGATGCGCCGCGTGGTCCGCATGGGGCCCCGAACCCGTTCGATCCTTCGGTGCCACAGCCAGAGACGCGGACGTTCTACGACAACGGATCGGGGACGAAATGCACGGCTACAGGTGGTGCGGGGACGTCGCGGTCGTCTTGCGATATTGACTGGTGATGCAGGGTTTTGGGTGGCTGCCGCTTACAGCTGCTATTCCCTTGTCCGGCGCGCTGCGCGACGTCGCGCAGCGCGGCCGCATCCCGCAGCGTTGCCTATTACATCTGCGTAATGATCAGCCTGCCTGGCTCAATATCAATCCAAACGTGGCAATTTGAAACGGTTTGGCCCTGATTGTGCGTCACGCATAGCCGCCGTTTGCGTAGCGATAAGCCTGCCTCCCCCTCCATCGCGAGACCAACGGAACCGTTGCCGTCATCGTTAAGACGGCATGCGCATTAGACATTCGCGCAGACGTTTAACCAACTCCGGGTTGCTGGCACAATCGATGGGACGAATATTGTCGAGTGCCGGAACATTCGAATTTATCCACTTTCTGGCAGAATTTGGGCCAGCGACCCAGTAAATCGTATAGGCAAGATCGAACTGATCATTTAGATCCTTGGCAAGACCATGAACCTCCGGAAAATCCCTATATTTCGCAAAGAGATCAGAGAAATTTTCCCAAATATCGTCACCAGAATAATACTTCTCGAGCCGAATCAACTTAGACTCCATCAAAAAATTAGTCCAACATCGTCTGGGATACATGCCAGCGGAACAATAAAACCATCATTTCCATTCTATTTCCCTGTTTGTAAGTGGAAAAAGACAATCATATAGCTCACCGAGTTCGATCCGTTTTATCCACTATGCTGACGTCGAGAGTCTCGCCAGCGGTAAGCTTACTTCGACCCCTCCGTTTTGAACTACACCACCAAGCCTACTTCTGAAAATCAAACGTCCCGACGAAGCGCATGCGGGAGGCAGGACGGGCGCTCTCTGCGTCCTCGTACTCGAAGTTATAAAGTAGGATCAAACCATTATCATCAACCCTGCGCATAGCTTCGAGCTCGGGAATCGGCACGTCAGCAAAACTATCGATCCAAGAAAATCCTACAAGATTCTTTCGGAGGCTTAGATCCGGTTGCAGCATGCCCGCTTCACGGAAGTCATCGTCAATCCAATCAATTCCAGTATCGTCTCGCAACTGATTGGAAGAGTCACCGTTCTCGTCGTAGACGTTCTCGATGTAGTCCGTAAGATCATCGTCGTCAGCGAACTTCCCGACCCAGACTGATACTTTGTTAGCTTTTTCCATTCTTCCTTACTCCGTCGGCGGCCGAAGACCCACGGGCAGGTCGTCGACGCCATTAGCAATCCGACAATTTCCTCAGCGCCGCAAATGCCGTAGGTTAGTTTTTAATTTTAAAAACCAACAAAATCTTCGCCCTAGATACCGCCACATTCGAATCAGCCAACAAAACGCACAAGTCTTCGAATATATCTGTCGCGATAACATAAGCATCTGGTTCCGCCGCGGCCATTCGATCCGAATCAGGCCAGAATATTACAATTCGCTCGTTATCAACCGCATCGAAACCAGACCAAAGTGAGTCAGCCAATGCGTCCCAGCTTCGATTACTCTGCAACGGTGGATCTAGTGGACAGTTGTCACGAATCGCATCGAAAAACTGATTTTTAGATGCTATTTTTTCGGGTAAAACAATTACCAACCAACCACTGCGACGGCATTCTTCCACAATGCCCCTCGCTTCGATCGCGTCTATCACGCAAATTCCAAGTTTATCGAGCATCACGAATCACTCAAAAGTTCTCAACAAAATTACACCAACACTAGTCCCCAGGGTTTCCCCAAACCTTAACCTTCTCCACCGCCCTCTCAATGTCGTCCGTATCATCATCACCCAGCGAGGAGCCGAACTTCTCCGATATCATTTTCCTCAATTTCGCAAGCCTTTGGGTTACTTTATTTTCATCAATAAATCTCGTTGTTTCCGCACAATATTCCAAATTCCTATCATCGAATTCCCTACCAGGTTCGTGATAATATGTTCCAATATTTCTTAAAGAAATTAGCAAATACTCAAACTCACAAAGAATCGAGAGGGATTCACTTCCTGACAATTCAATTTTTTCGTTGCTTTCCAATATAGCCACCTCCGCTGAACGATCTCTGGATTTTTGAGGGAGATAACTGCCACTGAACTTCCGGATCCGCCGGCCGAATGCGTCGCACTCGAAATGCGTTGGTACGACCTCGATCGAACTACGATTTGACTATAGAAAATCAACACGTCAGTCGTTCTTATGATTGCTCCTTGAATTCATGATTCAGGGAGAACCAAGATTGAATAACCACTCGTGATATTTCATCTTGTCACGATCTGTCAAGGTACCTACAACGAGTTCACGAGCAAAATCCTTCTGCACTTTCATTTCATGATCGACTGGATTCGCAACATGTCCTCCAATCAACTCAAAACTCTCCAAGTAGTCGATTCGGTTTATCAGAATCTCGGCACATGCAACCAACTGCTCCACGTTGTGCTCAGCACACCATTTCGCCAAAAAAGACAGCCCAGCTAGCAAATCAGTGGCGCCTTGGGCGGCAGCATCGTCATCCATTTCGACTGCATCAGGGTCCCAGTCCACTTGCACTAGATCACCAAGCGGATTGGAGCTTTCGTTTCCGTTCCACACTTGATCCAAGTAGTCATCCACGCGTCGCCGGATCTGCACATTTGTAGCCTCCGCATGCTTTGCGAGGAACTCAAAAACCGACTCATCATGTGCAAGACCGACACAGCACCAAACGCCAAAGCGAGCAAGGCGATCCTGGCGCCCCACAGCAACGAGAGATGCCCTGAGATATTCTTTATGCACCTCAACATTCGGCGTTTCGGACGGAACTCTACTCATTATCAAATATCTCTTTGCAGCACGAAAAATATCTATAACGCATCCTCTGACTGTGGCGGCAGCAACACCTCGCGCGCAGCCGATTAAGTTACGTTCCAGGCCGCAACTCAATCAAAGTCTGGATATATTCCACGCAAATCATCACAAAGACCATTATCCAACTGACTTCGAGTTAAAGCATAGCCGTATCATTTTCTGGCCGCACCCGCCCCAAGCAAATACTCCCTCCATTCTTCCAAGTAAGCTCGAAAGGTTTTTATACCACTTATCCTCAACGACTCTTCGGTATATTCGTTGAATATCTCTACACCATCCTTTTCAATGATCACTGTATGAGCATTCCCCGTACCCTCCCATTTCTCAACCCTTCCATTCTCAACAGACAAACAAGCATTTATGTATTCATCGGCGGCATAAACGCTTCCCTGAATATCGCTAGACAAAAAATCACCCACAATTTTCTGCCCCTCAGCCATCTCTGCATGTACAAATCCACGCTCATCAACATAAATTTTCATTCGCATCTCTATCAATATATCGGATATGCTGTATTAATATCTCCACCACCATTCAACCACCCTTCAATCTTCACACCACTTCTTGAAACACCTTCCCATTTTCCGTTGGGGGAGACCACTCCGTTATCAAACGCACTTCTAATCTCTGACATGACTTGTTGACGATTCCACGATTTCGGGAAGAACGACGACTCTGGCCCCTTCGCTACCCATGTACCCGTGCTCGGATCGAATATCTCAACCTTACCTCTATAAACCCCTTGGGCATTTTCTGGCGAGGTGACCCCAACCACTCGAGCTTTTCCAACATGACCGATGCTGCCTTCGTGGTGGAAGCCAACAGCACGTCCACGGCTGTTTATTTCCCCGTGGAAAACATGTTCAGAATTTATTTTCGGACTGGTCCTGCACAATCCCCACGGATCGATCCATGTGTTCGGATTGGGTGCGTACTGATATAGGTTCGCTCCACCGGCGAGGCCGATAGGATCCTGTGTAATAAATCTCCCCGTATCAGGGTCATAGTACCGAAACAGGTTGTAATGAAGCCCCGTCTCACGATCCAGATACTCCCCTTGGAAACGCAAGTTCTGTGGTCTTGGCACTTGCGCAAGAGCCGGCCCCGCCGTCTGTACCGCGCCCCATTCGGGCATCGACCTCTGCGGCGCCCGCGCGATCCACTCCTCCTGCACCGCATTGCCCCAAACCTTGTAGCGCGCCTGCCAAACCAGCTCGCCACCGGCGTCAGTCAGTTCCCCCGGCAACCCAGAAACATCGTTGTGGAAGTAGTAAACCGCATCGCGTACATCCGCATCATTAGCGGCCACCTTCCCTTGATCGATGCGGGCAAGCGGCACATAACTATTCGACTCGTACAAATACGTCAGCGCTTCCTCGCCCTGACGATCGTGATACGTCTCCTGCACCAACCGCATGCCGTCCCACAGGAAATCCGTACTCGCGTAACTGCCATTGAGCTTCCGGATCCGTCGGCCGAACGCGTCGTACTCGAAATGCGTCGTCGCGATCCCGAGCCGGTCCTTCGTCACGACAGTCTTGAGCTGGTTCCAGTCGTCGTATTCAAGCGTGAGCTCTTTAGCCGGCCCATGTCCACTCAGCTTGCGAACCAGCCGCCCATACGCGTCGTACTCGAAGCGCTTGTCCTCGAACATCTTGAGCCGGTTGTGCTCGACGTAGCCACCTGCGTGATCGCTCGACACCAGGTTGGCCGCCGCATCCCAGCGAAACACTTCCGACGGCAGTCCCGGCCCCGCCGCCTGTTCGATGCGCCCCGTCGGGTCATACCGATAGCTCGTCGTGCCGTAACGCTGATCGCGCTTCTGGATCACATCGCCTGCCGCATCGTATTGCCACTGCTTCGCAAGCAACTCGCCGCCCGCCGTACCTCGCTGCGCAGTTTGCCGCGCACGGCGCCCCACCGCGTCATACCCGAAGTGGCTCTTCAGCTTGCCCTGCGTCCGTAGCACCTCGCGATGCAGATCGTCGCGTTCGATGTCCGCAACCGCAGCATCGTCGAAACGAATCTGGTGCACGTGCCCTGAGCCGTAACGCAGCCAATCGATCGTGCGCTCACCGGAAATCGTCGTGCTGACACGATTGCCAAGCTCGTCGTAGGTGTGTGCGAGCCAGCCGGTCGGCGTGTATTCCTCGACGACTTCTCCACGCGCGTCGTATTTCAGGCTGACGCGATTCTTCAGAGACGGTCCACGCGCAGCGAGCGCGTACAACTCGGCCGACGTGATCCGGCCTGCCTTGTCATACAGGTACTCACAACGCTCATGTGGAGCCTGCTTCGCCGTCAGTCGCCCGATCGCATCGCGCTCGTATCGCGTCTCGATCTGCCCATCGCGTACGATCGTGCCTTGACCGCACACGTCGTACGCGTACGTCCGCTTGTGGCCATCGAGACCGATCTGTACGGAAACGAGATCGCGCCGGTCATACTGAAAGCGATAAGTCTCACGGTTCTCGTTGGTCAAGCTCGCGAGCCTGAACGCATCGTCATAGCCGAACCGCACGACACGATCAGCCGCATCCGTGCGCGCCAGCAGCAATCCACGCGCATTGAGTTCGTAACGCGTACTGCGCTGATTCGCATCGACGACCTCAACGAGACGCCCCGCCGCGTCATACCGAAACGTCTGACGCGCACCATCGGCCGTCCCGATCCCCGTGACCCGCCCCATCGCATCCGTTTCGTACACGGTAGTCTGCCCGGTCGCATCGGTCACCCGCGCGAGCGTACCGCGCGCGTCATACGCAAACCGCGTGACCTTGCCGGAGCAATCGGTATACGAGGTCAACTGCGCCCGGCCATTCCATTCGAGGAACTTGTAGCCGCCACGCGCATCGCGAATCGTATGCACGAGCCCGCGCTCGTCGCGGTAATACTCGGTCGCGAACCCCGCCGGATCGCGCGTCATCGTCAGGTTGCCGCGATCGTCGTAGCGATAGATCCAGCGAGCATTGGCGGGATCGGTTTCGGCAACAGGCAGATCGTAGTGCCCGTTCCATTCGGTGCGCTCGACCTGACCGAGCGCATCGATGCGCTGCGTCTGCCGCCCGCGCTCGTCATATTCGAAGCGCGTCGCGTTCCCGGCCGGATCGGTCGTACTGACCAGCTGCCGCATCGCGTTCCATTCGAGCTGCCACACGTTGCCTTCGGCATCCGTGTGACTCGTCGGCTGCTGATCCTCGTTCCACGTCCATTGCGTCACGCGCCCGATCTGGTCGGTGATCGTCACCGAACGCTGCGCGAGGTTCGCATCGAACGTGTACGCTTCGCCGTCGTCGGTCCAGTGGCGCACGACTCGCGCGTCGCGGCCAACACCGTGCCACGCATAGAAACACTTCAAGCCGCCGCGCAACGTGTGCTGAACCATCAGCCCACGCTCGTAAGCGAACCGTCGCCCGATGTGGCCACTGCGATCGGTCACGGCCACGAGCTCGCCGGCGTCGTTGTACGCATAACGCACCAGCGTGTCCGGTTGTTCACCGTCCACACCACGCGTCAGTTCGATCGTGGCAATGCGCCGAGGATGATGTTTCTCATAACCCAGCGTCAGCACGCGCCCCGCGCTGTCACGCAACCGCACCGGCCGCACAACCTGATCTGCCGCTTCCTGCTCGACCTCGATCCAGTTGCCGTTGCGATCCTCAAGCCGCCACAGCTTGAGCGTCTCGCTGTCCGCATCGCTACGCGCGCGGCCGAAATCGCGATACAACCCATCGACCGTTTCGACCACATAGTGCCCGCCGGCGGTACAAATCAGGTAAATGCCTTCAGGCACGCTGAAATGACTCTCGCCCGGTGGCACAGGTGGAAACTCGATATCGCGCCCCTGCTCGTCCCAGTACGTGATCGACGTGACTTCACCATGCTCGCGCGCAATCCGCAGCTCGACGCTGATCGGCACGCTCCATCCCGTCCCGAACAGGCTGTCGGCCCGATCGTCGTGGCTGCTGTAAAAACGCCGCCATACGATCGGCAGCGGTCCGGGCAATGCGAAGTCGGTGTCGTCCGTGCCGTCGAGAACCTTGCCGCCAGTAATGACGTTGACCGGGTGACCTGCTGACGGCCTGGCGAGGCTACCGAGCCACGTCCCGAATGCACCGGCCGCAAAATTCATCGCGATACACGGCGCCTTGCTCTTCAGGAACTGCCCCCAGCTCATCTTGCCGCGGCCGCAGACCGCCAGCGCAATCCCGAGCGCCGCACCCAGCCATCCGAGCCGCGTAGCCGACTTCACGTCCCGCACCCGCTGCGTGCCGCCGCCGATGAAGACGTTGTCGGAACCTTCGGCAATCGTCCCGTCACACGTCGTCTTGTCGCCAACGCGCGCAGCCGGTTGATCGTTGATATAAACGCTCCCCGACCCGTCGGCAATCATCTGCGGCCCGGGATGGTCCGTACACGCGACGGTATCGAGATCGCCCGGCTTGGCCGCCCGCGCCGCCGGCTTGTCGTTGACGTAGACGTTCCCCGAACCGCTCGCGATCTTGCCCTTGATCTCGGGCGGCGCGATCGCATCGGCCAGCGCCTTTGCGCCGTCGTCGATCGCTTCGTTCATGCCGCTCGCTTCCATCAGCGCACCCGAGCCGACCGCCACGCCGACACCGATCGCGATCACGAGCGGCGTCGCCAACCCTGCCGTGCCGATTTCAAGCGCGGCCAGGCCGGCGAACACCAGCCCCTCCATCGCCTCGGCCACGAGTGCGCCGACGACGGCGCCGCCGACCACCGACCCGACCGTGCCGACAAGCTCGCCCCAGAACGACGTGTGCTGGATCGGGTCTTCGAAGCGAGCGGCCGCGAAGTGTTCCGCACTCACGACGCGTCACCCGGCCCGAGCAGGGTCGGTCGCGCCGCACGCGGCTGGAAACTGGCGAGCATCCGGTCGGCGATCGCCTGCTGCTCGTCGGTCAGCGGCGCCGCGCTGGTCAACGTCATCACGAGCACACGGCCGGCGTCGTCCGACGGGAACATGGTCTGCATTTGATGCCACAGGCGGCCGTCGCGTTCGTGCGTGGAATCGATCTGAATACCCGCCCGCCCGCCGACCGTAACGGGTCGGCGCGCCGTCTCGGTAAGCATCCGGGCGTCGCGCGATGCCACTTCCCATTCGCGCGTAACGAACGCGTCGAGATTCTCGCCGTCGTGAAACCGCCCGCGGGCGATCACGAGGTTAAGGCCGCCGGGGCCGACGTTCATCATCAGGATGTTGACGGTGCGGTCGAGCGCCGCGTCGGGCAGCTCGAAGGTGCCTTCGTGGATTGCGTAGTGCATGGCTGGTGTTCTGCGAGTTATTTGTTGAGATCGATGCGCTTGCCGTTGACCATCACGCCGTCATCGGTCATCAGGATCACGGAGCCGTTGTGCTCCAGGCGAATGCCTTCCGGCGCGAGCGAGATCGAGCTGTCCTGCACCTTCAGCAGGATGCCGCGCTCGGCCATGTAGACCTGCGTGCCGCCGCCACCGTCCTTCGCCGGTGTCGTCACCTCGACGGTGGTGGCCGTAGTGCTGCGTTTCTCGGCGATCGTCTCGGTCAGGTTGCCCTGCGGAATCTGCTTTTCTTCGCTGCCCGTCGCCACGAGCACGGTACGCATCGGCCCCAGCACCTTGTGCGTCTCGTTGTTCTCGACAACGGTGTTCATGTCCTTCTGCGCATGCATGAAGAATTCCTGCATGCCGTTCGTGTCGGTCATGCGGATCTCGTTCGACCCCTGCCCCTTGTGCGTCTGGCTCTTGATCCCCATCGTCTGGCCGGCCGCACCGTGATACGGGTTACCCTGCTCGCCGTTGAACACGCGGCCGACGATCACCGGGTTATCCGGATCGCCCTGATTGAACGCCACCAGCACTTCCTGCTTGATCCGCGGAATCGCAGCCGCGCCCCAGCCGTCGCCTGCCCACGGCTGCGACACGCGCACCCACATCGAATCGGAGCCGTCCTTCTTGCCGCGCCGATCCCACGGGAAATGCACCTTCACCGCACTGCCGTTCGTATAGATTTCCTCGCCCTTCGGACCGACGACGATCGCGGACTGCGTGCCGTGAATCACCGGCTTCGGCGTCGCACGCGTTGCGCGATACGGAATCTTCTTCGGCAGCAGCGCGAAGCTGTTGCGGTACGGGAGCTTCGCGCTGTGCTGCGTATAGTCGTTCACCGCCTCGTGACGCACGTGCAGGATCACGTATTCCTGGTTGTTTTCGAGAACCGGATGATTCGCAACGGTCACGGCGCCGGCCGTGGTCATGCGCCACGCGTAGCCGCCACCGGTATAGCGATGGGCTTGCGCCTCCTCGGCCTCCATCGCGAAACGCGCGTAGCGGTGGCCGTCGTCGCCGTGGTCGTACAGCGACTGATGCTCGAACCGCTCGGTCGCATCGAGCCGTGCGTGCTTGAGGTTCTGCGGCCCGGCCTCCACCAGCATCAGCGGCGACGACGGATTCTGGTGATTGAAGTCGCGAAACGTGACCTTGCCGACGCCGAAGCGCCGGCCTTCGTGCAACTGGTCGATGCCGCTGTCCTCGCTGGCCTGGGTCGCGGCGAACGGCACGGTGGCGAGCCCGTCGATCGGGCGGAACAGCAGGTTCGTGTCGCCGATCACGAGAAAGTGCTTGTCCTTCTCATAGCGGTGCGTCCAGACGAGCCCCTCCTGCTCCATCAGCCGCGCGCAGAAATTGTAGTAGCTCTCCTGGTACATCACGACGTACTCGAGCGGCTTCTGGCTCGTCCGGATGTCGAACACGAAATCGGAAAAACCGTGTTCCTGGAAGATCTCGGTGAGGATGTCCTGCACGGTCTTGTTCTGGAAGATCCGGCAGTCGGTCGAGCGAGTCAGGAACCAGAACCACGGCACGGCCGTCAGGTGGTATTGCGTGACGTTCCCGGGGTTGCCGGCCCGGTCGAACGACGCGACGTAGCCATCGAAGTAGCGGTCGCCCTCGACGGTATCCGCTGCCACGACGCGCTCGAGCGTCGACAGGCGCGCCTGCTGATCGAAGCGGATCTTGACCTGCTGGCCGATCAGGTCGTCAGGGCGCAAATCGTGGCGATGCGACAGCAGGTCGAGGTGGATTTCCGGCAACCGGTTCACGTGCTCGTCGACGACGGCGGCACTGACCAGGAGCACATCCGGGCCGAGCGGCGTATCGAGTGTGACGTACCGGTTGAGCTGGGTCAGGCGCGCGGGGTTGGCGGCGCCGTTGATCGCTTCGGCGATGGCGCCGGGCGTCTTCTCCATCAGCGAAAAACCGGTCTGCGCGAGTTGCATCGCGCGCTGGACGGTGTCGACGTGCCCGGCCAGCCCCGCGAGCGGCCCGAGGCTGCCGGCTACGCTCGACGCAACCGGACCGGCGAGGCCGCCGAGCGCGCTCAACGAGCCGAGCGCACTGCCGCCCAAGCCACTGGGAATACCCCCGTTCGGAGCGAAACTCATTCTTGTTCCTTTCTTTTGATCTCAGGTTCCATGGACCGGCTCGCCGGCCCGAAGCCTCGATAATGTAGGGTAAAACCTGACCGGTTGAAAGATGCCGCAAACGTTTTCGTTCGAGCCCTGAAAATCGGAAAACTAGACCAGCGGCTGGACGCCGGGATGCGGCGCCCCGCGTCGAAGCAGCGCGCCGGTAGCAGCCGAAAACAGCACGACCTGCACGAAACTGGTGACAGGTACGTATGGCGCGAAAAACCGGTCCATTACGTGCGCAAATCCGTTCAGGCTGAACGCGGCGAAACGCTGTTCATCCACGACCAGCCGCACCTCCAGTCCCTGCACGAAAGCCGATGCCGGCTTGCCGGGCAGCCAGCGCCGCACGCGTGCGGTAGACAACGACACGAGCGCATCGAAGCGCCGGCCGGCGTCGACGGCGTCCTCCGCCCAGTATGCGCAAAGCCGCCTGAGCTGGATCAGGCCGCCCTTGTCCAGCCGGATCGCCTGCGGCACGAGGAGCGACAGCAGATCCCACAGCTCCCCGTAGCGGAAAGCGGGCGGCCGGCTCGACGTCGGCCGGTTCAGCAGCACGACCGTTCCCGCCGGATCGCCCGCGGGCAATGCCAGTTCGCGCTCCCGCATTCCAGACAGATCGCCCTGGGTGCAGGACAGCCGGATCTCCAGCTTGCGACGGCCGGGATCGGCAGGCCGTCCGTCCCGGTCAACCAGTTCCAGTTCGACGCCGCGGAGCGACTCCGCGGCGTCGGACGGATCCGGCGGCGCGGTCGTCTCCGTCTCCTTGGACCGGGGATCGACAGGTTCCCTGGGTGCCCGCCTTGCCTCGTCGCGCAACACCGTCCAGAACAACCCGGTATGCGTATCCGTGCCATGCCGTAGCGACCGAAACGGTGCCAGCGTCGACGTTCCCGCGTCGGACACCTGACGAACGGTGTCGATCGACCAGATAGCCGTGCGCGGCGCTCCCGCCTGCGCGAGCGCCCTCACCGCATAGTGGGCGCAACCGGCGCGCGTCTCGATCGGCTGGGCGTCGTCCGGAAACAGGTTGACGACCGGCGTACAAAACAGCCGGACGTGGTCGGCCGTGGCGGCGGCCAGGCGCTGGGCGCGGTGCGAATCCAGATGCACGCCCGCGATCGCGAGGTGGAGCGCGACGCGACGGCCGCCGCCGGCGATTCGCTTGATCGCCCGCATGTCCAGGTCGACAAAGTCGAAACGCTCCGGCACCGCGCAATACGCCCTCAGCAGGTGGAACGGCCAGAGGGCATCGTCCGGCCGCACGTCGAGCAGCGCATCGGCAGGCTCGAAGCCGACAGCCGTGAATGTCGCGTCCGGCAAGCGCTTCCAGCGCGTTGAGTCGCCTGCTTCGGCGAAGCTCCGGTTACCAAGAAGCAACACGGCATCGGCGAGCGCCGCGACGATTTCCCGCGCACCGGTGAAATGCAGGCGCACGGTGTCCGGCACGATGGCGAACGTCGCATTCGGCGTAGCGAGCTCGAACGTGAAGGTCAGCAAACCGGTCGTTTCCGGAGGCAACGTGACATCGCGCGGCGCGATCGACGATGTCGTGTAACGCACCGACGACACCGTCAATGGAACGATCGTGATGTCGTCCGCGATGCGGAATACTTCCTTGCCGACGGGCGCGATCAGCCGATCGCCGCGTGGCACGACGCGCGGTGCAGTCAGTTCGCTGCTGCGGTCGCCACGAAATTGCGCCACCGCGCACGACGGAAACGGACGCAGAAAAGCGCCGTGCAGCGTATCGAGAAAACCGTGCGTAAACGCAGGCACGTCATCGTCGAGACGGATGTCGTGACACGCCGCCATCAACGCGAACGACTGCAACAGGCGTTCGACGTGCGGATCGTCCGAATGCTCGCCGGTGATCGCCAGCCGAGCGGCTATTTTGGGAAAGCGTTGAGCAAACGCCTGCATCGAACGGCGCAGCAGCGTCATCTCGCGTTCGAAGTGCGGCAACAGATCCTTGGGTTCGATGGCCATACGCGTTCCGTCCGTCGCTGCATGTGCGGATGACGATGCAGCGTTAAAAAAGGCGGAACGATTCTATTGGGATGACCGATCGTTTCATTTTCACTGAATCGAATATCGTGATTTTGGGATATCGAATTCAGTGGATGACCGTCCGAAATGCCGCGAACATCAAGGCTCGCCGCTTGCAAACGATCGCTCGGACACTTTTACCTCAATGATGGCAAACCGTTACAACAGACGGCACAGTGTGCTTGTCGGCACGGCTACCCGCGCGCGCCGCGCCGCGTCGCCTCACCGCGGCGAAACCACGATCGCCGCCCTTCGATTCTGCGCGCGCCCCGCCGGCGTCTTGTTATCCCCTACCGGATCCACCTTCCCTTTCCCGACGATCGCGATCTGCTTCGCGTCGAGCCCGACGTCAACCAGTTCGATCGCCACGACTTCCGCCCGTCGCCTCGACAACTCGAGATCGTATTTCTCCGTCCCGTCATCATCCGAGTAGCCATAGACCCGCACGCCATTGATCCCTGCCGACCGCAACGTGCGCCCGATCCGTTCGACGATCCGCCGCACATCCGGCTTCAGGTTGTACCGGTCGAAATTGAACAGGATCGGCCCGGTCGACCCGAACTCGAACCCCTGTCCAGTCTCCTGGAACCCGGCCGACTTCAGCGCCGTGACCTGCGTCTGCGTCAGCCCGCGATGAAGCGGCGGCGGCGTCTTGCAGCCCCCCAGCAGCATGCACAGCAGCAACGCGGTTCCAACGCACAGCCGCTCCATGCTCACAGGAAACGAGTGGTTCATTTCGCATCCCCTTCGAGTGCGCAATTGTTTGGCGCACTTCTTGTAAATCGCTGCCGCGGCCTCGCCCGCAGCGCGAGACGTTAACCCTCAAGCCGACCGGACAACGCCCTCCGCCAACTGCCACGAACCCGGCCGCGCGCGCTTGGCGCGGTACATCGCGGCATCCGCGGCCCGCAGCAAGCCGCTCGCGTCCGATGCGTGATCGGGATACAGCGCAACGCCGGCACTCATCATGGTGGCCACCACGCGGCCGTCGGACAACTCGATCGACGGCGCCATGCCGGACAAGATCTCGTCGGCGATCCGGCACACGCTGTCCGCTTCGGGCACCGTCGCCAGCATCACCGCAAATTCGTCGCCGCCCAGGCGCGCGACGAGATCGGTCTCACGCACCTGCTTGCGCAGCCGTGACGCAATGCCGATCAGCACCGCGTCGCCTGCGTCGTGGCCGAGGCAATCGTTGATCTCCTTGAAACGATCGCAATCGAGATACAGGATCGCGACCCGCTGCCCGGTCAACGTGGCATCGCAAAGCGCGAGCGCGAGGCGCGACTCGAACTGCACGCGGTTGGGCAGCCCCGTGAGCGCATCGTGCGTCGCCTTGTGTTCGAGCGACGCGTTCTCGTCGCGCAACGTGTTCTGCCAGTCTTCGAGTTCGTCGAGCAGCGCGTTGAAGTCGTCGCCGAGCTGATTCAATTCGGCAATCGCCGCCGGCTCGACACGCCGCGCGAACGCCCGCTCGCGCCGCACCGCGTGCGCCACGCCAGCCAGCGCGCGCAGCGGCGACACGATGCTGCGCAAGAGCCGCTTCGAGCTGACATACGCGCCGAGCACGCTGACGACCAGGCAGCCAAGAATGCCGCCGACACCACCCAGCAGGAAGCCGAAGAACTGATGTCCGCGCCCCCGCACGACGACGTGTCCGACGACGATGCCGTCGTGCATCACCGGGACGGTCACCGGCCCGGGCAGCGCGACGTCGGCGACCGCGCGTTCGAGCCGCGCGATCTCGCTTCCGGCAGGCAACTGCCAAGTTGCAAACAGTTGCCCCTTGCTGTCCGTGACGACCACCTGCGCGACGTCCTCGTCGCTCGCGATCAACCCGATCGCCTCGTTCGCCGCGACACGGTCGCCGAACACGAGCGCCGCCTCGACCGTATAGCCGAGCGAGCGCGCGAGCAGGTTCAGGTTGTTGCCCGCATACGCACGCAACGCGATCACCGCGACGACGATCAACGACACGGCCGCCATCGTCACCGCGACGAACGCGAGGCGCAAATGCGCGCGCCGCAACACGCTTTGCAGCGTCGGGCGCGACATGCGCGAAGCGGAAACGGGGAGCGCGGACCGTGTCATGGCGTCACCGGCCGTCGCGCGAGGTTGAGCACGTTCGGGTGCACACGCACGCCGCTGCGCGCGACGGCGTCGAGATTGATGTCGAACGACACGCGATCGCCGTCGACATTCAGGCAGAACATGCCGCCCGCGGTGCAGGACGGATCGTGTTCCGCAATCGTCAGCACCGGATGGCCGGCCACCGCGGTCCTCACCCGCGTGCGTTCGTCGTTGTTCAGCGTGCCGAAGTAGACGATGTCGCACGCCATGCCGAGCGCAGGATCGTCGGGACTCACGCGCTGCACGTCGACCAGCGTCGAGCCGGCTTCCAGCGTGTCCGTCAGGCCGCGCGCGTAGTCGGGCCGGCCCGTGACGCACAGATGCAGGTGAACGGGCGTGGCCGGCCAGCGCGTGAAGCTGATGATGCCGAGCACGACCTGGCGCACGGTCGCGTCGTGTGAAGAAACAGGAGGATTCGCGGGGCTTGCGGCGGCGGCGATCTGCACGATGTCGACCGGATCGTCCGGATTGGCGGGCGCACCGGCAAGCACGGCGGAAGCCGCACCCAGAGCGCAAACGATTGCGAACAACGCGTGACGCAGCGAAGCGGTTCGACCGAGACGGCCGCACACCGTGCGTGCGGCGATGGCCGCCGCGGCCGCTGGCGTCGCTGCAGTCGCGAGACTGACAGCCGGCGCGCACACTTTCGCATCCATGATGGCAACTTCCGCTGGCGTCGCTCCGCCGTTGCCGCCTGCCTCCCTCCATGCGCGTGCAGGCACTGAATTACGCGCACGATTTCTTCATCTTAGGTAAAAATTCGGATGACAAAGCAGTGGGAAACACCCGATAAAACATCGGGATGTATGCGGCTCGATTCAGCGGTACGACGATGCGGGCGAATGCGTTGGCCGACGTCGATCCGGTGTCGACGCCGGTAAATTGATCAGCGGATTGGATGTCCGTACGCGACAAACTTCATACGTTCGCGGCGCGCTACGCGATCGCCGGCAGATCGAACGGCGTACGCCCTGCGTCTCGCGATCGTGTTCAGCGATGCGACCGCGATACGCACGTGCATTTATCGCTCGTCGGCCCCTTCGACGAAGATATCGAACCACGCGTTCATCACGGCCCACAATTCCGCGCGCTCAAGTTCGGTCGGACGCGCGTGCCACCATATCCACCCGCTCGCGTCGCCGTTGCGCAAGTCGACACACTGGTAATCGCCGCCACCGTTATGAAACATGGTTCGAACGAAATCGGGACACACGTCGAGCTTGCGCATCTGGTCGGGTGTCAGGTCGAGCTTGTCGGTCAACGAGGTCTGCTCGCCAAGCGGTTCCGGAATCGTCGCGCAAGGGCCACCTGCGAAGGAATGGCCGCGCGCCGCCTCTTGGTCCCCCGCACCACCGCGAGTATGCTTGCAGTTCGAACGATCTCCAACCAGGGCGCGCGCACCGTACCGCGGGCGAGCGCACCGCCAACCGTCATTCAACACTCATGGATTTCGACGTCATCGTTCTCGGCGCCGGCATCGTCGGCGTCTCCGCCGCGCTGCACCTGCAGGATCGCGGACGCAAGGTCGCCCTCGTCGATCGCGGGGCGCCCGGCGAAGGCACGAGCTTCGGCAACGCGGGGCTGATCGAGCGCTCGTCGGTCGAGCCGTATCCGTTCCCGCGCAGCCCGTTCACGCTGATGCGCTATGCGCTGAACCGCTCGACCGATCTCTACTGGCACAGCGCGTCGCTGCCCGCGTTCGCGCCGTGGCTCGCGCGGTTCTGGTGGGAATCGGCACCGCTGCGTCATGCGGCCGCTTCGCGCGACATGCTGCCGCTGATCGAGCGCTGCATCGTCGAGCACGACGCGCTGATCGCACGGGCCGGCGCCGGCGAGCTGATCCGCGCGAACGGCTGGCTGGAAGCGTTCCGCACACCGGCCGCGTTCGAACGCGGCGTGGCCGAGGCCGGCCTCACCGCGCGCCGCCACGGGCTCGGCATCACGCCGCTCGACGCGGCCGCGCTGCTCGCGCACGAGCCGAGCCTCGCGCCCGGCTTCTGCGGCGCGCTGCACTGGCTCGATCCGAAGAGCGTCGTCGATCCTTCCGCGCTCGTCAAAGCGTATGCGCAGCTGTTCGTGCAAGGCGGCGGGACGCTGCTCACCGGCGACGCCGCGAGCCTCGACGCACTGTCGCCCGGCTGGCAGGTTCACACCCAGGATGGCCCGGCCGCCGCACCGGCCGTCGTCGTCGCGCTCGGCCCGTGGTCGGACACGGTGTTCGGCAAGTTCGGCTACAAGATCCCGCTGCGCGAGAAACGCGGCTATCACATGCACTACGCGCCGTCCGCGCGCGGCGTGCCGTCGGCGCCGATCGTCGATCGGGAATACGGTTACGTGATCGCGCCGATGCGGCGCGGGCTGCGGCTGACAACGGGTGTCGAGATCGCACGGCGCCGCGTGCCGCCGACCGGCGTGCAGCTCGAGCGCGCGGAACGCATCGCACGGCCGGTGTTCGGCTTCGGCGAGCGGCTCGACCCGCATCCGTGGCTCGGCTTCCGGCCATGCACGCCGGACATGCGCCCGGTGATCGGCCCCGCACCCGCCCATCGCGGGCTGTGGTTCGCGTTCGGGCACAACCACCACGGGCTGACGCTCGGCCCCGTCACCGGCCGGCTGCTGGCCGAGATGATGACGGGCGAGGCACCGTTCACCGATCCGGCGCCGTATCGCGCGGACCGATTCTGACCGGTGGTGCGTCGACGCGCGCTCAGTCGAGCGCGCGACCGAAAATCCGGATGACCTCGTCGAGATGCTCGGCCATCGCGCGGCGCGCGGCTTCGGAATCGCGCGCACGGATCGCGTCGAGGATCGCGCGGTGTTCCCGTTCCGACCGGTGCGGCATGTCGTTCGGCATGTACAGCGACTGCAGCCGCTGGAACATCAGGTCGTACTTGTGCGCGAGCAACTGCTTGATCATCAGCGCGTAAGCGGCGTTGTCGCTCGCTTCCGCGATACGGATATGGAACAGCCGGTCGCCCGGGTGCGTGAGCGAGCCGCTGCGGTTGTCATCCTGGTTGCGCAGGAACGCTTCGTGAATCCCTTCGATCTGCGCGTCCGAGCCGTGCTGCGCGGCCAGCGACGCGGCTTCCGGCTCGATCAGACGGCGCGCCTGCAACAACGCGAACGGCGGGATTTCGGTGTCGAGGTCGAGCGCGATGCCGAGTTCGGGATCGATCTCGACGATCGAGAACGGCGCGACTTTCGCATCGGGTTCGGGGGCAGGCTCGGGCACTGCAGCTGCCTCGGGATGGCGCACCTTCACGCCGTCGCCGACGCGCACGCTGACGAGCCCGCTCACTTCGAGCGCGATCAGCGCCTCGCGCACCGACGTGCGCGACACGCCGAACTGCTCGGCCAGTTCGCGCTCGGGCGGCAGATAGTTGCCCGGCGGAAAATCGCCGGACTCGATCATCGCACTGAGCTTGTCGGCGATCTGCTGGTAGAGGCGGCGGTTCTGAATCGGCTGGATGGACATACGTTGATGCTGGTAATCGGTTTCGTTCCGGACGGCCTGACGAATCGGGCAGGCCGTTCGCGCCTATTCTATATGCCGCGCTTCACATCGCCCGGCACCGCGTAGCAACGCGCGGCCGTGCCGCCCCACAGCGCGCCGCGCTCGGCCGCCGACAACCGCGATTCGGCCCAGCGTTCGACGAGCGACGTCACTTCGTCATACGACGCCGCGAGCAGGCACACGGGCCAGTCCGACCCGAACATCAGCCGCTGCGGGCCGAACGCGTCGAGCGCCGCGTCGAGGCACTGCTCGATGTGCCGGATGTCCTGCGCGCGCAGTCCACGCTGCCAGTCCGCTTCGGTCACGAACCCCGACAGCTTGCACACGACATGCGGTAGCGCACCCAGCTCGCGCAGCGACGCGCGCCAGCGCGCGAACGCCGTCTCGTCGCGCTCGAACGCCGAAAGCGCAGGCTTCCCGGCATGGTCGAGCACGAGCCAGTGCGCATCGTGCGTCGCGCAGAACGCGCGCACGTCCGGCAACTGGCGCTCGAACACGAGCACGTCGTACACGTATCCGTTCGCCTGCAGCCACGCAACGCCACGATTGAACCCGGGATTCGCGACGAACGCGCTGACGTCGGCTTCGTCCTGCACCTGATGACGGAAACCGCGCAGCTTCGGGCTGCCCCACTCGGCAACCCGGTCGGCAAGCGCCGGCGCACCGAGATCTTCCCAGCCGACCACCGCCGCGATGCGGGCATCGTCGCGCGCGAGGTCGAGCAGGAACGCCGTCTCGTCGCGCCCGGCACGCGCCTGCACCGCGATCGACGCGCCGAGCGCCTGCGCATGCATCTGCGGCCACAGCGTGTCGGGCAGGTAGTCACGCGCGAGCACACTCATCCCGGGGCCGATCCACGGATAGTCGGCCGCACGATAACGCCAGAAGTGCTGATGGGAATCGATGCGTACTGCGCCCATGGTGCCCTCGTGTTCGGTTGCCGCGGCGGCGGCGCGCGTCGCCGTCGCCGCCGCTCGTGCACAACGCTCAGTCGTACAACACCGCCGCGATCTTCGGATCGTCGATATTGGTCTTGTCGTACCAGTAGAAACCGGTATCGATGACCTTCGGCAGCTTCTCGCCCTTGGTCGCCTTCACGGCCGCCTCGACGGTCTTGTAGCCGATCCCGATCGGGTTCTGCGTGATCGCGCCGGCCATCAGCCCGCTGCGGATCGC
The DNA here is from genome assembly GCF_905339605.1 of Burkholderia sp. BCC1972. Lineage (NCBI taxonomy): Bacteria > Pseudomonadati > Pseudomonadota > Betaproteobacteria > Burkholderiales > Burkholderiaceae > Burkholderia > Burkholderia sp. BCC1972. Next base: position 67,648 of record NZ_CAJPGH010000029.1, on the reverse strand, counting down.
ATCCTTCTGCTGCTTGCCGGAATCGTAGCCGACGATCACGACCTTGCGCTTCATCTCGCGCACGCCGTTGACCACACCGATCGCCGAGCCCTCGTTGGTGCCGAACAACCCCTTGAGCTTCGGATACGCCTGCAGGATCGATTTCGTCACCTCGGTCGATTTCAGCTGGTCGCCTTCACCGTACTGCACGGTCACGACCTGCACCTTCGGATGCGCCGATTTCATCCGCTCGAGGAAGCCGTCGCGGCGGTCGATGCCGGTGCGGCTCGTCTGGTCGTGCGCGACCACGGCCACCTCGCCTTCGTCGCCGATCAGCGCCGCGAGCTTGTCGGCGGCGAGCGCGGCAGCCGCCTTGTTGTTGGTCGCGGCCGTCGTCACCGGGATGTCGCTGTCGACGCCCGAGTCGAACGCGATCACCGGGATCTTCGCGGCCTGCGCCTTCTTCAGGAGCGGCAGCGCGGCCTTGCTGTCGAGCGCCGCGAAGCCGAGCGCGGCCGGCTTCTTCGCGATCGCGGCCGACAGCATGTCGATCTGCTTGTCGACCATCGCCTCGGTTTCGGGCCCTTCGAACGTCACCTTCACCTTGTAGTCCTTCGCGGCCTGCATCGCGCCCGATTTCACGGCCTGCCAGAACTGATGCTGGAAGCCTTTCGAGATCAGCGGGATATAGGCTTCCTGCGCCCGCGCGCCGGCCGTGAAGCCGACGGCGAACGTCAGCCCGACGATCGCGTTCAACACCTTGCTCCTGATCACTTCGCGTCTCCTTGGTTGGTCTCTTCTGGATACCGGCCGGGCCGGCGGTGAAGCGGATGCCTGCGGGCAGGCGTGCGTCAGCGGCGGCGCCGGCGCAGGATGTCGACGTACACGGCGAGGATGATGATCACGCCCGTCACGACCGTCTGCCATTCCTGCGCGACCGACATGATGCGCAGGCCGTTGGTCAGCACGCTCATGATGAACGCGCCGATGATGGTGCCGACGATGCTGCCCGCGCCGCCCGACAACGACGTGCCGCCGATCACGACGGCCGCGATCGCATCGAGCTCGTAGCCCTGCCCGAGCGCCGGCTGCGCGGAATTCAGCCGCGACGCGATCAGCAGCCCGGCGATCCCGCACACCGCGCCGCTGAACGTGTAGACGGCGATCTTCCATGCGTCGACGTTCACGCCGGACAGCCGCAGCGCTTCCTCGTTGCTGCCGAGCGCGAACGTGTAGCGGCCGAAGATCGTGCGATTCAGCACGATCGACGCGCCGATCGCGACGAGGAACAGGATCAGCACCGCGTTCGGGATCGGCAGCGCGGGGATCAGGCTGCCGATCAGCGAATCCTGCGCGATCGACGTGAAGCCCGGCGTGTCGTTGAAGTAGATCGGCCGCGTGCCCGAGATCACGAGCGACAACCCCTTGAGCAGCATCATCATGCCGAGCGTCGCGATGAACGGCGGCACCTTCATCTTCGCGATCACGAAGCCCGACACGCAGCCCGACAGCGCGCCGAACAGCAGCGCGGCCAGGATCCCGAGCGGCAGCGGCATCCCCCACTTCGTCAGCACGACGCCGGCCATCACCGCGCAGAACGTCATCAGCGTGCCGACCGACAGGTCGATGCCCGACGTGATGATCACGTACGTGCAGGCGACGGCCAGCACGCCGTTCACGGCGGTGGCCTGCAGGATCGACACGAGGTTGTCGACTTCGAGGAAGTTCGGCGAAGCGAAGCTGAAGAACACGATCAGCAGCACGAGGCTCGCGAACGCGAGCAGCTTCTGCCGTGCGGCCGGATTGAAGAAGCGCGACTTCAGGCTCGATGCGGCGGCCGGCGTGTCGCCGGAAGCCAGGGGCGGAACGGGATGCGTATCGTTGGACATGGTCAGCGTCTGAATCAGGACAATACGGTCGACTCGCGCTGCGTCGCGAGCTGCATGATCTTTTCCTGCGTGGCGTCGGCCGCGCGCAATTCGCCGGTCACGCGGCCTTCGCACATCACGAGAATCCGGTGGCTCATGCGCAGCACCTCGGGCAGCTCCGACGAGATCATCACGATTGCCTTGCCGTCGGCGGCGAGCGCGTCGAGCAGCTTGTAGATCTCGCTTTTCGCGCCGACGTCGATGCCGCGCGTCGGCTCGTCGAAGAACAGGATGTCGCAGTCGCGCAGCAGCCACTTCGCGATCACGATCTTCTGCTGGTTGCCGCCCGACAGCAGCCGCGCGGGCTGCGCGACCGACGGCGTGCGGATCGCGAGCTGCCGCACGTACGACTGCGCGGTATCGCGCATCTCGCGCGCATCGAGGAACACGCCGCGGCGCACGAAACGGCGCATGCTCGACAGCGCGATGTTGTTCTGCACGTCCATCCCGACCGCCAGCCCGAAATGCTTGCGATCCTCCGACAGGTAGCCGATCCCGTGCTTCACCGCATCGGCCGGCGTGCGGATCGTCACCGGCTTGCCGTGCACGCGGATTTCACCGGCGTCGACCGGATCCGCACCGAACACCGCGCGTGCAACTTCGGTGCGGCCCGCGCCCATCAACCCCGCGAAGCCGAGGATCTCGCCACGCCGCAGCGTGAAGCCGACATCGCGAATCGCACGGCCGCGCGACAGCCCGCGCACTTCGAGCGCAATCTCGTTCGCGGACGTATCGGGCGGCGTGCGGCTTTCCGTATCGAGCTGGCGGCCGACCATCATCGAAATGATCGACTCCATCGACGTGCCGGCCATCGGCACGGTCGCGACATACTTGCCGTCGCGCATCACGGTCACGCGATCGGCGATCTGGCGCAGCTCGTCCATCTTGTGCGAGATGTAGACGATGCCGACGCCGTGCGCGCGCAGGTCGCGGATGATGCGAAACAGCTCGGCGATCTCCGCGTTGTTGAGCGCGGCGGTCGGCTCGTCCATGATCAGCGCGCGCGAGTCGAACGACAGCGCCTTCGCGATCTCGACCATCTGCTGCTTCGCGACCGTCAGCCGGCCGACCGGCGTGCGCGGGTCGAGGTCGAGCCGCATCCGCTGGAAGATCGCGGCGGCATCGCGATTCAGCTTGTCTTCGTCGACGAACACGCCGAGGCGGCCGCGCGGCTCGCGGCCGATGAAGATGTTCTGCGCGACGCTCAGGTGGTTCATCAGGTTCAGTTCCTGATGGATGATGCCGATGCCGAGCGCCTGTGCGGCGCGTGGATCGGCAATCTCCACCGCGCGGCCGTCCATCCGGATCTCGCCGCCGTCGCGCTGGTACACGCCGGCCAGGATCTTCATCAGCGTCGACTTGCCGGCGCCGTTTTCGCCCATCAGCGCATGCACTTCGCCGGCGCGCAGGTCGAAGCGGCAGTCGTCGAGCGCCTGCACGCCCGGGAAGCGCTTGCCGATGCCGGTCAATGCAATCAGCGGCGGCGTGGGGTTCGGGTCGAGGTCGGGTTGCATGGAGCGCGGCCCTCAGCTGATCGCACGGTCGAGATGCGTGTAGCCGCCATCGACGAACAGCCACTGGCCCGTCGTGTGCGATGCGCGCTCCGACAGCAGGAACACGGCCGTATCGGCAATCTCGTCGGCCGTCGTGAAGCGTTGGCCGAGCGGCACCTTGCCGGCAATTTCCGCGATCTTCGCTTGCGGATCGTCGAAACCGGCGATCCAGTTCTGATAGAGCGGCGTCATCACCTCGGCAGGGATCACCGCGTTCACGCGCACGCCGTCGTCGCGCAATGCGACGGCCCATTCGCGCGTCAGCGCGAGCTGTGCGCCTTTCGACGCGCAATAGCCGCTCGTGTTGCCCTGCCCCGTCACGGCCGTCTTCGACGAGATGTTGACGATGGCGCCGCGCGCCGCCTTCAGGTGCGGCACGCAGTAGTGCGCCATCACGTAGTAATGGATCAGGTTGCGTTCGAGCGACGCGACGAACGCGTCGCGCCCGGCATCGAGCCCGACGCTGTCGTTGATGCCCGCATTGTTGACGAGGCCGTCGAGGCGACCGAAACGCGCGACGGTCTGCGCGACTGCGTCGCGGCACTGCGCATCGTCCTGCAATTCGACGGAAACACAGGTGGCATTCGGCTGCTTCCGCACGAGTTCGCGCCAGAACGCGTCGTCGGGCGCGTGCCGCGCGAACACCACCGGAATCGCGCCTTCGCCGGCGAGCCGCATCGAGATCGCGGCGCCGATGCCCGACGCGCCGCCGGTCACGATCACGACCTTGTCTTGCAGATTCAAATCCACTTCGCGTCTCCGTCGTTCATGTTGTCGGCACGCACGCCCTGCTTCAGCCGCGGAACCGGTACTGCTCCAGCGATTCGGGCTTCATCTCGATCGAGAAGCCGGGCGCCGTCGGCGGCATGTACGCCGCGCCGCGCACGACGCACGGTTCGACGAAATGCTCGTGCAGGTGATCGACGTATTCGGTCACGCGCCCTTCCTTCGTGCCGGAAATGCACACGTAGTCGATCATCGACAGGTGCTGCACGTACTCGCACAGCCCGACGCCGCCCGCATGCGGACACACGGGCAGCCCGTACTTCGCGGCCATCAGCATCACCGCGAGAATCTCGTTCACGCCGCCGAGCCGGCACGCGTCGATCTGCACGACGTCGATCGCGCCGCGCGCGATGAACTGCTTGAACAGCACGCGGTTCTGGCACATCTCGCCGGTCGCGACCTGCACGGGCGCAATCGCCTTGCGGATCTTGCGATGCCCTTCGACGTCGTCGGGGCTCGTCGGCTCCTCGATGAACCACGGCCGCGCGAACGCGAGCTCGCGCACCCAGTCGATCGCCTCGTCGACTTCCCACACCTGGTTCGCGTCGATCATCAGCTTGCGGTCGGGGCCGATCACCTCGCGCGCGATCGTCACGCGGCGGATGTCGTCCTCGAGGTTCGCACCGACCTTCAGCTTCACGTATTCGAAGCCCTCTTCCACCGCCTCGCGGCACAGCCGGCGCAACTTGTCGTCGCTGTAGCCGAGCCAGCCGGCCGACGTCGTGTAGCACGGGTAGCCGTCGCGCTCGAGTGCGGCGATCCGCGTGGCCTTGCCGGGCGCCTGCCGGCGCAGCAGTTCGAGCGCTTCGTCCGGCGTCAGGCAATCGGTCAGGTAGCGGAAGTCGATCGCGCGCACCAGTTCCTCGGGGCTCATGTCGGCGACGAGCCGCCACAGCGGCTTGCCGACGGCCTTCGCCCACAGATCCCACACCGCGTTGACGACAGCGCCGGTCGCCAGGTGGATCGCGCCCTTGTCGGGGCCGATCCAGCGCAACTGGCTGTCCGACGTCACGTGCCGCCAGAAACGGCCCATGTCCTCGCGGATCCAGTCGAGGTCGAGGCCGACGACGAGGTGACGCATCGCGTCGATCGCCGCGCAGCAGATTTCGTTGCCGCGCCCGATGGTGAACGTGAGCCCGTGCCCTTCGAGCCCGTCGCGGTCGGTTTCGAGCACGACGTAGGCCGCCGAATAATCGGGGTCCGGATTCATCGCATCGGAGCCGTCGAGCTGGCGCGAGGTCGGGAAGCGCACGTCAAGGACGCGCATCGATCGAATGATAGGCATGACGAACCGTCCGTAAAAGGAAATCAGGCCTGCACGGTGCGCTGGCGCTGCTCGCCGAGCCCGTCGATGCCGAGCGTGATCACCTGTCCGGCGCGCAGATAGACGGGCGGCTTCTGCCCGAGGCCGACGCCCGGCGGCGTGCCGGTCGAGATCACGTCGCCCGGCTGCAGGCTCATGAAGCGGCTCAGGTAGCTGATCAGGTGCGGCACGCGAAACACCATCGTCGCGGTCGTGCCGTTCTGGTAGCGGTGGCCGTCGACGTCGAGCCACAGCCGCAGCGCGTGCGGATCGGGCACTTCGTCGGCCGTCACGAGCCAGGGCCCAAGCGGGCCGAACGTGTCGTTGCCCTTGCCCTTGTCCCACGTGCCGCCGCGCTCGAGCTGGAATTCGCGTTCCGATACGTCGTTCACGACGCAGTAGCCGGCGACATGCGACAGCGCATCGGCTTCCGCGATATAACGGCCGCCCTGGCCGATCACCACGCCGAGCTCGACCTCCCAGTCGGTCTTCTCCGAGCCGCGCGGGATCTCCACGTCGTCGTTCGGGCCCGAGATCGCGCTCGTCCACTTGCCGAACACGACCGGTTCCTTCGGCACCTCCATCCCCGATTCGGCCGCGTGGTCGGAATAGTTGAGGCCGATGCAGATGAACTTGCCGACGCGGCCCACGCACGCGCCGAGCCGCGGCGTGCCTTCGACGAGCGGCAGCGACGACGGAGGAATGTCGCGCAGCCGCGCGAGCGACGCCGGGGTCAGCACATCGCCGGCGATGTCGTCGATTACGCCGGACAGGTCGCGGAGCTGGCCGTGCGCATCGAGCAGGCCCGGTTTTTCATGGTATTTGTCGCCAAATCTGAGCAGTTTCATTGCGTTGTCCGAATGGAAGCGGGAAGTGAATGGGGGAGGTCAGTCGGTTCGGCACGGTCAGTTTGACCAGCCGCCGTCGATCAGGTGGATCGTGCCGGTCGTGAACGACGCTTCGTCGGATGCCAGGTACAGCGCGAGCGCGGCCACTTCATCCGCGCTGCCGATGCGGCCGATCGGCTGGCGCGCAACGAACGCCTGGCGCACCTCGTCGGCCGACACGTGGCGCGTGCGCGCCTGGTCCGCGATCCGCTGCTCCAGCGACGGCGACTCGATCGTGCCCGGGCAGATCGCGTTGCAGCGGATGCCGCGCTCGACGAAATCGGCGGCCACCGCCTTGGTCAACCCGATCACGGCCGCCTTGGTGGTGCCATAGACGAAGCGGTTCGGCACGCCCTTCACGCTCGACGCGGCCGACGCCATGTTGACGATCGATGCGCCGCCGGCTTCGAGCATCGCGGGCAGCAGCGCGCGGATCAGCCGGTACATCGACGTGACGTTCAGGTTCATCGAAAACGCCCATGCGGCGTCGTCGCAGTCGAGGATCGAGCCGTGATGCACGTAGCCCGCGCAGTTGAACAGCACGTCGAACGCGCGTTCGCCCGCGGCGAGCGCCGCGATGTCGCTCGCATCGGTGACGTCGAGCCGCCGCGTGGCCAGCCGGCCGCCCGCGCGTTCGGCGTCGGCCTCGAGCCGCACGAGCGCGGCTTCGTTGATGTCGGTCGCCAGCACGTCGGCGCCCTCGCTCGCGAACCGCAGCGCGGTCGCACGGCCGATGCCCTGCCCGGCCGCCGTCACCAGCGCGCGTTTGCCCTGCAATCTCATGAGCGACTCTCCCGAAAAAGCGGCCACCCGTCGGCCGATTGGCACAAAGGACTAAAGGTCCAACCAATCATAGGAAGGGATCGCGCGTTTGTCACGAAATCGGGATTCAGTATTTACCCGAGCGGGAAAATCGGGCGGATGAAGAAAAATCCGTGCAGGACAGGGCCGGAAAGTCGCGTCCGGGTTTCGTACAAACCCAATATCGGCGCGTCCCTCAGCCGGTTCGTCGTACTTGTCCGCCGCTGCGGCCCCACCAAACTGACAAAAAAGTCATGTTCGCGTCAGGGTCTCAACGGGATCGGCGCGCCATCATGGTGTTGCCGGACCGCGCTTTTCAACCATCGCCTCCCCGCCCGCTTTCGTTCCTGCGGGCACTCCGTCCCCCGGCGATGGACGCCGTGACTGGGCGAGCAGACACGGTGCGCGGGCCGATTTTCCGCCCCGGACTTCCCCGTCCGGGGCGTTTTTGTCCGTGGTTTCCAAGAAAATAAGCGTGGATTGTTTCTAAATCGGCAAAAGGTAATTTGAGCCAGACAGGATGTTTTTTCCGGTCACAGACGCTTACATTTAGCGCACCACTCATGGAAACCGCTACGGATTCGCCATCGGGTAGTGACATCCACTGCCACGGCCGAAACCGCACGAGCTTTAGGAAACGGCAAAATGAAGGCCTCCAAATCCCTGCCTGCGCTCGATCCCGCCGACGTCCACGTCGAAATTCTCGAACGTTCCGATACGCTGCTCGTCGTCCGCTGGGTCGAGCCCGGTCGCTGTCACTACGGTGAACAGCGCTGGCGCCGCCGCTTCGCGCAGCGTACCGGCACCTGCGCGCTGTCGCGCCAGGTCATCCATCGCGGCGACGAAGTATTCCGACCGGCCGAACGCCCGGCACCTGCGAATGCGGCCGCGATGATCTCCGCCGCCGAGGTACTCGCACTGGCCGGAAGCAGGTAAAACCTGCCGACCGCGCGCGGAAGCTTGCTGCGTCACGCCGCGAGCACGTCCTAGAAGCGCCGGTCTAATTCCCCCGCTTGTCTGTCACGTCCGCCCGCACTATCGTTACACCACTCAATGTAACGATTACGTGCCGCGGCCGATCGGCCGTGCCGATGGAGACAGACATGCATGCATGGAGTGCGCGCCACGTCCCGGCGCAGGGCGGCAAGGTCGCGGTCGTAACCGGCGCCAACAGCGGTCTCGGCTGGCAGCTCGCGGAAACGCTGGCCGCGAAAGGCGCGACGGTCGTGATGGGCTGCCGCGACGCGGCGCGCGCCGCGCAGGCGGCCGACGCGATTCGCCAGCTTCATCCCGATGCACGCGTCGAAGTCGATCCGCTCGACCTCGCCGATCTCGCGTCGATCGCCCGTTTCGCGGGCGATATCTCCGAACGCCACGGCCGCGTCGACATCCTCTGCAACAACGCCGGCGTGATGTTCCTGCCGCTGCGGCACGCGCGCGACGGCTTCGAGATGCAGTTCGGCACCAACCACCTCGGCCATTTCGCGCTGACCGGCCATCTGCTGCCCGCGTTGCGTGCGGCACGGCGCGCACGCGTCGTGACGATGTCGAGCGGCTTCAATCGCGGCGGCCGGATTCGCGTCGACGACCTGCGTGCCGAACACCGCTACAACCGTTATCTCGCCTATTGCGACAGCAAGCTCGCGAACCTCGTGTTCGCGATCGAGCTGCAGCGCCGTTTCGAGCGCGCGGCGTTCGCGGGAATCAGCGTGGCCGCGCACCCCGGCTATGCGGCGACCAACCTGCAGTTCGCGGGCCCGGCGATGGACAGTTCGCCCGCGCGCGCCGCGCTGATGCGTGCGGCGAACCGTTATCTCGCGCAGCCGGCCGACCAGGGTGCGCTGCCCGCGATTCATGCGGCAACGTCACCCGATCTCGCGGGTGGCGCGTACATCGGGCCGTCCGGCTGGTTCGAGTCGCGCGGGCTGCCGGCGCCCGCGAGCGTGCCGCGCCCGGCACGCGACGTAGCCGCGGCGGCGCTGCTGTGGGAGGCGTCGGAAGCCGCGACGGGTGTGCGCTTCCTCAGTTCGGGTGCGCCGGCCGGACGCGCGGCGGGCCGGCCGTTCGACACGACAGCCGAAGCGCGCTGAACCCCATGCCGCCATTCGCAATATTCTTCATACTTATTGCGCGGACTGAAAAGAAAGCCCGTTGAAAGACTGATCCAGCGCGCCACTGTTACCACACAGGAAACAATTTATCGTCAAAATCGGCGTTTACCCTGAATCCTCTGGTGACTAAGATTTGATCAATCGCTCAAGACATGGTGTCGAGAGCGAACTCAATAAAACACCCGGAGGTCACCATGAAATCGCTCGTTTCCGCAGTCGTTGCCGCTGTCGCCCTGTCCGCTTCGTTCGGCGCATTCGCGCAAAGCACCGTGACCCGCGCACAAGTGCGCGGCGAACTGGTTCAGCTCGAACAAGCCGGCTACAAGCCGGGCGTGTCGAGCCCGTACTACCCGAACGACATCCAGAGCGCCGAAGCGCGTATTCATGGTGCCGACACCAGCGGCTACGGCGCACAGCCGGCTCCGCTCGTCCACTCGGGCGCCCCGGCAGCCGCATCGACGAACGCACGCGACTCGATCTTCTTCGGCCAGTAAGCCGATGCGCCCCCGGCGGGCGCCGCGCGTCGCGCGATGAAGTACGGCAGTCCGGACGAGCCCCTTCGCGGGGCTCGTCTTGTTTCATGAAACGCATACCTCCGCCGCCCGGCAGCGGGTGGCTTCGCCCGGACGCCTGGCGTCCGGGTGCTTTTTCGCGGCGGGGCAGGCGTGACGAAGCCGTATGCGCTGCCGATCAGCGCGCCGCGGCTGCGGCAGGCACCGATCGCGACAGCACGCGCCAGCGCGACAGCAACTCGTCGCGATCGACGTAACAGCCCTGCAGGTGGCGTCGGCCCGTCGACGGATCGAACTCGGTACGCGCATGCAGTACGCGCCGGTTGTCGAACGCCCACATGTCGCCCGCCCGCAACCGGCGCTGCACACGGAAACGCGGCTCGCGTGCGAGCGCGAGAAACCGCCGGTACGCGCGATAGACGGCCGCGACCGAGCCGGCCGGCGCATCGAGCGGCCCGCGCAGGAAGTTCGCGACGCGCACCTCCGTCACGTTGCCGCGCGCATCGAGCCCGATCACCGGCGCCGAACAGCGGTAGTCGCTGTGCGCACTCTTGTTCCAGAACTCGAACGGCGTCGACGCCAATTGCTCGAAATCGGCCGGATGCTCGCGCCGCAGCGCGTCGGCCAGCGCAAAGCCGTCGAGAAAGATGCTGTCGCCGCCCGTCGCTTCGTTGGCCAGGCAATGCAGGAACTGCACGCCCGGCTGCAACTCGCGTGTCGGCAGGTCGGTATGCGGCGGCAGGTTCAGCGACGTATACGCATTGCTGTCCGGACGCGGTTTCGATTCGACATCGAACAGCACACCGAAATTGCTTTCGCGGATCAGGCCGATGCGGCGCGCGATCTCGTCGACGCGTCCGCGCTCGGCCGGCACGCCTTCGACGAGCGTCAGCCCCGTGCGCTGCAGCGCGGCGAGCCACGCGAGCAGCGCGCCGTCGTCCTCCATCACGTCGCGCCACGCGAATACGCCGATCGCCGTCGCATCGTCGCCGGTCCATACATGCCGCCCGTGCGCGGCCAGACGCTCGGCGCGCGACGCGTCGTCGTATGCATGCGCACGCAACCAGCCCGGCGACCACGCGCTGCGATGGCCGTCGTTCCACTCGACATGCAGCGCACCGTCGGTTTCGACATGCACGGTGAGCGCCGACAGATCGGCGCGCGCATCGGCAATCTCGAACACCTGCTCGCGCGTGACCGCATGCACGCATGCCGAACACGCGCAGTTGTCGCGCAGCCAGTCGAAATGGAACGGTGATCGTCGCGTGTCGCTCCACTCGACGTCCACCGCCCCATCGCCGATCGTCGCCGCCGCGATGGCCGCGTCGGCCGAAAACGTCCGCCAGTCCTCGATACGGTGTTGCGCTGCTGCCTGCATCGTTGCCTCCCGGAAACGCCCGCTACGCGTGTGGTGCGAGCAAAAACCCGCCGACCATCCGGTGCATGCGTGCGGCCTGCGGGCTCGTCCCGAGCGCGCGCCAGCAGCCGTGCACCAGTCCTTCTCCCATCCAGCCGTGCGCGAGCCCGCCGGCCGCGCGAATCCGTTCGACGTACACGCGCGCGTCGTCGCGCAGCGGATCGTGTTCCGCGCCGATCGCGAGCACCGGCGGCAGGCCGTCGAAACGCGCCGCCTCGAGCGGCACCGACGCGCGCAACAGCGGGTTATCTGCCCGCAGCACGGCGGACAAATCACCATCCCAGTACAGTTCACGATAGCGACGCACGTCGTCGAGCGTCAGCATCGGCGCGTGCGCTTCCGTCTCGCGCGCGGGCGATTGCGGTTCGAAGCCGAGCATCGGATAGACGAGCGCGACGCCGTCGACGTTGCGTTCGTCCGCATCGCGCAGCGCGGTGGCCACGGCCGCCGCGATCATCCCGCCCGCGCTGTCGCCCGCGAGCGTCAATGGATGCACGCACGGCCCGAACGGCCAGCGTGCGTCGCGTGCGGCGCGTGTGACTTCCAGGCAATCTTCGAGTGCGGCCGGCGCGCGGTGTTCGGGCGCAAGGCGATAGTCGACGGCGATCACGTCGAGCCCCGTGTCGGCCGCGAGTTGCGCGGTGATCAGCGCATGGCTGTCGAGCGAGCCGACGACGAAACCGCCGCCATGAAAAAACAGCACCGTGCCGCGCGATGAGCCATGTGCGGACGCATAGCGCCGCAGTGCGATCGCGCGCCCGTCCGGCGCATGCCACACGGCGTCCTGCTGCACGATGCCGGGCGGCAGCGCGGCCGGCGTCCATTCGGCCGCGAAGCGGTCGTAGAGGCGGCGCTGCTCGCCGGGCGAGCGCGCCGCCGCATCGGCCGGGTACCACGCGTCGACGGCGGCGACGAACGCCTCGATTTCCGGCTCGAGCATCGTGCGCGCTCCGCAGTCGAGAGTTGAAAGATGACGAGCGCCGCTAGCGGCGCGGCGGCAGCCCGATCACGCGGCCCGCATAGGCAGGCGCCGCGCAATCGCGCTGCAACGCGTGCAGCTCGGCCACGCGTGCAGCCACGTCCTCGTCGAACGGCGCCGATTTCGCGCCGTCGCGCGTATCGACGTGCAGCAGCATCTGCTCGCTCGCCGATACCGCGTCGTCATGCCCTTGCGCGAACAGTTCGAGATACAGGTGCAGCCGCTTTGCGTCGTGCGCGAGCACACGCGCATCGACGCGCACCTGCGTGCCCTCCTTGATCTCGTGCAGGTAGTTCACGTGCGCTTCGAGCGTGTAGACCGAGCGCCCCCGCTCGCGACGTGCGGTGTCGTCGAGCCCGATGCGATCGAGCAACGCATCGGTCGCGAAGCTGAAGATCAGCAGGTAGAACGCATCGCGCAGGTGGCCGTTGTAATCGACCCATTCGGGCCGCACCACGTCGCGGTAAATCGTCAGCGGGGTATCGCCCGTCATCGTCTAGTCCTCGAATCGCATCCCGTGCCGCGCCTTCACCGCGGCGATCGACTTCAGCACCTCGGTGATGCACTCGTCGCGATAGCGTTCGAGTTCCTTGATGCTGCGCGTGCCCTGCTGTTCGGTCGTGCCTTCGACGACGCTGTCGATCAGCGCGTCGGTCAACGTCGGCGCGACCAGCTTCGTCCACGGCAGTTCGAGCGCCGGGCCGAACTGCTGCATGAAGTGTCGCATGCCCGCGTCGCCGCCGGCCAGCGTGTAGGTCAGGAACGTGCCCATGAACGACCAGCGGATGCCCGCGCCGAAGCGGATCGCATCGTCGATCTCGCCGGTCGTCGCGACGCCTTCGTTGACCAGGTGCAGCGCCTCGCGCCACAGCGCTTCGAGCAGGCGATCGGCGATGAAGCCCGGCACCTCCTTGCGCACGTGCAGCGGCCGCATGCCGAGCTTGCGATAGATCTCCATCGCGCCTTCGACCGCTTCCGGCGACGTGCGCGCCCCGCCGAGCACCTCGACGAGCGGCAGCAGGTAGACGGGGTTGAACGGGTGGCCGACCACGCAGCGCTCGGGATGCGTCGCCCGCGCGTAGAAATCGGTCGGCAGCAGCCCCGACGTCGACGACGCGATGATCGCGTCGGGCTTCGCCGCGCGGCTGATCTGTTCGTGCAGTTCGAGCTTCAGCGCCTCGCGCTCGGGCGCACTTTCCTGGATGAAATCGGCATCGGCGACGCACGCCTCGATCGTCGAGACGAAGCGCAGCCGCGCGGGATCGGCGCCCGGCGCGAGGCCGACGCGCTCGAGCGCGGGCCATGCGTTCGCGACGTTCGCGCGCAGCCGCTCTTCCGCGCCCGGCGCCGGGTCCCACACGACCACGTCGAGACCGTGCGCGAGCGCACGGGAAATCCACCCGCTGCCGATCACGCCGGTGCCGATGGCGGCGAACGTCTTGATGTCGGTCTTCACAGCCATGTCAACGCATCCTTCAAATCAGGGGAAATCGGTGGGCGGCCACGCCTGGATGCGTGCTGCCGCGTCATGTCAGTCGGCGCGGGAACTCACGCGAATTCGGCGATCGCGCGACGTTCGAGCAGACGCTCGCCGCGCGCCGGCAGGCCGAGCTTGCGGCGGCCTTCGGCCGGCGTCAGCACGCGGCCGCCGAGCCGTTCGACGATCTCGCGGGCGCGCTCGACGAGCGTGCCGTTGGTCGCATGCACGCCGCGATCGAGCCAGATGTTGTCTTCGAGACCGACGCGCACGTGGCCGCCGAGCAGCATCGCCTGCGCGACCATCGGCATCTGCATGCGGCCGATCCCGAAGCCGGCCCAGTGCGCACCCGGCGGCAGGTTGTCGACCATCGCCTTCATCGTGCCCGTATCGGCCGGTGCGCCCCACGGAATGCCGAGGCACAGCTGGAACAGCGGCGGATTGTCGAGCAGTCCTTCCTTCAGCAGTTGCTTCGCGAACCACAGATGGCCCGTATCGAAGATCTCCAGTTCCGGCTTCACGCCGAGTTCCTGGATGCGTTTCGCGCCGGCGCGCAGCTGCGCGGGCGTCGACACGTAGATGTAGTCGCCGTCGCCGAAATTCAGCGTGCCGCAGTCGAGCGTGCAGATCTCGGGCAGCAGGTCCTCGACGTGCGCGAGACGTGTGAGGCCGCCGACCAGGTCGGTGCCCTTGCCGAAGCGCATCGGATCCTCGCCCGGGCCGATCTCGAGATCGCCGCCCATGCCGGCCGTCAGGTTGATGATCACGTCGACGTCGGCCGAGCGGATGCGGTCGACCACTTCGCGGTACAGGTTCGGGTCGCGGCTGCCGCGGCCCGTCTGCGGATCGCGCACGTGGCAATGCGCCACCGTCGCACCGGCCTTCGCGGCCTCGATCGCGGCTGCCGCGATTTCCTTCGGCGTGACGGGAATCGCCGGATGCTTGCCGACCGTGTCGCCCGCGCCGGTGACGGCGCAGGTGATGATGACTTCATGGTTCATGCTGGGTGCCTCGCTTGATTCGGGTTGTGTCGCATTGCTGGGGTGGCGCGGGCGCCGGCCGTCACAGGCCGAGATACGCCTTCACGGCAGGCAGGCCGTCCTTGCCGTCGAACGTCTTGACGCCCGCGAGCCACGGATCGAGCACCTGCGGATTCTTCTTCAGGTAGGCCTTCGCGGCCTCGGCCGGCTTCGTCTTGTTCATCACCGACTGCATCAGCTGATTCTCGAGCTGCGTCGAGAAGCGCAGGTTCGTGACGAGCTTGCCCGCGTTCGGGCACCGCGAAATGAAGTCGGGCGCGGTGAGCGTGTACACGCGCGCCTCGCCGTAGTTCGGCCCGAACGACGCGTCGCCGCCGGACAGGTAGTTCATGCTGAGCTGGATGTTCATCGGATGCGGTTCCCACCCGAGGAAAACAACCCACTTCTTCTCGCGGACCGCGCGCTCGACCGTCACCAGCATCCCGGCCTCGCTCGATTCGACGAGCTTGAAGCCGCCGAGCCCGTACTGGTTCGTGTCGATCATCTTCTGGATCGTCGCGTTCGCGCTGCTGCCCGGCTCGATCCCGTAGATCTTGCCGTCGAGTTCAGCGCGGTGCTTCGCGATGTCCTCGAAGGTCTTCAGGCCTGCCTGGTATTCATAGCTCGGCACCGCGAGCGTCGCCTTCGCACCGGACAGGTTCGGCGGCTCGACGACGTTGATCGACTTGCTGTCGAGGAACGGCTGGAGTTGCTTCTGCTGCACCGGCCACCAGTAGCCGAGCGACACGTCGAGCTGCTTGCTCTTGAGACCGGCGAACGAGATCGGCACCGACGCGATCGTCGTGGTCGGCTTGTAGCCGAGCGCCTCGAACACGGTCGACGCGAGCGCCGTGGTCGACGTGATGTCGGTCCAGCCGATATCCGCGAAACGCACGGTACGGCAGGTCGCGGCATCGGTCTCGGCCAGCGCCGCGTTCGTGAACGCGCCGGTCGCCAGCACGGCCGCGGCAAGCGCGGCGATCTTCGTCGACTTCATGGTTCGGTTCCTCCCGGTTGGTCTCGCGGCAGCCGGTGCGCGGAGTGTGCGCCGGCCTGCATCGTGGGAGTAAAAGTAACGAGCCATATTCGCCGCGAGAAGACCGCCGGCGACCTGTTCTTGACTATTTGCGACTATGAGTGGAAACCACTACGTACGGGCTGTGTCAGGCGTGACAGGGGTTTTCCGTGGGCTTTGACGGGGATTGGCTTGTCCGGATGCGGCGTTGCGGGAGGCCGACCAGGCGTGCTTCGAAGACGGTGTTCGAGCGGGCCTGATGATGGCAAGATTCGGATTCAGGCAGCGCGACATATCCGTGGTCGTGATCAGGTCGATTCCGCCCACGATTCCACCCGGGTTCCTCGACACCCTCCGATGAACAGGAAAAGCCGTCCCCGCCAGCACACGGCACCACCGGCCCGCAAGCCCGCCGGTGGTCCGCTGCAGTGGATCAACGGACTCACCGTGGCGCGTGGCTATCAATTGCCGTGGCTGCCTCACGATCTGCTTGCCGGCGTCACGCTCAGTGCCGTTCTCGTGCCTGCCGGCATGGCATACGCGCAGGCGGCGGGCCTGCCCGCCGTCAACGGGCTCTATGCATCGTTTGCCGCGATGCTTGCGTATGCGCTCTTTGGCCCAAGCCGCATCCTCGTCCTCGGACCCGACTCCGCGCTGGTCGCGCTGATCGCCGCAAGCATCATGCCGCTTGCTCGCGGCGACGCCACTCACGCGCTGGCGCTTGCCGGGGCGCTCGCGATACTCACGGGCGCGATCTGTATCGCGGTCGGGGCGCTCAGGCTCGGATTCGTCACCGAGCTTCTGTCGCTGCCCATCCGGTACGGTTTTCTGAACGGCATCATGCTGACGATCGGCATCGGACAGTTGCCAAGGCTGCTTGGTTACGAAGGCAAGGGCGAATCGTTCGTCGAGCAGGTGCGCGACGTGGTGGAAGGCATCTCGGCATCGAAGGTGAACGCAACATCGTTCGCGCTCGGCGTCGCTGCGCTCGTGCTGATACTCGCCTGCAAACGGCTCTGGCCCAAGGCGCCAGGCGTGCTGCTCGCCGTGGCGGGCGCGACGGTCGCGGTGATGTGCTTCGATCTGTCCCGGCGCGCGGGCGTCGCAACCGTCGGCGCGATCGCGCAAGGCCTGCCCGTGCCGCGCATCCCCCGTGTCGCCCTCGGCGACTGGCTGCATCTCGCTGGTAGCGCAGCAGCGATCGCGCTCGTTTCGTTCACGGATATCAGCGTGCTGTCACGGACCTACGAACTGCGCAACGACACCCGCGTGGACCGGAATCACGAATGCGTCGCGCTCGGGCTGTCGAACATTGCCGCCGGTCTGGTGCAGGGGTTCGCAGTGAGCGCGAGCGGATCCCGCACGCCCGTCGCGGAGGCGGCGGGCGCAAAGACCCAGGCGACCGGTGTGGTGGCCGCCGCCGTCGTCGCCGCGCTGCTCCTGTTCGCGCCACGCGCGCTTGCGCATACGCCGCAATCCGCGCTGGCTGCCGTCGTGATTGCAGCATGCCTGAACATGGTCGAGGTGCGGGGCGTCACGCGGCTTTATCGTCTGCGCAAAAGCGAATTCGTCCAGGCGGTGGTGTGCTTCGTCGGCGTTGCAGTCCTTGGTGTCGTGAACGGCATTGCACTGGCGCTGCTGCTCACCGTACTGTCGTTTCTATGGCGTGCGTGGCGACCTTACGACGCCGTGCTCGGGCGAGTCGACGGCATGAAGGGCTATCACGACGTGTCGCGCCACCCGGAAGCACGGCGCGTACCCGGGCTCGTGCTGCTGCGCTGGGATGCGCCGCTCTTTTTCGCCAATGGGGAAATCTTTCGTGAGCGCGTGCTGCGCGCCGTCGACGAGTCGCCCGAGCCGGCGCGCTGGATCGTCATCGCGGCGGAGCCCGTGACCAATATCGATCTGACCGCCGCCGATGTGCTCGAACGGCTGCACGGCGAACTGGCGGCGCGACAGGTCAAGCTGGTCTTCGCGGAGCTGAAGGGCCCCGTCAAGGACAGCCTCAAGCACTACGGCATGTACGGCATGTTCGGCGACAGCTACCTCTTCCCGACGATCGGCGAAGCGGTAAACCGTTATGTGGAAACGCATCAGATCGAGTGGCACGACTGGGAAGACGCCCGCAGATAGGGTGTAGTCTGATAGTCAGCGACACATCGGAGGCGGTATGGAACGAGAGCTGAAGCTGCGGGTTTCCGTCAAGGATCTCGACAAGGTGCGCCACGCACCGCTACTTGCGAAGTCCGGCGGTACCCACGCGCGTCAACAGCTGACGAGCACGTACTTCGACACTTCCGCGCTTGAATTTCACAAATGTGCGGCTTCGCTGCGCGTACGTGCGGTCGGCAACGACAGGATCCAGACATTGAAACTGGAAGGGTCGCCGCAGGCCGGCCTCTTCGATCGGGACGAATTCGAGATGCCGGTCGACGGCGACGTCCCCGATCTGAGACTGCTGCGGGACAAACTCCCCGACGACAGCGACTGCGGCCGCCTGGTTCGCGACGATGCCACGGCACCCGATCTCCACCCCGTGTTCGTCACGCGGATCAAGCGGACGGTTTTACCGCTGCGCCTGCCGTCCGGCGATGAGGTCGAGGTTGCGCTCGACAAGGGGACGGTCGACGCGGATTCGAATTCGGTCCCGATCGCCGGAGTCGAACTGGAGCTGAAGCGAGGCCGCCCTGAAAACCTGTACGGCATCGCACTGGAGTTGCTCGACACCGTGCCATTGCGCATCGATCACGAGAGCAAGGCCGATCTCGGCTACGAACTGCTCGTCGCCGAGCACCAGCCGGCCGTCAAGGCAAAACCGGTGCAACTGAAGAAGCACGATTCAGTCGAAGACGCCTTCTGTCGGATCGTGCGCAACTGCCTGGACCAGGTCCACGCGAATGAGCGCGGCGTCGAATCGGGCCATGATCCGTCGAGCGTTCATCAGATGCGCGTGGGGCTTCGTCGGCTGCGTTCGGCGCTCGACCTGTTCGAGAAGGTGATTCCCGCGTATCCCGGCCTTGACGACGAGTTGCGCTGGATCGCCGGCGAGCTCGGCGCCGCGCGTGACTGGGAAGTGCTTGCCGGAACGACGCTCGAGCGTGCCGGCACGAACGGCAATGCGGACGAGATCCGCGCGGTCCGCGACGCCTGCCAGCGCATTGCCGTCACCCATCGCCAGCTTGCGGCCACCGCCATCCAGGCGGTACGCTACACGCGTCTCGCGTTGCAGCTGGCGTCATGGTTGAACCGAAAGGGCTGGCGCGACGGGATGTCCGACGAACAGCGCGATGCGATCATGCAGCCCGCGAGTCCTTTCGCTCACGACGTTCTGCGTCACCGGCACCGGAAACTGATCAAGCGCGGCAAAAAGCTCGCCGATCTCGACGATCATCGTCGTCACCGTGCCCGCATCGCGGCGAAGAAGGTCCGGTACGCGACGGAATTCTTCGCGTCGCTGTGCCGCAAGCAAGCCGTCCGATCATATGTCGGCGCGCTGACCGCGCTTCAGGATGATCTGGGCTGGCGTAACGATGTCGTGGTCGCGGATCACCTCCTGAAGTCGCTGCCTCGCACAGCGCCCGACGCCGCGCCGGGCGCGGGCTTTGCTCGCGGCTTTCTGGCCGCGCGTGCCGCGGCCGATCATCAGGCGATGAAGAAGCTGTGGGGCCGCTTCAAGCGGCTGTCGCCACCGCACTGAACCGGCGCGGTGCCAGTTGGAACGCTCACGATCCATTACGCCGGCCCATCGACGTGCTGGATCAGTAGCGGTCGGCGACACCATCGATCCCGCGCTCGTGCAGTTCGCGCACCAGCCCCGCACGCATCGTCGCGACATCCGAAAACGCGGGCCGCCGATGCGCGGCGATTTCGGCAGCCGTATACGGCGTGAAATCGCGCGGCAGCGCATCACGGTTCATCGTCGTGAGCACCCAGTTCAGCACGTCGGCCAGTTCGCGATCCGACAACGCCGAATTCGACGCGCCGGGCACGCGCATCACGTACTCGCGCCCGGCCGGCAGATGCGTGAAATAGCCGAGCGAATTCGCGAGCGGCGGCACCTTGCCCGGAATGCCGCCGCCCGTCGCCGTATGGCAGCCCATGCAGTTGAGCACCCAGTGCTGCCGCGCGAGCGCGGCATCGGCCGCGCCGTCGGCATGCGCGGGCGATGCGACCGCGACGGCGGCAGCGCCTGCCAACAGCAGCCACGACGACAGGCGCCGCGAGAGAGCGCCGTGCCGCGACGACAACGCACCCCGCGTGCCCTGCGCGGAGGCGCTCGCACGAGACGCGCAAGCGCCGTTCACAGGCCGAGCCCCTTGACCACCACCGCGCGCTGCGCATGCACGTCCGTGCCGTCCATCTGCTTCGCGCGTGCCGCACGGATATCGGCCGCGGTGAACGGCTTCGCGTCGCCGTGCTGCGCGTTGAGGTCGAACACGACGTAGTTCAGCACATGTGCAATGTCATCGTCGCTCGCACTCGCGAACGAAGGCATCTTGAAGTTGTAGTGCTTGTCGTGCACCTCGATCTCGCCGAACATCCCGTGCAGCAGCGTCGCGATCAGTTGCGCCCGCCCGGCCTCGGCCGCCGCGTACTTGCCCGGATACTCAGTCAGCGGCGGCGCGAGGCCGTCCTGCCCTTTCCCGCCCGCCTGGTGGCACACCGCGCACTGCGCGTCGAACAGGCCTTTCCCGGCCGGGTAATGCACGGTGTCCTGCGCGCCGGCCGCGTGCGGCAACGTGAAGGCCGCGACAGCCGTCATGCATGCAAAGACCCGCTTTCCTGCTTGCTTCACTTTCATTGCTTTGCCGCTCCCAGCAGAACCGAAACCGAACAGTGGTAATTCGAATTACCGTTCGCCATGCACCAGTTGATGTCGTTGTTCAACGACAGCTTGTACAGCGGCTTCTCGCGCTCGTTGCGGTTGCAGAAGCACTTGCCGCACGACGTCTTGCCGCAGCAGTCGTTGTACGACACGATGTAGTCCGAACCGTCGTGCGGATTGCGGCAGGTGCCGATCCACGTGATCGGCGACGGCGTCGTGCCGGGCGGGCAGCTGCTCGACGTGCCGCCGCAGCAGCTGCAGAGCCAGCCGTCGATCGCGCAGTATTTCCAGTAGTCGCAGCTCGTCGGGTCGTCGCTCGCACCGGCGGTGGCGCCGGACGCACCCGACGCCGCATCGGCCGCATATGCGGTGCGGTCGACCGGCAGCAGCGGCAGCAGCGCCGATCCCACCAGCACCTTGCCGAGCTTCGCCATCGCGCTGCGCCGCGAACTGTGCTGCGCGACGCCGCGCGCCGACCGCTCGAACCATGAATCAAACAGGCCCATGTCGTTGTTCTCCCATGACGTTGTAAATGGATCGGCCGGTCATGCGTGCCGCGCGTGTGCGTCGTGGCTGTGATCGCCGTGCACGAACTGCTGCAGCGAAGCGACGCCGCGCTCCTTCGCCTCGAACAGGCTCTCGAGATGCTCGCGCGTGTTGACGAGCCCCTTTGCGCGCACGGTGCCGGTTTCGTCGAGCAGTACCGCGTACGGCAGCTTGCCGATCTGGTACGCGAGGCCGAGTTCCTGCGACAGCACGTACGGGAAGCGCGCGAGGTCGTGTTTTTGCGCGAAGCGCGCGTGTTCGTCGAAATCGCCGTCGCTCGCGAGCACGATGTTCACCGCCATCGATTCGCTTGCCTGCAGCGACGGCAGCAGCGGCAGCAATTTCTTGCAGACCGGGCACGTCGGCGACAGGAAGAACAGCAGCGTCGCGTTGCCCGACGCGTCGATGCCGCCGACCTTCACCTGCGAGCCGCGGATGTCGGTCAGTTCGAACGTCGGCGCGATCGCACCGACCGCCGGCCCCTTGTCGATCATCAGCGCGCCGGCCGGCATGATGCGTTCGTACAGGATGCCGATCTGGCGCACCAGCGCGAGGCCGATCGCGCCGAGCGCGAGGACGGCCACCCACAGCAGGGCGGTGGAAACGGTAAGAGCGGTTTGCATCATGAATTCCTCAGGTGGGAAAGGCGCGGTACGTTGGCGAGCAGCACGTCGACGGTGAGCAGCGCGCAGACGATCAGCAGCACGGAGAAGAACAGCGTCAGGTAGTCGAACCACACGACGGCGCGCGTGCCCGGTTCGACGAACGCGGTGGCGGCCAGTGCGACGAGCAGCAGTACGCGGCCGACATGCAGCCAGCCGATGCCGCGCGGCGCATCCGTGCGTGCAGTGGTAAAGCCGGAGCAGCCGCAGTCGATGTCGGTATGGCCGCGCAGCAGGTTGATCGCGAGCCCGGCCGCGAAGGCCAGCAGCAGCGCGATCAGGCCGATCGCGCCGGCCGTGCGCGTATCGGGAAACAGCAGCGCCGCGGCGCCGAGCGCTTCCGCGAGCGGAAGCGCGAACGCGACGGGCGCGGTCAGCGCATCGGGCAGCAGCCGGTAGCCGGCGAGCGCCTGCCGGAACGCGGCGGGCCGGCGCATCTTCGCGAAGGCGCCGAGCAGCACGACGGCAGCCGCGCCGGCCTGCGCGCTGGTGGCGAGTACGGGATCGAGCGTCATCGCGGCCTCACGGGTTGACGAGCAGCGTCGACGTATTGCCGATCTGCTTCTCGACGTGCTGCAGCTTGCCGGTGCGCGCATCCATCACGACGAGGTCGGACGCCGCCGTCAGCCCGTAGAACAGCGGCTTGTCGTCCTCGCTGACCTGGATCGACACGAGCGGCTCGATCTTCTGCTGCGCGAGATCCCAGCGCGCGACGCGCTGCTTCGTCTTCAGGTCGACCACCCACACCTGCGTGCCGGGATCCTTGTGCGAGCCGTCGGTGCCCTTGTGCATCAGCACGTAGTAGCGGTTCTGCTTCGCCTGCACGGCCGTCTGCTGCATGCCGCCCGGGCGCCAGCCTTCGGCGCGTTCGGCGTCCGTCAGCAGCGACCACGGCTTGCCGAACAACGGCTTGTCGCCGCTGAAGTCGGCGCTACGCACGTTGCCGCCGTAGGTCGTGAACAGGTAGCCGCCCTGGTACCGCGACGCGTTCACGAACGCCGGATCCTTGTCGACGTCGATGAACGCGTCCGACATCGCGCGCTTCGTCTCCTTGCCGTTCGCGTCGAGCGTGACGGTCAGCGCCTTGCCGCTTTCGCACAGCGCGGTGAAGCGGTCGTTGCCCGACGGATACGCGAGCACGCAGGCGGCCGTGTCGATCTCCGACAGCACCTTCTTCGACACCGCGTCGATCACCGTCATCGACGCGGCCGGCGTGATGTTCGCGACATACAGCCGCTTGCCGTCGGCGCTGAACGCGGTGTTGTACGGCGACGGCACATGCTGTGCGTGCTTCGCCGGAATCGCGATCTCGCCCGTGTGATCGAGCGTCGTGTTGTCGGTCATCTCGACGACGTCGGTACGCGTGCCGTGCGAGCCGCGCGAGAAGTAGGTCGTCGCGACGAAGCTCGTCTTGTGATCCGGCGAAATCGCGAGGCCGGGGCCGAAGCCGCCGTCGATCTGGCCGAGCAGCTTCTTCGCGTCGCCGTCGTACACATAGATGCGCCCGTCGGTCATCGACGGCATCGAGATATCGACGACATAGACCTCGTGCGGATGCCACGGCGGCATCTTCTGCACGACCAGTTCCTCGGGCTTTTCCGTCGCGTTCGCGCTGCCGGCCCACGCCGCCGCGAACGCCAGCGTCGCCGCGAGCGCCGCGGTTCGTCGCCTTGTCCTCATGTCGCCTCCAGTTGGGGATTCACGTAATGTGGGGCGACTGTAGTTCGACAATAAATCCGGTCAGCACCAGGACCGGCAACGCGTGCGTGCCGATTCGGGATATTGGAAATGCGCGCGAAAGCCTCGTCGCCGCGTGCCCTCCGACCCTCTGGAGAATGCACGCGGAATAGCGCTCCTCCTTATTGCGCCGACCGCTCGGTCGGTTTAATCTTTCGCGGTCCTGCTCGATCCCCCGGAGGCCCAGTGTTCGTGCTTCACGAGATGTTCGACGACGCGGACCGGCATGCCGAGGCGCTGCGCGGCTGGAACCAGCGCTACGACCAGATCGGTCCGGGCTCGTACCGCAGCGCGGTCAAGCACGCGGTGCTCGACGGCCTGCAGCTGTTCCAGGAAGCCGCGAACGTGCGCATCATCCAGCGCGGCCGGCTGCCGCCCGGCCATACGGTGTTCGGCATGCCGCTCACCGGCGCCGGTGCGTTCGCGTTCGGCGGCGCGCGCATCGAACGCGGCACGATGGTGGTGGCGCGTGGCGGCGCACCGTTCGAACTGCACTCGCCCGACGACATGTCGCTGATCGGCGTCGTCGTCGATGCCGGGCTGCTGCAGCAGGTCGAGGATGCAGCCGATGTGCGGCTCGATGAAACGACGCTGCGGCGCGGCGTCGTCGACATGCCGGCCGCCGTGCTGATGCGCGCGAGCGTGCAGATCGCGACGCAGCTCGAACGCGTGCTGTCTTCGCCCGAAACGTACGGCGACGCCCGCGTGCAGCGCGAGCTGCGCGGCGAAGTCGGCAACGTGCTCGTCGATCTCCTCGCGTGCCGGATGCCCGAGCCGTCGAACCGGCTCACGCACGCATGCCGCGCCGATATCGTGCGCCGCGTGCACGACTACGTGATCGAGCACCCGGAAGCGCCGGTCGACGTGCTGAGCCTGTGCGCGCAGTTGCGCGTGAGCCGGCGCACGATGCAGAACAGCTTCCAGTCGGTCGTGCAGACGAGCCCGTTGCACTACGTGCGCTCGCTGCGCCTGTCGCAGGTGCGCCGCATGCTGCTCGACACGCGGCAGGCCGATCTGCCGATCAGCGATGCGGCCGCGCACTGGGGCTTCATCCATCTCGGCCATTTCGCGAACGCGTACAAGGCGCAATTCGGCGAACTGCCGTCGACCACCGCGCGCCGTTCCGTGCGCAGCGCGAAAACGCGCTGACACGCGCAAAACCCGCGATAATCTCCCGCTGACCGTTCGGCGCGTGCGAACCGGCGCGGCCTGTGCCCGCCCCATCGCCGCCCCGTGCGCCGCGTGACGACCACCGGATTCGATCCCCTGCCCCGATGCCCGAGGATTTCCATTTCCTGCTGCTGCCCGGCTTCTCCGCGCTCGGCTTCATGTCGGCGGTCGAACCGCTGCGCGTCGCGAACCGCTTTCGCACCGAGCTGTACCGCTGGCACGTGATCAGCGCCGACGGCGCGCCCGTCGCCGCGAGCAACGGCATTCCGGTCGCGGCCGAAGCCGCGTGCGCGGACGTCGACCAGGTCGACACCGTGTTCGTCGTCGCGGGCTTCGACCCGCTCGTGTGCTACACGCGCACGCTCGCCGACTGGCTGCGCCGCCAGCACCGGCATGGCGCAACGCTCGGCGGCATCGACACGGGCAGCTTCGTGCTCGCGGAAGCCGGGCTGTTCGACGCATCGCAGCCGCTCACGCTGCACTGGGAAGCGCTGGCCGCGTTCCGCGAACGCTATCCGGGCCTGAACGCGACGCAGGAGCTGTTCGAGATCGACGACCGGCGCATCACGTGCGCAGGCGGCACCGCGTCGATCGACATGATGCTCGACCTGATCGGCCGCCGGCACGGCGCCGACCTCGCGGCGGCCATCTCCGAGCAGTTCGTCGTCAGCCGCATCAGGCAGCGTTCGGACAGCCAGCGGCTCGAGATCGCCGCACGCTACGGCGTGCACAACCGCAAGCTGATCCAGGTGATCGGCACGATGCAGCAGCATATGGAGAACCCGCTCGGCTCCGACGCGCTCGCGCAGGATGTGTCGATCACGCGGCGCCAGCTCGAACGGCTGTTCAGCGCGACGCTGAACGACACGCCGACGCACTTCTACCTGAACCTGCGCCTCGATCGCGCCCGCGAACTGCTGCAGCAGACCGACATGAGCATCACGTCGGTGTGCGTCGCGTGCGGATTCGAATCGCCGTCGCATTTCTCGCGAACGTATCGCGCGCGGTTCGGCGTCAGCCCGCGCAGCGACCGGCGCGCGACGCGCTGATCGTCGCGCGTTTTAATCACAATCCAGCGCGGTATTGCGCGTTCCGGCAGCGTTTCCCGCCGCTCGCTGCACAATGCCGGCGATTGATCGGCGAACCGAAGCGGTCGTCGAAAATAATTTGGAATGTCGTTGAAAATGTTCTGTAACATATCAAACAAAGTTAGATAGGCAGCCTAACGACACGCATGCCGCATCCCGGCACGCGTCGCGCCACGCCGGCTGCCAACCAATATCGATCCGATCCGAGGGGTATGACATGACGATGCTCGCTTCGCCGTCGCCGCACCTGCCTGCCGTTCGCTTCTCCGCCGCCTCTTCCGCCTGTTTCTTTTCGACCTGACATTTAGGGTTCCTTAGTCAGTCGACACCCCCAACACCGCTTCGCCGCACCGGTTCCATCGAACCGGCGCGCGGGCCGTGTCGTGCCTGCGCGCCACGAACGCGCGGGCGTGTCCAACCGTTGAGATGAGGATCACGTATGCAGACATCACGCAAAGCATTGCCGCTCGCCCTGGGTCTCGCGCTCGGTTTCGGCATCGTCGGCGGCAGCCTGGCCGATACCAAAGTCTCGAATCCGCAGGCAGCGAGCCTGCGCGAAAGCCTGACGCGCGGCGTCGCGCCGCCAGCCGCGAAATCAGATACGGCCGGCGGGCAGTTCCGCGCGGACGGCGTCGCCGTCACGCTGTACAACCCCGCCTATCGCGTCAAGAAGGCCGCATCGACGCCCGCCGCGACCGCGCGCGACTTCGTCGCGTCGCAGGCGACGCAGCTCGGGCTCGACGCAGCCGCGCTTGCGAGCCTCGTCGTCACGTCGGAGCGCAACGACGCCGACTTCACCGTCGTGCGCCTGCAGCAGCAGGCCGCCGGGCTGCCCGTGTACGGCAGCGATATCGCGGTGACGGTCGCGAAGGACGGCCGCATCCTGTACGTCGCGAGCAATACGATCAACGGCGTGGTCGCGACGACGCGCAAGTCGCAGGCCGTCGACCAGCAGCAGGCGCTCGACCGCGCCCGCGCCTATCTCGGCGCGAGCGGCTTCACGAACCTCGATGCGCAGCTCGTCGCGTTCGTCGACAAGACCGGCACGCATACCGCGTGGAAAGTGCGCGGCCGCCCGCAGGACGGCCCGAAGGGCGACTGGGAATTGCTGATCGATTCCGGCAGCGGCGAAGTGCTGCGCGCCGAGGACAAGGCGTTCTATGCGACCGACGGCACCGGCTTCGTGTTCCGCCCCGACCCGCTTTCGCCGACGAAAAGCAGCTACGGCAGCACGGGCTACAAGGACAACAACGATGCCGACTCGACGCAGCTCACGGCCGCGCGCGTGCGCGTGACGCTGAAGGAGCTCGCGCAGTCGGGCTCGCGCTACACGCTGACGGGCCCGTACGCGGCGTGCATCGATTTCGATGCGCCGCTCGACAACGCGTGCCCCGCGCAGTCGACGCCCGCGTTCGAGTTCACGCGCGGCAACCTGTATTTCGAGGCCGTGAACGTGTACTACCACATCGACACGTTCCTGCGTTACGTGAACCAGACACTCGGCATCAAGGCGCTGCCTTACCAGTACACGGGCGGCGTGCAATACGACCCGCACGGCGAATCGGGCGACGACAACTCGTCGTACTCGTCGAGCAGCGGCCGGCTGACCTTCGGCCAGGGCGGTGTCGACGACGCGGAGGATGCGGACGTCGTGATCCACGAGCTCGGCCACGGCATCCACGACTGGGTGACGAACGGCGGCCTGTCGCAGCAGGAAGGGCTGTCCGAAGGCACCGGCGACTATCTCGCCGCCGCGTACAGCCGCGACTTCAACCAGTGGAGCCCGTCGGATGCGCAGTACCACTGGGTCTACAACTGGGACGGCCACAACGAGTTCTGGGGCGGCCGCGTGACCAACTGGAACGTCGGGCGCACCTATGCACAGGCGCGCGGCGCGGAGATCCATACGGCCGGCCAGTACTGGGCGTCGTGCAACCTCGTCGCGCGCGACGCGATCGGCGCGCAGGCGATGGACAAGGCGTTCCTGAAAGGGCTGTCGATGACCAACAGCTCGACCAACCAGAAGGCTGCCGCGCAGGCCGTGCTGACGGCCGCGTCCGCGCTCGGCTACAGCAACGCGCAACTCACGGCGATCGGCAACGCATACAACAAGAGCTGCACGTACGGCGTGACCGTTCCGCAGAAGTCGTAATGCCGCAGCAGGCGGGAGCGCAGCGCACGACCTGCGGCGCGCTCCCTTCATCGACATCGCCATCCTCACGAGATCGAACATGCCTACTCTGAAACTGACCCGCCTGAGCGCCGCGCTGGGCGGCATGCTGCTGACCGCCGCCGCGCACGCGACACCCGTCTGGATCACGCTCGGCGACACCGCGTTCCGCCAGCTTCAGCGCATCGATGCAAGCGCCACCGCGCAGTACAGCACGACCGTCGACGCCGGAAAGACGGCCGACGGCGCCGCGCGCCGCGAAACCGTTCACGTCGTCGAGATCGACGATTCACGGCTCGGCGACCTCGCCCATGCCGTCCACCATACGCGCGGCCACGGGCCCGGCTATGTCGTGCACGACTCGTTCGACGAAGCGCGGCAGGCGCTGCAGCCGTTGCCGGCCACGCTGGCCAAGCAGGCCGCTCCCGCGTACAAGCTGTCGAACGCGCCGCAGATCGGCACCTGGATCCAGCAGCTGCAGGCCAGCAACATCGTCGGCACGATCACGTCGCTGTCGGGCTTCACGAATCGTTACTACACGACCTCGCACGGCGTCGCCGCGTCGGACTGGCTCGCGCTGCAGTGGAAACAGCTGGCGGGCTCGCGCGCCGACATCACCGTCGAGCAGTTCGCGCATACCGGCTTCCCGCAGAAATCCGTGATCCTGACGATTCGCGGCAGCAATCCGGCCGCGGGCACCATCGTGCTCGGCGGCCACCTCGATTCGACGGTCGGCCGCACGACGGAGAACACGCGCTCGCCCGGCGCGGACGACGACGCATCGGGTATCGCGAGCCTCACCGAGGCGCTGCGCGTGCTGCTCGCGAACAACTACCGGCCGAAGCGGACGATCAAGTTCGTCGGGTATGCGGCCGAGGAAGCCGGACTGCTCGGCTCGAAGGCGATCGCGAAGCAGTTCCGCACGCAGAACGCGAACGTGGTCGGCGTGCTGCAGCTCGACATGACGAACTACAAGGGCGATCCGAAGGATATCTACCTGATCACCGACTACACGAACGCGGCGCAGAACACCTACCTGACGAACCTGGCGAAGACCTACCTGCCGGAACTCGCGATCGGTACGTCGCAGTGCGGGTACGCGTGCTCGGATCATGCATCGTGGAATGCGCAGGGCTATCCGGCATCGTTCCCGTTCGAAGCCGACCAGAACGACAGCCCGTATATCCATACGGTGAACGACACGCTGGAAAACTCGGACCGGCAGGCGAACCACGCACTGAAATTCGGCAAGCTCGCGCTGGCGTATGCGGTCGATCTTGGCGGAGATGGCGGGACGACTGCGAAACCCTGACTCGCCTGAATGAAGGAGGCGTGTACTCGCGGCCTGCGCACGCTTCCTTTCCGACGACGTCGATCAGACGATCTCGCCCGGCGCCCCGTAGCGACGCATGCCCGACACTCGCGCAACCGGCACGATCGACCACGTGCGCCGGGCACGGACGTTCATCCGGCTAGAATCGTCATTCGACCACTCCGCTACAGGCTTTCCGCCATGACCGAATCCACGCGCTCCATCGACGACCTGTCGCCCGCTCGCGTCACGACCGCATTCGACCTGCCCGGCCATACGACCGTCCGCTCGCTCGGCGTCGCACAGGGCATCATCGTGCGCTCGCGCTCGATCGTCGGTTCGTTCGGCGCGTCGCTGCAGACGATCTTCGGCGGCAACATCACGCTCTACACGTCGCTATGCGAAAAGGCGCGCCAGCAGGCGTTCGACAAGATGCTCGCCGATGCACGCAAGCTCGGCGCGAACGCGATCGTCGCGATGCGCTACGACTCGACCGAGATCGGCTCGGGCGTGACCGAAGTCATCTGCTACGGCACGGCCGTGCGCGTGGCGCAGGACGCGTGACGCACGTCACGCGTCGCGCTCGAGCGACTTCATGTTCGTGAGCTGAGGAAACAATCGCATCCACGCGAGCGCAACCGCGATCGTCGCCGCGCCGCCGACGACGATCGCCGTCGGTGCGCCCCACCACGCGGCCGTCACGCCCGATTCGAATTCGCCGAGCTGGTTCGACGTGCCGATGAACAGCGCATTGACCGCGCTCACCCGCCCGAGCATGTCGTCGGGCGTGCGCAGCTGCACGAGCGACAGGCGCACGACGACGCTGATCACGTCCGACGCGCCGAGCGCGGCCAGTGCGACAAGCGACAGCGCGAAGTGCCGCGACAACCCGAACACGATCGTCGCGACGCCGAACGCGATCACGCCGCCGAACATCGCGCGGCCCGGCCGCCCCTTCAACGGGAAACGCGTGAGCCACAGCGTGCCCGCGAGCGCGCCGACCGCCGGCGCCGCGCGCAGCGCACCGAGCCCCCACGGGCCGACCTGCAGGATGTCGCGCGCGTAGATCGGCAGCAGCGCGGTCGCGCCGCCGAACAGCACCGCGAACAGGTCGAGCGACAGCGCGCCGAGAATCGCCGGCTCGCGCCGGATGAACGCGATCCCCGAAAACACCGAGCGCAGCGTGACCGGCTCGCGGGCCGGCGGCGCACTGCGCAGCGGAATCGTGCTGCTCAGCACGGCCGCGATCGCGAACGCGACGACACTCGTGCCGAACGCGACAGGTGCGCCGACACCGTAGAGCAACCCGCCAAACGCCGGCCCGAGGATCTGCGCGGCCTGGTTCGCGGACGTCGACAGCGCGGTTGCGCGCGGCAGGTCGGTGCGCGGCACGACGGCCGGCAGCAGCGACGATACCGACGGCGACTCGAACGCGCGGGCCGTGCCGACGATCGCCGCGAGCGCGTACACGGCCGGCGCGGCCAGCCATCCTTGCACGGCGCCGAGCAGGAACACGCCGGCGGCCAGCGCTTCGACGCCCTGGCAGATCGTCGCGATGCGCCGGCGGTCGTAGCGGTCGGCCACCTGCCCGACGACGAGCGTCAGCGCGAACATCGGCACGAACTGCGCGAGGCCGACGAGGCCGAGCGCGAATGCGCTGTGCGTGAGCGCGTAGACATACCAGCCGATTGCGACCGACAGGATCTGGAAAGCCAGGGAAGACATCACGCGCGTGCCCCAGAAACGCCGGAACGGCGCGTGGCGGAACAGGTTGGCGGGCAACGGGGATAAAGGACTGGAATCGGGCACGGGGTCGGTCATCGGGATCTGGGCGGGCGGCGCTGCGCACTGCAGCCGTCGGAACATGACGACGCCCGCCGATGCGGGCGTGCGACGACGGTGGAGGCGCGGCCAAGTCGCGATGATATGCCAACCTCGGAAAACGGGCCGGACGCGATGCCGGCGACATCTTGCGGGCGCGGGTGCCGGCGATTCGGGCGACTGCGTCGATCGCGGCCGCCGGGTGGTCGCAGGTGCACCGGCTCGACCGATGCACGCGGCCTGCGCACGTCACTGCGGCGGGCCGCCCGCATCGGTCGAGCCCGTCGCAATGCCGAACAGGCGCTGGCCTTCCTGGGTGTCCTCGACTCGCCAGCCCTCGGCGCCCAACGCTTCCCGTATCCGGTCGGCCTGCGCCCAGTCCTTGTCCGCCCTCGCGCGCTCACGATCACGGAGCAACACGCGGACGTGTTCCGGAACGTCGAACGCAACCGGCTTCCATTCGCGCAAACCGAGGCCAAGCACGGTGTCGAAGCTGTCCACGGTCGCCTTCAGCGTACCGGGCGGCAGGTTGCTCCTGACCAGATCCCACAGCACCGCGAGTGCCCTGGGCAGATTCAGGTCCTCGTTCACTTCGGCGTCGAATCGTGCGGCGAAATCCGCATCGACGCGGCCTCCGTCCGGCCAGCCGGCGTACAAGTGCCGCAGTCGATTCAGCGCGGTGTGCGCGGCGTCGAGCGACGCCCACGTGAAATGCAGCTTGCTACGGTAGTGGGCCGTCAGGCACAGGTAACGGTACGCGAGCGGATCGACGTTCCGGCTCTGCAAGGTCTGCAGACGGACGAAGTCGCCGCTCGACTTTGACATCTTCGCATCGGCGTCGAGCGTCAGAAAGTGCCCGTGCATCCAGTAATTCGCGAGCTGCGTGCCGTGGGCCGCCCGCGTCTGCGCGATCTCGTTGCTGTGATGCACGGCGATATGATCCTCGCCGCCGCAGTGAATATCGAACAACGTCCCGAGATACTTCGCCGACATCGCCGAGCATTCGATATGCCAGCCAGGAAAGCCGCGACCCCACGGGCTGTCCCATTCCATTTGCCGATTGACGCCGGCCTGGCTGAACTTCCACAACGCGAAATCCGTGATGCTCCGCTTCTCGCCCAGTGCAACCCGCTTGCCCGCCTGCAACCCTGCACGGTCCAGCCGCGCGAGATAGCCGTAGTCGTCCTGCCGACTGGTGTCGAAGTAGAGACCATCGTCCGTCCGATAGACGTAGCCGGCCCGGTCGAGCGTATCGATGAACGCGATCTGTTCGGCGATGTGATCGGTGGCGCGGCACCAGACCGTCGGCTCGAGCAGGTGGAGCGCGCGCCAGTCCCGGACGAACGCGTCGGTGTAGCGCTGGGCGATGGCCCACGCCGACGCGCCGGTGCGACGGCTGCCCTTCTCCATCTTGTCTTCGCCTTCGTCCGCATCCGACGTAAGGTGGCCGACGTCGGTGATATTGACCACGTGCCGGACCGCGTATCCGTTGCGCTCCAGTACGCGGCGCAGCAGATCCTCGAACACATAGGTTCTCAGGTTGCCGATATGGGCATCGTCGTACACCGTGGGGCCGCAGCAGTACATGCCCACCCGTCCGGCACGGATGGGCGTGAACGGGCGCACGGTACGCGACCAGGTGTCATACAGCGCAAGCGGCATCGAGTTTCTCCGTCCCGAAGAGGTGGGCCCAAAAACAAAAAGGCCGCCTGTTCTGCAACACAGGCGGCCGGAAGGCGATTGCTTGAAAGTTTAGCGAGTTCGCTAGACGCAAATTCCCCCTGGCATGTTCTGACAACATGCACGGGCAAGCGAGGAGAGGAAATGGGCGCGATCAGGCATGCGGTCGATGCTAGCGTCTATGGACGGCACAGGTCAAGGCCATCCGACCGCCGTTCCCGGCGACGATCGCGGGGCGGTGGCCAACCGGACGGATCTCGTGCCCGCTCACAACCCTCGAAAAAAAAAGCGCGAACCTCGGTTCGCGCCAAAGAGAGACCCTCGCTGAGGACGTCGCCGCCCCACACCACTTCGCTCAGAACGAATGCCGCATCCCGATCCGCACGTCGGCCTGCGTCTGCGTCGTCGACGGCGTGAAGCTGTAGCCGACCACCGCATCGACACCCTGCGATGCACGCACGTAGTCGCCGGAGATGTACACGTCGGTGCGCTTCGACAGCAGGTAATGCAGGCCCGCCGTGCCCTGGTTCCAGTGATGGCCTTCGAAGCGCGTGTGCTGGTAGCCCGCGATCAGGCTCAGCGCCGGCGTGAACTGGTACAGGCCGCCGCCTTCGTACACCTGCATGTGCGACGACTGGCCGAAGCCCTTGATCGTCGTGTACGAGTAGTTGGCGTCGAGCGTCAGCTTGCCGATCGTGTAGCTCGTGCCGACGCCGAACGTGCCCTGGCTGTCGACGTCCATCGGCGTATTCGCGAACAGGTCGGTGCGCGCGCCGGTCGCCGGATCGACGGTCACGGTCTGCTGGCCGAGGAACGTGTGCGTGCCGATCATCGCGTACGGATCGAACGCGTAGATGCCGTTCGGGTTGTTCAGGCGCGTGTACGCGGCGCCGATCGAGAAATCGCCCTTCGTGAAGCTCGCGCCTGCGCTCCATGCGCTGTTGCGATGGAAGTTGCCGGCGACGTTGCCGAACGAGTACATCGCGCCGAACTTGAAGCCGCTGAGATCGTTCGACAGGAACTTCACCGAATTCGGCAGGCGGTCGCCGTTGAAGCGGTCGAAGTCGCCCTGGTGGATCGCATAGCCGCTGCCCCACGCCGAGATGTTGTAGATCGAGACGAGTTCGTTCGTGATGTCGAGCTGGTTGCCGAACGACAGCGTGCCCCAGTCGTTCTGCAGGCCGACATACGCCTGCCGGCCGAATTCGGCGCCGCCGAAGCCGAGTTGCCCGTTGCCGAGGTGGAAGCCGCTCTCGAGCGTGAACACGGCCTTCAGGCCGCCGCCCAGGTCTTCGGTGCCCTTGAGGCCGAAGCGGTTCCCGTACGCGACGCCGTCGTCGAACTTGA
This sequence comes from Burkholderia sp. BCC1972, assembly GCF_905339605.1. Classification (NCBI taxonomy): domain Bacteria; kingdom Pseudomonadati; phylum Pseudomonadota; class Betaproteobacteria; order Burkholderiales; family Burkholderiaceae; genus Burkholderia; species Burkholderia sp. BCC1972. Next base: position 33,523 of record NZ_CAJPGH010000029.1, on the reverse strand, counting down.
CGACGTGCGAGCCGCCCGTGTTGTTCACGTACGTGATGCCCGCGTCGAGAATCCCGTACAGCGTCACGCTGCTTTGTGCATGCCCGATGGCGGGAATGCAGGCCGCGCATGCAAGCGCGGCGGCTACGGCAACTTTCTTTTGCTTCATTGTCGACCACCCTCCCTGAACCGTTCGATGGATAGAATCTCGTCCCGGCGCGTGCCGCGATGCGCCGGTGGATTCGAATTCAGACCGCCCCGCTGGCTTCGGCATTTCGTTTTCCGCAATAACGGAGCCATTGGCGAAAAATACAAACCCATATTTCGGGTCACCCGTCTGAAGGCGACACTAAATGGTCACGATGCGACCCGGTCGGGAAAACACGTAGACAGGCGGCACGGCAGAAACCGGCCGCCAGGAAGGAGGGAATCAGTGGCTGTCGAGGGCCGCGCGCACGGCCGGCAGGCCCGGCGCGCCGGCCGCCGTCGTCACGCCGTCCAGCCAGCCGGCCACCAGCGCCGGGTCGGCCTTCAGCGCACGCTGCGCCGCGAGCGCGGGCGACGTCTTGTGGTCGAGCATGTCGGCGATCATCCGGTTTTCGACGTCGACGGAGAACGTCATCTGCCGGAACAGCCGCGCGAGGTTCGCGCACTGGCCCGCGAACCCGGCACGCGTGACCGTGTTGACCGTCGCGCCGCCATAGTTCGGGCCGAAGTACGCGTCACCGCCCGACAGATACGTCAGATGGAACTTCGTGTTCATCAGATGCGGCTCCCATGCCAGAAAAACGATCCAGCGCTTGTCGCGCACCGCGCGCTCGACCTGCGTGAGCATGCCCGTCTCGCTCGATTCGACGAGCGACCAGTTCGCCGCACCGAGCGCGTGGTCGGACAGCATCCGCTTGATGTTCTGGTTCGCGGGCGCGCCGGGCTCGATCCCGTAGATCTTGCCGTCGAAGCGGTCCGCGTAGCGCGCGAGATCGGCGAACGTATGCACGCCGGCAGCCGCCACGTAGTCGGGCACCGCGAGCGTGAACTTCGCGCCGCTCAGGTTCGCGTGCAGCACGTCGATCGACTTGTCGTCGACGAACGGCTTCACGAGCGGTGCCTGCGCGGGCATCCAGTTGCCGAGGAACACGTCGACCTGCCCTTTCTTCAACCCCTGGTACGTGATCGGCACCGACAGGTTCGCCACGTCCTGCCGGTAGCCAAGCGCCTTCAGCACGACGCCCGCCATCGCGTTCGTCGCGTCGATGTCGGTCCAGCCGGGCGCCGCCATCTTCACGTTGCCGCACGTCTGCGGGTCGGCCGCATACGCAGGCTGCGTCGCCAGCACGCACGCGGCCGCGGCGAGCGCCGCCCCGATCCTTCGGATTGCTGCATTGCATTGTCGTTGCATGGTTCGCTTCCTCCGTCGTTCTTCAATGACCGCAACGCGGTACGTTCAGCGCCCGACGCGCGGGAAACGCGCCATCGCTTCGAGCGTATCGAGTTCGATGTGATTGCGCATGTAGCGCTGGCTCGCGTCGGTGAATGGCTGCCAGTCCCACGCCTGGATGCGGCCCTGCGTCGTTGCCGCGTAATGAAAGCGCCGGCGCCGCTGGCTCGCGCGCACCTGCCGGTCGAGCTCGGGCAAATCCCAGCGCCGCGCGGCTTCCGCGCGGAACGCGGCCAGCACGTCGGCGGCTTCGGGCACGCCGGCCAGGTTCGTCAGCTCGCGCGGATCGTCCGACAGGTTGTAGAGCTGGTCGGGGTCGAGCGGGCAATGCACGTATTTCCAGTCGCCGCGACGGATCATCACGACCGGTGCGACCGCGCCTTCCGCAAGGTATTCGCCGAGCGCGACGTCGTGCGCAGGCGTGCCGCGCAGGTGCGGCAACAAGCTCGCGCCGTCGACGGGGTCGGGCCAGCCGCCAGCCGGCGCGGCGCCGGCCAGGTCGACGAGCGTCGGCAGCAGGTCGAGGTGCGACACGGGCCCGCGCACGCGCGCGGCGCCGAAGCGGCCCGGCGCATGGACGATCAGCGGCACGCGGCAGCCGCCTTCGAAGAACGTCATCTTGTACCAGAGACCGCGCTCGCCGAGCATGTCGCCGTGGTCGGACGTGACGATCACGATCGTGTCGTCGGCGAACCCGCACTGTTCGAGCGCGGCCAGCACGCTGCCGAACTGCGTGTCGACGTAGGACGTCGCGCCGTAGTATGCGCGGCGGGCAGCGCGGATCTGCGCGTCGGAGGGCGGTGTGCGGTCGTTTTCGCAGACGAAGCGCAGCCGCTGCGAATGCGGGTCGCTTTCAGCCGCATCGAGCCGCACGGCCGGCATGTCGATCTCGTCGTCGCTGTAGCGATCCCAGTACTCGCGCGTGATCGCATACGGGTCGTGCGGATGGGTCAGCGACACGACCATGCAGAACGGCCGCGCATCGTGCCCGGCCGCACGCTCGCGCGCGACGTCATAGAGCTTCTGCTTCGCGGCGAACGTGACCTCGTCGTCGAAGTCGAGCTGGTTCGTGCGCACGCACGGGCCGGCCTCCAGCACCGAACTCATGTTGTGATACCAGCTCGGCCGCTCGGTCGGCCGGTCCCAGTCGGGCACCCAGCCGAAATCGGCCGGATAGATGTCGGTCGTGAGCCGTTCCTCGAAGCCGTGCAGCTGGTCGGGCCCGCAGAAGTGCATCTTGCCGGACAGCATCGTCCGGTAGCCGCCCGCGCGCAGGTAGTGCGCGAACGTCAGCGTTTGCGCCGGCAATTCGGCGGCGTTATCGTAGGCGCCGATCCCCGACGGCAGCTTGCCGGTCAGCAGCGAGAAACGCGACGGCGCGCACAGCGGGCTCGCGCAGTACGCGGCGTCGAACACCACGCCTTCGGCGGCGAGCCGGTCGAGCGTCGGCGTGCGCGCGACGCGATTGCCGTAGGCCGGCAGCGCGAATGGCGTGAGCTGGTCGGCCATCAGGATCAGGATGTTGGGTGTCGGGTTCGTCATCGGCGGTCGTGAGGAAAGCGGTGTTCGAATGGAGCGGCGCGCCGCTCATGCAGCGAAACGTCCGACATGACGGACGCGGCCCGCAGAAAGTGCCGCGCGTGCGGGCCGCGCTGGCTAGAATCGCGGAATGCGTTGCGTGGCGGCCGTGAAGCGCGCGTGCCGTACTGTCCGCTGCACTATCGCCCGCCCGAATTCGCGCGGGTAGGCGTCCGGCCCTTATGGGGCCATTAGAGAGACTTATGTCGAAATCCGAACCGTTACCGTCGATGCAGGCGCTGCGCGCGTTCGAATCCGCTGCCCGGCTCGCGAGCTTCACGGCCGCCGCGCGCGAGCTCGGCTCGACGCAGCCGGCCGTGAGCCAGCAGGTGTACCAGCTCGAAGCCGAGCTGGGCGTGCCGCTGTTCGAACGCAGCCCACGCGGCGTCACGCTGACGGCCGACGGCCAGTGCCTGTACGAAGCGGTGCGGCTGAGCCTCGACACGCTGCGCGGCGCGACCGCCACGCTGCGCGCGCGCCGCGAGCACGGCGCGCTCACGATCGTCACCGACTTCGGCTTCGCAACCTACTGGCTGATGCCGCGGCTGGCCGGGCTGAAGCGCGTGATGCCGGACGTCGACGTGCGCGTCGTCACGTCACAGGATTACGACGCGCAGCGCGACCACGGCGACATCGCGATCCTGTTCGGCGACGGTCACTGGCCGTCGTGCACGGCCGCGCGGCTCTTTCCGGAATCGGTCACGCCCGTGTGCTCGCCCGCGTTCCGCGACGCGCATCCCGGCGTCGCGCGGGCCGACCACCTGCTCGCGCTGCCGCTGCTGCACGTGCAGCCGACGCGCCCCGAGCGCTGGCTGTCGTGGCCTGGCTGGTTCGACGCGCACGGTCTCGAATCGCCGGCCGCCGCGCGCGGCGTGACCTTCAACAGCTATGCGCTCGTGATCCATGCGGCGCTGCTCGGCGAAGGCGTCGCGCTCGGCTGGGCGCCGCTCGTCGACGAGCTCGTCGCGTCCGGCCAGCTCGTGAAGCTCGTCGACGCGCCCGTCGTCACGCCGCGCGGCTACTTCCTGGTACGCCCGCCGCAGCGGCCCGAGCCGGACGCAACCCACGTGTTCCGCCGCTGGCTGCTCGACGCGTGCGCGTGACGGGGCCGCCCGGCCCGCACGCACTGGCGTGCCGATACCAGCCACACGGCGGGTTGGTTCTATCCGCCCCGAAATCGTCCTGATTTACTTGAGCCTCCCGCTACCCGCGCGGTGCGGCGCCGTCGTGCGCCGCCGCACGGCCGTGCGCCCCATGCCATCCGAGGAGTCTCATGACCGCCGAGCACCGCCCCGATCAATTCGTCCTGACGCTGTCGTGCCCGAGCGCGGCCGGCCAGGTCGCCGCCGTCGTCGGCTTTCTCGATCGCCATCGCTGCTATGTCGATGCGCTGAACGTGTTCGACGACGATCTCAGCAACCGCTTCTTCGTGCGCTGCGTCTTTCATCCGACGGATGAAACACTGCAGATCGACGCGCTGCGCCAGGAGTTCGCGCCGATCGCGGCCAGCCTCGGCGGCCAGCAGGGCGACATGCAGTGGGCGATCCACGACGTGAACGCGCGGCCGAAGGTGCTGATCATGGTGTCGAAGCTCGAGCACTGCCTCGCGGACCTGTTGTTCCGCTGGCGGATGGGCGAGCTGAAGATGGACATCGTCGGCATCGTGTCGAACCATCCCGATTTCGAGCCGCTCGCCGCGCAGCACGGGCTGCCATTCCGGCATTTCCCGATCACGGCCGAGACGAAGGCGCAGCAGGAAGCGCAGTGGCTCGACTTCTTCGAATCGAGCGGCGCCGAACTCGTGATCCTCGCGCGTTACATGCAGGTGCTGTCGCAGGAAACGAGCGCGAAGCTCGCGAACCGCGCGATCAACATCCATCATTCGTTCCTGCCGGGTTTCAAGGGCGCGAAGCCATACCACCAGGCACATACGCGCGGCGTGAAGCTGATCGGGGCGACCGCGCACTTCGTCACCGACGATCTCGACGAAGGCCCGATCATCGAGCAGGTCGTCGAGCGCGTCGACCATGCGCTGCGCCCCGAGCAACTGCTTGCGGTCGGGCGCGACGTCGAATCCATCACGCTCGCGCGCGCGGTGAAGGCGTTCATCGAGCGGCGCGTGTTCTTGAACGGCGACCGCACCGTGGTGTTTTCGTAAGCGGGCGGCCACGATCGTTCGTCATGCGGAAGCCGACGGCACGCGTGCCGGCGCCGTGCCGACTCGTCGCGCCCGGCGCCGCAGATACAGGTTGTTGAGGATCAGTGCCGCGCCCGTCAGCGCGGCGCCCGCGATCTGCGCGCGATTGGGCACCACGCCCGTCGCCGCGGACACGATGAACGCGGTGATCGGCAGGACGTCCATGAACAGCACGCCGTTCATCGGCCCCAGGATCCGGTTGCCCGTCATCCACAGCAGGATCGCGCCGAAGCCGGCCACCGGCCCCATGTACGCGAGGTGCGGCAACACCGCATGCACGGCGGACCACGACGGCGCCGCGATCCCGTGCGTCGCGATCAGCACGAGATTGACGGCGATGATCGTGGTCAGGCCGAGGCATGTCGTGAAGGTCGTGTATTTCAATGCCGACCAGCCTGTGAAGCGCGCCGCGCCGAACGTATAGACGACCCAGCACAACGCGCCGACGACGATCAGTGCGTTGGCCGCGTAGTGCTGCGGCTCGTGCAGCGCGGCAATCACGTCGCCGCGAGAGATGACGAGCGCCACGCCGGCGAAAGACAGCACAACGAACAGCACCGACACCGGAGCAGGCGCGACGCGCCGCACCAGCGCATTGAGCAGCAGCCCCATCATCGGCTGCGTCGCCATCATGATCGATGCGGTCAGTGCGCCCTCGTCACCGGCCAGTTGCTGGCCCAGGAACACGAACGACCCGAATCCGCAAAAGCCGATCGAGCCGAGCAGCCACGCAAGCAGCACGGATTCACCGGCCGGCCGGAATGCGCCGGGCCCTTCGACGATCCGCAGCAACGCGACGAACGCCGTGCCGGCGATCAAATAGCGCAGCGACGTGAACGTGAACGGATCGATGTACCGCAACGCGTCGGTCATCACCGGGAACATCACGCCCATCAAGATCGTCGCGCATACGCATGCCGCGATGCCTTTCCCGTACGCGCTTGCGGCAGGGACCGCGAAATTTGCACTATTCATGACTGATCGTTCTCAAATTAATTGAACAATGATGCCGGTGCGACTGCGCGCAGCGGCGGCGTTTCTTCGACTTCATGGCCGGATCTGCCTGTCCTTCCCGGTCTCGACAGCCGCGCATCGAATGCGCACCATTTGAAACCGATCATTCTCAAAATAATCAAAAAAAATCAGGTCAGCGCCCGCATTGCGATGTCGACGATCGAGGCCAGTTCCGCCTCCGACGCACTCGACTTGCCCAGCACGCGCATGCCCTGGATCAGGCACAGCAGGAACCGGCCGACCTCCTCCGGATCGAGGTTCCGGTCGAAATCGCCCGACTGCTGGCCGCGCGCGACGGCAAGGCTGAATTGCGTGCCGATGCGCAGCAGCGTCGCTTCGATGTGTGGCCGCAACGCGTCGTCGCCGGGCAGCAACTCGACGGCCGAATTCGTGATGAGACAGCCGCGGCGCTCGGACAGCCGCACGCCGATTTCCGTGTAGTACAGCAGCGCTTCCCTGAGCGCCTGCCGCGGCGGCAGATCCGCCGCGAGGCACTCCTTGAGGCGCGCGATCGCGCCTTCCGCGTAACGGTCGAACGCGGCGACCAGCAATCCGTGCTTGTCGCCGAACGTCCGGTACAGGCTGCCGCGAAACACGCCGGTCGCCTCGCACAGCGTGTCGATCGACGTCGCGTGATACCCCTGCTCCCAGAACACGCGTGCCGCGGCGTCGATCACCTCGTCGGTGTCGAATTCGCGCGGACGCCCCCTGTCGCGGGAGCCGGGAGAGGTCGGGCTCATGAGTCCGGATATTAGAACCGATCATTCCCAAAATCAAGCGCCGTCGAGGATTCCCGCGTGCTCGACCCGTCCGGTTGATTTCGTCGCGCAATTCGACCGAATCGTTTTCCCGGTTCGGCGCCTCTTAGTTCGGGAAGGCGCCGTCGCGCCTCCGTCTCGATCGTGGATCAACGATCCCCAACCCTGAAGAACCTGACACCATGAATTCCTACGTTCGTTCGATGGCCGCCGGATTGGTCGCCACTGTGGCGCTGTCGCTGCTGATGCTGATGAAGGCGGCCATGGGCTTGATGCCCGAACTGGATCCGGTCGCCATGCTCGCGGCCATGGCGCACGCCAACATGGGCATGCCGGCCTCCCCCGCGGTGGGATGGCTGGCGCACTTCATGATCGGCACCGCTCTGTGGGGCATCCTGTTCAAACTGCTCTACAGCCGGCTCCCCGGCGAATGTGCGCGCATCAAGGGCATGTCCTTCGCCGTGCTGGCCTGGCTGCTGATGATGGTCCTGGCCATGCCGATGGCCGGCGCGGGCCTGTTCGGCATGAAGCTCGGGATGATGGCTCCGGTCATGACCCTGATGCTGCACCTCGTCTGGGGCGCCGTGCTCGGTTACACCTACGGCCGGCTCGGGGCCCATGCGTGTGCGGCTCGATCCGCCACGTCTTCGTGAGCAGCAACTCGCGCGTCGGAGGTATAAACATGATGGAAGCAGGCAGGTCGAATCGGGACTCACCGATTGGACCGATCATCGAATCAGAACGGGAGAACACCATGGCAGTCCCTGTGGACGACCGCAACCATCTGATCATGGCGGCGCAGACCGGAGATGCGGTCGCCATTACCCGTTTGCTGGCAGTCTGCCAGGCAGACGCTCGCCGCTATGCGTACAAGCACTGTCACGCCAGCGACGTCGACGATGCTGTCCAGGAGTCGCTGTTGATCATTTCCCGCAAGGTCGGCGGGCTCAAGGCGGCTGCGGCATTTTCATCGTGGCTGTTCACGGTCATCAAGCGCGAATGTCGAAAACTTTCGCGGATGATGTTCAAGCACGATCCTCTGCCGGACGAGGTGGCCGAGGAACTGATGCTGCATCGTCCGGACGATGCACTGAGAATCGACCTCGCTCATGCGCTGGAGTCGCTGCCTGCTCACTACCTCGAGGTTGTCCTTCTGCGCGACTTCGAGGAACTGACCATTGCCGAGATCGCGACTCGGCTCGGCGAACAACCTGGCGCAGTCAAGAGCCGGCTGCATCGTGCCCGCGAACTGGTGCGTGAATACATGATCGGCACGGAACCGTCCTCCACGCACCGCGCGCCGGCGAAATAGCCAGGCAGCGCCGCACCGGCTCCCTCGACCGCAGAGGGTGCAATCTCCTCGTCATGGCTGCGACGGCCAATCCGCGTTCACCGCATCCCGGCCGGTGAACGCGGTTTTTTTTCAGTGCCCCGAACCGTTTTGCTCGTCCCCGCCCTCTTAGTTGCCAAGGCCGGCTGCTGTCGGCCGCCTACCCGCGGCTCGTGCGGCCGCGCCCTTTCCATCAGGAGATTTCGATGTCGAACCACCACATGTTGTCCGCCGCCGTTGCCACGGCATTCGTCGCAGCCTTCGCCGCGCCTGCGTTCTCGCAGGACATGAGCCAGGCCGACATGCAGAAGAAGATGATGGAAACCCGGGCCATGAACATGGCAAAGATGAAGACCGGCAAGTTCGAGAAGTGCTACGGCGTCGCGCTCAAGGGGCAGAACGACTGCTTCGCCGGCGCCGGCACGAGCTGCGCGGGCACCAGCTCCGCCGACTACCAGGGCAATGCCTGGAAGATGGTCGCCAAGGGCACCTGCACGACGATCTCGACGCCGAACGGCATGGGCAGCCTCGAGCCCAAGAAGGTCTGACACCCGCAACCGTGCAGGCGGGCGGCGGCCTGACGGCCGCGCCCGCCCGCCGGAGAGAGGAGCATCATGGGTCTTCACCAGACTGCGCACGCTGCCGGCCGGGGACTCCCTGCCTGCGCCGGCGTCGGCCTCAAGGCCGACCACTACCGCGTCATCATCGAGACGCTGCCGGATATCGGCTTCCTCGAAGTGCACGCGGAGAACTACATGGGCGCCGGCGGGCCGCCTCATCGCTACCTGACCGCCATCCGCGAACACTACCCGCTGTCGCTGCACGGCGTGGGCCTGTCCATCGGCGCCGACGGACCGCTCGACCACGCGCATTTGCAGCGCCTCAAGGCGCTGAACGCGCGGTACGAACCTGCGCTGTTTTCCGAACACCTTGCCTGGTCCTCGCATGGCACCCGCTACCTCGGCGACCTCCTGCCAGTGCCCTATACCGACGACGTGCTGCATCGCGTCTGCCGACACATCGACCAGGTACAAATGGCCCTGAATCGGCAAATGCTGCTGGAGAACCCTTCCACCTACCTGCGGTTCGAGGCAAGCACCTGGTGCGAGACGGATTTCATCCGCGAGATCGCGCAAAGAACCGGGTGCGGCCTGCTGCTGGACGTAAACAACGCGTACGTTTCAAGCACCAACCAGGCGTGGGACGCGCACGCCTATATCGATGACTTCCCGCTTGATCACGTGCAGCAGATTCACCTGGCCGGCCACGCCCGCCGGACTGACGAACAAGGACGTCCGTTGCTGATCGACTCGCACGACCAGTGTGTCGACGAGCCGGTATGGAACCTCTTTCGGCGGGTCATCGAACGCATCGGGCCGGTCCCGACCTTGATCGAGCGGGACGCCAACGTTCCCGCGTGGCCCGAGTTGCAGGCGGAGGCCGTGATGGCCGAGACGCTGATGGGTACGTCCAGCACGGAGGAACGGCGCCATGGCACGCGCGGCTGAACACCTGGAGGAATTTGCCCTGGCGCTGCTCGATCCCGACCGTCCGATACCCGAAGGCCTGGTTGGCCCGGATGGCGAGCCGAGCCCCCGACGGTTTGCCGTTTACCGGAACAACGTCTTCGTCGGGCTGACCGATGCGCTGCGCGCAGGCTTCCCCCGTGTCGGCAGGCTGGTGGGAGACGAATTCTTCGCGGCCATGGCCCGCTTCTTCGCGGCCGCGCATCCGCCCGGCTCGCCGGTACTACTGCACTACGGCGCCGGGTTCCCGGCGTTCCTTGCCGCCTTCCCGCCCGCCGAATCCTTGCCCTATCTCGCCGACGTGGCCCGCATCGAGCGCGCCGCGACCGAGGCTTATCACGAGCGCGAGGCGGCACCCTTGTCATTCGACGCGCTCCTGGCCGTACCGATCGACCAGACGCCACGGTTGCGATTCAGGCTTCACCCTTCGGTTCGCCTGCTGCGCTCCCGATTTCCGGCCTTCACGATCTGGCGAATGAACGCTGTCGACGGCATCCCCGCGCCGGTCGACCTCTCCGAAGCGCAGGACACGATGGTGCTGCGTCCCGACGCCGAGGTGGATGTGCGCCACGTGCTTCCGGCGAGCCATGACTTCGTGGCCGCGCTCGGCCAGGGCATGACGCTATCGCAGGCGATGGAAATCGCCCTTGCCGTCGACGGCGATTTCGACCTCGCGGCGAACCTGCGCGAGCTTGCCGGAATGGGAGCCTTCGTCGGCTTCGAACTGCAGTCCGAGGAAAACGATCATGAGTAACGCCAGATTGGCGAAAGGCTGGTCCCGCGTATCGCGCACGGCAAACCGCGCACTGCACGGGCTGGAACAGATCGCCTGCATGGCCGCCCCGCTGTTTCTTCGGGTCGCGCTGGCATTGCCCTTCTTCAAGTCCGGTCTCACGAAATGGGACGGCTTTCTGTCGCTGTCCCCGACCGCGGGCTTCCTGTTCGAGGAAGAATTCAAGCTGCACATCCTCGGGCAGCTCTATGACCTGCCCGCTCCCGACGTGCTCGCGTTCGCCAGCGGCCTGGGCGAAATCGTCTTTCCGATCCTGCTGGTCATCGGCGTTGCCACTCGACTGAGCGCGCTGGGCCTGCTCGGCATGACGGCGGTGATCCAGCTCATCGTGCCCGACGGTTGGGCGAACTTCCATCTGCCCTGGGCCACCATGGCGATCGCCTTGATCGCCATCGGGCCGGGCCGGCTTTCCCTCGACCACTGGATGCGCAAGCTTTCCGGACGTCGCGGGCAAGGCTGCTGAACGATCAAGGACGCATTTTGCCCAGCCAGCGCCAAATCAGGAACACCGTGGTCAGCGACAGCGTGCCGATGCCCACGGAGGCCGCGAACCTGTAATCGACGGCTGGAATGACGAACGGCAGCAGGCCCACGGCGAGCGCCGGTGGCACGTGCAGATCGAATACCCGCACGATGAGGATGCCGCAGGCCATGCTGGCGACGACCGCCAGCGGCGCGTCGCCGAAGGCCGTGACCAGTGCGATGCCGATCGACGCGCTCAACGTGCATGCGATCGGCAACCGCAGCGGCTTTCTGGCCCACGGGCAGACGTCCGCATGGGCAAACATCTCGAAGCCGATCACGATCAGCGGCGGGAACAGGATCAGCCGCCAGCCGGTAACCTCCGCCAGGATCGCCGTGCCGACCAGAAACACCAGAAAGAACGGGAGCCACGCGTACGTGCGCGGCGCTTCCTCCGTCAGGTCGTCGGCCGCATCGGCGGGCGTTCGCGCTTGCGGCGGCGGGACGATGCGAGGCCAGACGATGGAGATCGCGGCGAGCAACGCCAGCCCGACCAGCAACGATGCGGGATAGTACGCGCTCGTGACGTCGAGCGAGATCGGCAGCACGCCGGCCGAGATGGCCGGGGCGATCGGTGATTTCAGGACCCGGATGACGACGAGCGCAGCCGCAGTCGACAGCAGGATCGGCACGATCCCGCTGCCCATGCTTCGAACGAGCAGCGTGCCGACGAGGCCGGTGAGCAGCGGCGTCATCACCAGCATTCCCGGCGCCCTGGCCCAGGTGCCTTGCGGTCGCTTGATGACGTCATGGGCCAGGGCGCCTAGTTCGGGAAAAAGAATGGTGTGAATCTGCGTGACCGCTGCGATCCACGCGATCGCCCCCATGTAAAGCGCGGCCAGCAGTTCGCCAGCCCATCCCCGCGAAGGGGACGGCCAGCGGACACGAGACAGTTTCACGCGTGCCGCCCGCCACAACCGTCGGCGGCACGCGCCTGCCTGGGCGGGCACCTGCGGCTACCGAAGGAACGGAAAACGCAGCAGACTCATTTCGTCCCTGCCGGCAGAGCGTAGGACGCAAAGGGCGCATCCACCGCGGTCTCGAACAGATGATTGGTGTAGTTCGAGATCGTCTTGACGGCGATGGCAAGCACGATCTGCAGCGCCTGCTGCTCGCTGTAGCCTGCGCCAGTGAAGGTTTGCAAAGCGGCTTCGGACGGGTTGCCTCGCGTTTGCACCATCTCCTTGACGAAAGCGGCCAAGGCACCCAGCTTCGGATCGTCGATCGTTGCGCCATCACGGATTGCGTGGATCGCCTGCGGCGGCACCTTCGATACCTTGTCGGCGATCATGCTGTGCGCGGCGATACAGTAGTGACACGCGTTTTCCCGGCTGATGGTCAGGAACACGACCTCCTGCTCCGCGGGTGTGAAGCCGGATTCCTTGCGGAACCAGTCGTACCCATGCAGATAGGTCGAGAGTGCGCCGGGCGCGTGGGCCATCTCTCCGTACATGTTGGGAATGAATCCCTGCTTCTTGCGCGCGTTGCCCAGCAACTCGCGGCTCTTTTCGGGGGCGGTGTCTTCGGAAAGAAGGGGCAGTGTCAGCCTGGCATTCATGGAAAGCTCCTGAGTGGGAAACATCCCGGCTTCCGGGGTTGTTTCGACAAGGGCGAAGCTCGGCGCGACGCCGAAGTCGTGCGGGTCGAGCGAGCTTGGGCAGGGCCCTCGAAAATCGGGGGAAACCGCTCAAGGCGACAACTCGCACGAGCAAACGGCAGCCGCGAAGAGCGACGGTTGCTATCCAAGAGGCGGCGAATCGTCAAAACGGTTCGCGTCGAAGAAAAAAATCTGTACGGCTGCACCGCGAGATCCCGCTTCGCTTTCGCGTATCCCGACTTTCAGGAGGGATGTCGCGAACCGTTTTGACGGCAGCGCCCCTCTTATTGGCGAGACGGAGCAGAGCGTCCGCCCGCGGAGGGCAGGCACGACATCCGGCACCTTTCCAGACGTACCGCTATCGGGTGACAAGAGCACATCATGTACTGCAGCACTTCAGTGACAAAGCAATTGCTTCGCGGGGCTTTGGCCGTTGCATCCATTGCGGGCGCCATCGCGCTCACGCCCCGCTTCTGGCCCGCGATCGGACTGTTCGGCCTGGCCGTCTACTTCATGCGGGGATGTCCGGCCTGCTGGCTTGCGGGGCTGATGGAGGCCGTTCGGGCTCGTCGCGCGCGCAGACCAACACCGTGAGCGTCGCGTGATCGGACGCGGTATCGTGCTGTCGGCGAGTCATGTGCCGCCCGCACGTGTGCGAGGGCCATGGGCAAGGAATTGAGCGAACATGCGTGGCGCCGGGTGCATCACGTGCTGCATTCGACGCGCCGGACCCGTGTGCGGTTTCCGTGTCCGGCGCGCGCATCGCCATACGCGCGGCGCGCCTACTTCACCCACGCGAAGTAATACGACAGCCAGATCGTCAGCCCCGCGCCGATCAGCGCCGCATACGGCGTCAGGCTCAGCCACAGCGCGCGCTTCGGCACTTCGAGTTCCATGTCGCGCTGCATCTGCGCAGGGAAACGGCCGCGATCCTGCCAGTAGTGGCGGAACAGGAACACCGGCACGATCAGCAGCATCGCGATCAGCCCGTTGCGCAGCGTGCCTTCACCTTGCAGGTTCGCGCCCGCGCCGACATAGACGAGGTTCGCGTAGCCGCACAGCGAGCCCGCGACGAGCAGCCAGGTCGGACAGCGGAACGGCCGATCCCAGTTGCCGCGATCCATCCGGTGGATCCAGCCCGACTGAAGATTCAGGAATACGAACAGCATGTAGCAGACGTTCGAGATCGACAGCACCGTCATGTAGTCCGACATCATCAGCAACACGAGGTTGAAGCCGAGGTCGGTCCACATCGCGCGCGTGGGCGAGCCGTGCTCGTTCACGTGCGACAGGTACTTCGGCAGCCAGCCGTCGACCGACGCCTGGTACAGCGTGCGCGACGAGCCCATCATCGACGTCATCACGATCAGCAGGATCGACAGCATCAGCATCACGACGACCGCATTCGCGACCCACGCGCCGCCGCCGACGATCTTCGCCATCGCCGCCGCGACACCGGTGCCGTCGCCGATCGACGGATCGAGCATCGCCTGCGTACCGAGTGCGCCCTGGAACGCCATCGGCACGAGCGTCATCACGACGAGGCACAGCGCGCCCGACCAGAAGATCGCCTTCGCCGTATCGCGGCGCGGATCGCGGAATTCGCGCGTGTAGCAGACGGCCGTCTCGAAGCCGTACGACGCCCAGCCGGCCATGAACATCGCGCCGAGCGCCATCGTGACGCCCTGCCCGTTCCACGAGCCGAAGGTCGAGGCCGTGAGATTGCCGTGCGCGTCGTGACCGAGCGGCAGCAGCGGGAGCAGGTTCGACATCGGCACGTCGCCGGTGACGAACGGCACGATGCCGACGATCAACAGCGGCGTGAGCGATGCAATGCCGAGGATGCGCTGCGTACGTGCCGCCTTCGACGCACCGCTATGCTGAAGCTTGAACGTGATGAGAAGCAGGATCGTCGCGATGATGAACGTCGCATTGATCCGCAGGGACAGGCCCGGCTTGATGAACCCCAGATCCGCGATCTTGAGCTGCCATTGCAGCACCGCCGCGTTGGCGGGAAAGAGACTCGTGAGCGCATAGCTCGCCGCGAGACCGCAGCCGAGCGCGAGCATCGGCGACCACGCGAGCCAGTTGCACCACACGGACACCGGGGCAATCAGCTTGCTGTAACGCACCCAGCCGATCGCGCCGTACACGGATGCGCCGCCCGATTTATGGGGAAATAGTCCCGATATTTCCGCATAAGTCGCGCTTTGAATCAGCCCCATCGTGATCGCGGCGATCCAGATCGCCCACGCGGGCTGGCCGATCGTCGCACATACGCCGCCGATCGTGAACAGCACGCCTGCCGGCACGCCGCTCGTTACCCAAAAAGCGTCTTTCCAGGTCAGGCCACGATGCAGCGTGTGGCCCGTCGAATCATGTGAGATGGTTGCCTCAACATCACTGGTGCCGTTCGCACGCAGTCCTGCCTGACTCATCCAATTCCTCCTGTGATGACTCTGCACAAGGGCCGTAGTGTAACAATTTACGGGCTTTTTTGCAGAATCCGAAAAAGAATTCCGGGATATGGCCGCAAGTCATCGCGATTATTTCGGATTCCTGCATGCCATTCCCGGCGTATTTTTATGGTGATTCGTACGACGTATGTTCAAGTACTTACTGGACGCCTTCCGTCCAGGAATTCACGCGGTCGGCATGCGCCGCAATCCACGCATCGGCAGCCGCTTCCGGCTTCGAGCCGTTCTGGATCGCCAGCATCACGCTGTCGATTTCACCCGGCTTCCACTGGAATTTCTTCAGGAACGCGACGACCGGCTTGGCCTTGGTCTCGAGCCCCGGATTCACGACGCTGTCGACGTGCTCGGCGCCGCCGAACACCTTCTTCGGATCCTCGAGGAAGCGCAGCTTCCACTTCGCGAACATCCAGTGCGGCGCCCAGCCGGTCACGATCACCGGCTTGTTCGCGCCGACCGAACGCGACAACTCGGCCGTCATCGCGCTGCCCGAGCTCGGCATCAGCGTGTAGCTGAGCCCGTAGTTCTTGATCGCTTCGTCGGTCTTGCGCATCACGCCCGCACCGGCATCGATGCCGACGATGCGGCCGCCGAAGCTGCTCTTCTCGGCGTTCAGATCCTCGATGCTCTTCGCCTTCACGTAATCCGGGACGATCAAGCCGATCTTCGCGTCAGGAAAGTTCGCGCCGACGTCGACGACCTTGCTCTTGTATTCGCTCCAGTACGAGCCGTGCGTGACCGGCAGCCATGCGGACAGCGTCGCGTCGAGATCGCCACGCGCGACGCCCTGCCACATGATCCCGGCAGCGACCGGCACGAGCTTCACCTCGTAGCCGAGCTTCTTCTCGATCACGCGGGCCGCGACGTTCGACGTCGCCACGCTGTCGTCCCAGCCTTCGACGTAGCCGATCTTCAACGTCGGCTTCGTATCGGCGAGCGCCGACGCGCTCAGTGCCACCATCGCCGACAGTGTGCCGGTCCACAACAGTTTTCCGAAGAGTTTCATGGTCGATCTCCTTGATATGCGCACCGTGCGCGTTGCCTCTCTAGGTTCTTCAACCACAAATCCGCGGTATCGTTGTTTTCCGACGGATGCTTGTCCGGACGCGACGCGCCCGGACAGCCGATGGCGCGTTTCGACTACTTGTCGATCACGAGATCCGACAGCGGCTTGCTGCAGCACAGCAGCACCATGCCCTGGTCGATCTCGCGCTGGCGGATGCCGCCGTTGTGCTTCATCTCGACTTGCCCCGACACGAGCTTCACCTTGCAGGTGCCGCACATGCCCTGCGTGCACGATGCCGGCAGCCGCACGCCCGACTGGCGCGCCGCGTCGAGCACGTGCTGCTCCGAGCCGCACGCGATCTCGCGGTTGCTCTTCGCGAAGCTGACCGTGTACTGCTTCGTCGCGGCGTCGACACCGTCGGCGGCCGGCACGAGTTCGGCGAGCACTTCGTCGCTCGCGGTCTGCGCGAGCGTTTCGAACGAGAAGCTTTCCTCGTGATACTGCTTGCGATCGAAGCCGGCTTCGTCGAGCAGGTCGCGCACCGCCTTCATGTACGGCGCGGGGCCGCACGTGAAGATCTCGCGCTCCATGAAATCCGGCGCGATCAGCTTGAGCAGCGGCAGCGTCAGGAAGCCCGTGACGCCCGGCCAGTTGGTACGTGCGCCGACGCGCTCGACGACGAACGACGTGCGGAAATTCGTATGGTTCGACGCGATCAGGTCGAGCTCGCGCGCGAAGATGATGTCGTCCGGCGTACGTGCGCTGTGCACGAACAGGATGTCGCGATCCTCGGCGAGATCATGATGCGCGCGGCTCATCGACATCAGCGGCGTGACGCCCGAGCCGGCCGACAGGAACAGGTACTTGCGCGCCGGATGCCGTGCGCAGGTGAATTCGCCGGCCGGGCCGAGCACGCGCACCGCCGCGCCCGGCTGCAGGTTGTCGTGCAGCCAGTTCGACACCTTGCCGCCCGGCACGCGCTTGACCGTGATCGAAATCGTGTGCGGCCGCGCCGGCGACGACGAGATCGTGTAGCAGCGGTTGATCGTCTCGCCGTCGATGTCGAGCTCGAGCGTGATGAACTGCCCGGGCTCGAACGAGAACGTGCGGCCCTGCGGCGAACGGAAGAAGAAACTCTTCACGTCGTGGGTTTCCTGCCGCACGTGGCAGCACACCAGCGTTTCCTCGACGTCGCTCGTCCAGCGCTCGGGCAGCGCGTTCCAGAACGCCGGGTGCGTCACCCGGCTGTCCGCCGGCTCGAAATTGGCCGCATCTCGCATCATGTCTTGCTCCGCTTATACGCTGCTGGATACTACGCGCCGGTTTTTTCGGCGAGACGGCCGATGTACCAGGCCGAGAATTTTTCGACGAGACCTTCCGTGAACGGCGAGTACGGGCCCGGCTCGTACGCGCTGCTGTTCGCACCGCGCTGCGAGAACTCGACGAGCGCGCGATCCTGGTCGTTGGTCGCGTTCCACACGGCCGTGAGGTTCTTCACGTCGTAGTCGATGCCTTCCTTCGCGTCCTTGTGCACGAGCCACTTCGTGCGCACGAGCGTCTTGCCGGCCGACAGCGGGATCACCGAGAACGTCACGATGTGATCGCTCATGAAGTGGTGCCACGAGTTCGGCTGCGTCCAGAACGACAGGCCGCCGAGGTCGGCCTTGTCGAAGCCGCCGAGCAGCTTCTTCGATGCGACCTTCGCGTCGAGCGTCTGCGATTCGCCGCTGCGGTCGAGCGGCAGGCGCTGCGTGCGGAAACCCGTCACGTCGAGCAGCTTCTCGATTTCGGCGGACGGCAGGCCCATCTCGGCCCACTCCTTCCCGCGACGCACGCACGTCTCCGCAAATGCGTCCATGCCTTCCGCGTTCGCATCGGAGCGCTGGTAGCCGAAGCCGTATTCGTACAGCGAGATCGTCAGCTCGGGATGGTTCGCGACGCAGTGATAGCACTCGCGGTTGTTCTCCATCGTGAGCTTCCAGTTGCCTTCCTCGATGATGTCGATCTGCGCGGCGATCTTCGTGTTCGGCAGGTCGTGCGGCAGCAGGTACGGCTCCATCTCGGCGCGCATCTGCGCGAAGTCGACCGGCGGCTCGTCGGCGAGGCAGATGAAGATCAGGCCCGCGAGGTTCTCGACGTGCACCGATTTCAGGCTGTGCTTGCAGCGGTCGAACTTCTCGCCCATGTGCTCGGCGAACATCAGCTGGCCCGTCAGGTTGTAGGTCCAGCTGTGGTACGGGCACACGATGTTGCCGACCGAACCTTTATCCTCGTTGCACAGGCGCGCGCCGCGGTGACGGCACACGTTGTGGAACGCGCGGATCGCCATGTCGTCGTCGCGCACGATCAGGATCGAATCGCTCCCCAGTTCCACGGTCACGTAGTCGCCCGGCTCGGGAATGTCCGGTTCGACCGCCACCTGGATCCAGTGCTGGCGGAAAATCGCCTCCATGTCGAGCGCGAAGATGTCCTCGCTCGTGTAGAACGGTGCATCGAGGCTGTGCCCTTCCTTGCGCCGCTCGATCAGTGCACGAATGTCTGCCGATACTTTCATCGTTTGCTCCGGATTCCTTGCATCCCTGGGTTCTTGCCGACAGGCATCAAAATCAGTAGTCGATGAGCTGATGCTCGCGCAAATACGCGAGGATCACTTGTGCTTTTTCGACCGAACTCCCTTCATTTACGACGTTGCCGCCACGGCTCTCGGTCGTCGTCGCGGACAGCATCCGGGCATGCCCGGAGCGCTTCTCGGCGGCGACCAGCTTTACGGGTTTACGCTCGACCGGGCCGACCGTCCAAGCGGCCGCGTCGGCGTCCGTGCCGGGCGCCGCGAGCGCCGGCCGGATCGCGCCGGCGCGCAGCCGCGCGTACGCGTAGCGCGGCTCGGCATTGGCGAGCGGATGGACGGCAATCACGGCAGGCAGCGCGGCATCGACGCGCCGCCGCAACCCTTTCGGCAAAAATTGCCGGACGGCCGCACGACCGCCTTCGACCGTCACGTCGACGGCCGAGCCGACCAGCGGATAGCCGAGCTTCGCGGCGATGCGGTAAGGCAGCATGCCGGTGTCGTATGCGCCCTCGGCGCGCGTGCCGGTCAGCACGAGGTCGTAGTCTTCGATGCGCGCGGCGAGCGCGTGCACGGCGTCGTCGCCGTCACGGCAGGCCAGCACCTCGACCTCCCGCGCGCCGAGCGCGAGATATTCGGCAAGCGCCGCGTTCGCGGGGTCGCCGGCATGGATCACGTCGAGCGTCGCGCGATGCTGCTCGGCGAGCTGGCGGGCGGTTTCAAGTGCGGCCGCATCGTTGCGGCTGTAGCGCGCGACGCCGCTGACCGGGTGCCGGCCCACGGACACAAGCACCGCGATGCGTTGCAGGGGGCGGGGGGCGTTCATGCGGCGACTCCTTCGGGTTCACGGGTGCCGACCGCGGCCGGCGATTCGCCGCGCGCGGCACGCGCGGCCTGCACCTGTTCGATCAGCGCGGCGATCGTCGCCTGTGCGTCGCCGACCACCGTCAGGTTCGCGCGCTTCGCGATCGGCGCGCTGCCGTCGAGGTTCACCGCGATCACGTGGCGGCAATCCTTGATCCCCTGCAGGTGCTGCACCGCGCCCGAAATGCCGAACGCGATGTACACGCTCGCCTCGACCGTCTTGCCGGTCGCGCCGACCTGCTTGTCGCGCGTGAAGTGGCCGTTGTCGACCGCGACGCGGCTCGCGCCGATCGCCGCGCCGAACGCACCGGCCAGCTGCTCGAACGCGCCGATGTCGGACACGCCGTTGCCGGCCGACACGATGAAATCGGCTTCCTCGAGCGCGACCTGGGCCGCATCGATTTCGTCGAGGCCGAGATCGCGGTACGGCTGGGCGGCATCGCCCGCCGGGCGGATGAAGTCGGCGGCCAGGCGTTCGCCCGCGCCGACGAACGGCAGCTTCGCGTCGACCGCGTTCTGCGCGAGCAGGATCACGTCCGGCAGCGCGCGCGTGGCAAACGCGCGCCCGGCCTGCGCATACGCCCCGACATGCTTCGCATCGATCTCGACGACGTGGGTCGCGACGCTCGCGCCGGCTACTGCCGCGTAACGCCGGCCAAGATCGCCGTCGCCCGTCGCGTTGTCAGGGATGAATACGTGTTTCGGTGCAAGCGCGGCCACGCAGGCCTGCAATGCTTGCAGTTCGCTTTCGGGATCGAACGCACGGCGATCGAAGCCCGTCAGCTCGAGCAGCTTGTCGACGCCGAGCTCGGCCACGTCGTCCTTCAGCTCGCCGAACGCGAGCAGCGCGACTTCGGTCTGCGCGTCGGCGAGCACGGCGGCGGCGGCGATCGCCTGCCGCGAATGGTCGTCGAGCGCGCCGCGTTCCCCGTGCGCGACCACCAGCATCACGTGCTTCGGATCCTGCAGCGCGCGGCGCGGCTTCGCGGCCGCGCCGTGACCGTGAGCGGACCACTGCGCGGCGTTCGCATCGGCGCTGCCTTCCTCGCCGAGCGTGATGCGCTTCAGGCCGGCGGCCGTGATGATGAACGGCCGGCGCGGATCGATTCGTTTGATCGTGTTCATCGACTCACTCCAGCGAAGCGGCAACGAGTTCGGCGACGTCGAGCACGTCGGGGCGCGGGCCCACGACGCCTTCGAGCATGGCCGTGCAGTTCGGGCACCCGACCGCGACCACGTCCGCGCCGATCGTGCGCGCGTCGGCGATGCGGATGTCAGGAATGCGCTGCTTGCCGGGGATGTCGGTCAGCGGCGCACCGCCGCCACCGCCGCAGCAGCGGCCGCGCATGCCGTTGCGCTCCATCTCGACGACCTGGATGCCGATCGCCTTCAGCAGCTTGCGCGGCGCTTCCGTCTCGCCGTTGTAGCGGCCGAGGTAGCACGGATCGTGATACGTCGTGCGCTTCTCCTGCAGCGCCTCGACGGCCTTCGGCGCGATCTTGCCGCTGTCGGCCAGTTCCGCGAGATAGGTCGTGTGATGCTTGACCGTCACGCGCAGCCCGAGCGCCCGGTACTCGTTGCGCAGGCTGTGCATCACGTGCGGGTCGGCCGTCACGATCTGCTTGTACGACAGCGTGCCGAGCGTGCCGATCAGGCGCTTCGCCATCTGCTGGAACGTCGCTTCGTCGCCGAGCCGGCGTGCGACGTCGCCCGTGTCGGTCTCGTTCGAGCCGAGCACCGCGTAGTCGACGCCAGCCTTGTTCAGCACCTTCACGAACGCGCGCAGCGTGCGTTGATAGCGCATGTCGAACGCACCTTCGCCCGCGACGAACAGCACGTCGACCGGCTTGCCCGGCTGCGCGACCGGTGCGCTCAGGTCGACCGACCAGTCGTAGCGCGCGGCCGTGTCGTAGCCGCCCATCGTGCCCGTTTCACGCAGGTTCGCGAGCACTTCCTGGCCCTTGCCGGGCACCGTGCCATGCACGAGCGTGCGGTTGCGACGCATGTCGACGATCGCGTCGACGTGTTCGATCAGCATCGGGCATTCCTGCACGCAGGCGCGGCAGGTCGTGCACGACCACAGCGTCTGCTCCTCGATCAGGCCCGACACGATCGGGCCGTTCGGTTCGCCGCGATGCTGGCCGACCGCGATGCCCGGCGACGGGCTGCCCGCGTACGCCGCATCGGTGCCGCCCGCCATCCCGACGACGAGATCCTGGATCAGCTTCTTCGGGTTCAGCGGCTGGCCCGACGCGAACGCGGGGCACGCGGCTTCGCACTTGCCGCACTGCACGCAGGCGTCGAAGCTCAGCAACTGGTTCCAGCGGAATTCGACCGGCTTCGCGACGCCGTATTCCTGATGCTCGATGTCCGGCAGCTTCAGCGCTGTGGGCGGCGTGGCCGTGCCGTTGCCGGTGAACGATTCGCGCGTCGCGGCGAAACGCTCCTGGCGCGGGTGGAACGCGAGGTGCAGCAGGCCGGCGATCGCGTGCTTCATCGGGCCGCCCTTCGCGGCGCCGACCGTCATCGTGAACGCGCCGATGCCGATCAGCAGCGCGCAGAGCACCGCGAACGTACCCGACATCGCGCTGGTCGGCACCAGCATGAACAGCACGAGGCCGAGCGCGAACGAGCCGAGCAGCCAGGGCAGCGTATTCCACGGGCCGCGCGACAGGCGCGCCGGTACGTCCTTCGCCGCGCGCCGGCGCCACACGAACACGGCGCCGACCAGCATCGCGAGCGCCGCGAGGAAGATCAGCTTGTCGAGCCACGGCGAGTAGATCGCGAGGCCGTAGTTGATGAACACCAGCGCGAGCGCGCCGATCGCGCCGCCGGCCGTCGCGACGTGGGTCTTCGCGATGTACGGATCGCGGGCGACCACGTGGTGCAGGTCGACGAAATAACGCTTCGGGATCGCGAACAGGTTAGCGACGCCGAAGGAGCCGGGCGCCGTGGCGCGGCCGAGCCGCCAGTAGGACGAGCGCTTCGCGACCGCGAACGCGAGCCCCGCCACCGACAGCCACAACAGGGCGGTAATGAGGAAGGACGGATTCATCTTTTAGAAATCCTTCACGAGACGCAGCGAGTCGTAGATCGCACCGTGGACGTTGTGCATCGAGATGCAGTCGCCGACACGGAACAGCAGGAAACGGCCGTTGCCGAGTTCTTCCGACAGGCACGGTTGCGGCTCGGCCGCGAACAGCGTGTGCGGATCGATCTGGCCGCGGTTCACCGATTCCGGCTTGAGCTTCCAGTACAGCTCGTCGTTCGGCGACGAACCGTTCTCGATCACCACCTGGTCGACCGCGCGCTCTTCCAGTTCTTCCGTGTACTCGTTGCGCAGCACGGCGATCAGCTTGCCGTCCTCTTCATAGACGCGGTCGAGCATCGTGTTCGGCGTCGGGATCACGCCGAATGCGTACAGGCGGCGATAGAAGATCGGGAACGTCGTGCCGCCGCAATCGTCGGCGACCTTCACGTCCGGCGTGACGACCTCGACCTTCGAGCCGCGGCTCGCCATGAAGTCGGCCACGCCCGCGCCGGCATGCGTGCTCACGCCGTCGAACAGCAGCACGTTCTGCTTCGGCTCGACCTTGCCGGTCAGGATGTCCCACGAGCTGACGGCAAGACCCTCGGCCACGCCCCAGCCCGGCACCTGCCACGTGAAGCTCGACCCGCCCGTCGCGAGCACGACGATGTCCGGCTTCTCGGCCATGATCATCTTCTCGTCGGCGGCGACACCGAGACGCCGGTCGACGCCCAGGCGCTTCGTTTCCATGTCGAACCAGCGGATGATCCCCGACATCTGTTCGCGCTGCGGCGCTTTCGCGGCGATCATCACCTGGCCGCCCACTTCCGCGTTCTTCTCGAACAGCACGACATCGTGGCCGCGCAGCTTCGCGACGCGCGCCGCCTCGAGGCCCGCCGGGCCCGCGCCGACCACCACGACCTTGCGCTTCGGGCCGCGCGACTTCTCGATGATGTGCGGCATCGTCGCTTCGCGCGACGTCGCCGCGTTCTGGATGCACAGCACGTCGAGGCCGTTGTACTGGCGGTCGATGCAGTAGTTCGCGCCGACGCACTGCTTGATTTCGTCTTCGCGGCCGTCGCGGATCTTGATCACCATGTGCGGATCGGCGATCTGCGCGCGCGTCATGCCGACCAGGTCGATCATGCCGGTCGCGAGCAGGCGCTCGGCCTGGCCCGCATCGCGGATGCTCTGCGCGTGCATCACCGGAATCTTCACGACCGACTTGATGCCGGCCGCGAGGTGCACGAACGGCTCCGGCGGCAATGCCATCGGCGGCATGCAGTTCGCGATCGTGTTGTGCGTGTCGCCGCCCGAGCCGACCACGCTCAGGTAGTCGATCAGGCCCGTCTCCGACATCGCCTGCGCGATTTCCTTGAGCGCTTCGTGATCGAGGCCGTCCTCGTGGAATTCGTCGCCGCACATGCGCAGGCCGACGCAGAAGTCCTTGCCGACCGCCTCGCGCACGGCCGTCAGCACTTCGATGCCGAAGCGCAGGCGGTTCTCGAGGCTGCCGCCCCATTCGTCGGTGCGGTGGTTCGAACGCTTGCTCCAGAACTGGTCGATCAGGTGCTGGTGAGCGGCCGAGATCTCGATGCCGTCCATGCCCGCTGCCTTCACGCGCTTCGCGGCCGCCGCGAAATCGCCGATGATGCGGCGGATTTCCTCGATCTCGATGATCTTCGCGTTGCCGCGGTGCACGGGTTCGCGCACGCCCGACGGCGACATCAGGTGCGGCCAGTGCTCGCCGTGGAACGACGAGCGGCGGCCCATGTGCGTCGCCTGGATCATGATCTTCGCGCCGTGCTTGTGCATCGTGTCGGCCAGGCGCGTGAGCGGATCGATGATCTTGTCGGTCGACAGGTTCACCGATTTCCACCAGCCTTGCGGGCTGTCGATCGACACGGGGCTCGACCCGCCGCAGATGGCCAGGCCGACGCCACCCTTCGCCTTTTCTTCGTAGTAGCGGATATAGCGGTCGCCCGGCAGGCCGCCCGGCTCGGCATACACCTCCGCATGCGCGGTGCTGACGATCCGGTTGCGCAGCGTCAGCTGGTTCAGCTGCATGGGTTTGAACAGGTGGGGATAACGCATCGCTGGCGACCTCTGGCGTTCGAATGTCTCGTGTTGCGGGTGTTGTTCTGCTTCAGTGAATCAATGCGTCAGTGCGCGATCGGCGACACTTCGAAGACGCAGTGGTCGTGATGCTCGGCCGCGCACTGCACTTCCTTCGAGAACGCGCGCGGCGCGCCCTTGCCTTCCGGCGTCGTGTCGTTGACCCAGTCCATCGCGCCCGCGAACCAGCCCGCGAACATGTAGCAGAGCTTGCCTTCCTTGCCCGGCTGCTGGAGCACGAACGACGAGTGGCGCAGCTCGATCTTTGCGCGTGCGCTCGCCGGGTCGGCCTCGATGATCGAGAACAGCCCCCAGCCGCGTTGCGACAGGCGCTTCAGGTAATGCTCGAATACGGCCATGCCGGTGATGCCGTGCTGCTTGGCTTCCTTGTCGCACCAGTGGTAGGCGGACTTGTAGCCGGCCTTGTAGAGGATCTCGGCATACGCTTCGACGCCGAGCGCTTCCTCGACGGCCACGTGGTTGTTCGTGAAGAAGTGGCGCGGCACGTACAGCATCGGCAGCGCGTCGGTGGTCCAGACGCCGGTATCGGGATCGACGTTGATCGGCAGTTGCGGTTGCATCGTGGTGACTCCGTGAGGAAATTGGCCGCGCGGCTCAGTGCGCAGGCGCGACATCGTCCGCGTGCCCGCGCGATTTGCGCGGGCACGTCCCGATTTTTCTAATGTTGAATCGCGAGCGGCGGTTCGGCTCGATGCGGCGCTTACGCGCCCCACACGTCCTTGAACACGCGCACCCAGTTCTCGCCCATGATCTTGCGGATGCGCGACTCGCTCCAGCCGTGGCGCTCCATCGCGGCGGTCAGGTTCGGGAATTCGCCGATCGTGCGGATGCCGTCCGGGTTGATCACCTTGCCGAAGTTCGTCAGCTGGCGATAGCGGCCCTTGTCATGCGTCAGCATGTCGAAGAATTCCTTCGCGAAATCCTGCGTGAAGTCCGTGCCGATGCCCACCGCGTCTTCGCCGATCAGGTTCACGACGTAATCGATCGCCTCGATGTAGTCGTCGATGTTCGCTTCGATCCCGCGCTTCAGGAACGGCGCGAACATCGTCACGCCGACGAAGCCGCCCGCATCGGCGATCTCCTTCAGCTGTGCGTCGCTCTTGTTGCGCGGATGCTCCTTCAGGCCCGACGGCAGGCAGTGCGAGTAGCACACCGGCTTCTTCGAGAACGCGATCGCTTCCGACGACGTGTTGCCGCCCACATGCGACAGGTCGACCATGATGCCGACGCGGTTCATCTCGGTGATCACTTCGCGGCCGAAGTCCGACAGGCCGCCGTCACGCTCGTAGCAGCCGGTGCCGACCAGGTTCTGCGTGTTGTAGCAAAGCTGCACCACGCGCACGCCCATGTCGGCGAACGCTTCGATGTAGCCGAGGTTGTCCTCGAACGCATGCGCGTTCTGGAAGCCGAGGATGATCCCCGTCTTGCCTTCCTTCTTCGCGCGGAAGATGTCGTCCGTCGTGCGCACGAGCGTCAGCAGCTCGCCGTTGTCGCGGATCTTCTTCTTCATCACGCCGATGTTGTCGACGGTCTTGGTGAAGTTCTCCCACACCGACACCGTGCAGTTCGCGGCCGTGATGCCGCCCTTGCGCATGTCCTCGAACACCGGCTTCTCGAACTTCGAAATGTTCAGTCCGTCGATGATGATGCTGTCCTGATGCAGCGTGCTCATATCCGCTCTCGCTCGTGTGACTGTTCTTGTGGGGGTCGATCAGTAGATCGGGAAGCGTTCGCAAAGCGCGAAGATCTCGCGGCGCACGCGTTGTTCGGTCGCGTGGTCACCTTCCGGGTTCGCGCGCAGCGCGTCGAACACTTCGAGGATCAGGCGGCCGACTTCACGGAATTCCGCGACGCCGAAACCGCGCGTCGTGCCGGCCGGCGTGCCGAGACGGATGCCCGACGTGACGGTCGGCTTCTCGGTGTCGAACGGGATGCCGTTCTTGTTGCAGGTGATGCCCGCGCGTTCCAGCGCCTGCTCGACCGGCGCGCCCTTCAGGCCCTTCGGGCGCAGGTCGACCAGCAGCAGGTGGTTGTCGGTGCCGCCCGTGACGAGATCGACGCCGCCGGCCTTCAGCACTTCGCCGAGCGCCTGCGCGTTCGCGAGCACGTTGTCGATGTAGGTCTTGAAGTCCGCATGCAGCACTTCGCCGAACGCGACGGCCTTGCCGGCGATCACGTGCATCAGCGGGCCACCCTGCAGGCCGGGGAACACGGCCGAATTGATCTTCTTCGCGATGTCCTCGTCGTTGGTCAGCACGAAGCCGCCGCGCGGGCCGCGCAGCGTCTTGTGCGTGGTCGACGTGACGACGTGTGCGTGTTCGACCGGGTTCGCGTGGCGGCCCGCGGCGATCACGCCGGCGATGTGCGCCATGTCGACCATCAGCTTCGCGCCGACGCTGTCGGCGATCGCGCGGAAGCGCGCGAAATCGAGTGCGCGCGGGTACGCCGAGAAGCCGGCGATGATCAGGTTCGGCTTGTGTTCGTGGGCCAGCGCCTCGACCTGGTCGTAATCGATCCGCATCGTGTCGCGGTTCACGCCGTACTGGACTGCGTTGAACCACTTGCCCGACAGTGCCGGCTTCGCGCCGTGCGTCAGGTGGCCGCCGGCATCCAGCGACATGCCGAGCACCGTGTCGCCCGGCTTGGCCAGCGCGAGCATCACCGAGCCGTTCGCCTGTGCGCCCGAGTGCGGCTGCACGTTCGCATAGCCCGCGTTGAAGATCTGCTTCACGCGCTCGATCGCCAGCGCCTCGACTTCATCGGCGAACTCGCAGCCGCCGTAGTAGCGCTTGCCGGGATAGCCTTCCGCGTACTTGTTCGTCAGTACCGAGCCCTGCGCCTCGAGCACGGCGCGTGACACGATGTTTTCCGACGCGATCAGCTCGACCTGCGACTGCTGACGCTCGAGTTCCTTCAGGATGGCGCTGCGAACCGGCGCGTCGCGCTCGGCAAGGGGCTGCGAGAAGAAAGGCTGGGTATTCGACATAGTGCGTCCGTGACGAAGAATAAAGGGCTGCAACCAAAGCTCAAGGCCCGCCCTGCCTGGGTTTCCCGCTGCGCCAGTGCAAGGTTGCCGACGGCTCTATTCTTGTCGTTCGGATTTTCGGCGGATTGATGAATTTAGACGCGTTCTTTGCCTTTTCCGCCATGCGCGTCCGTTTTATACAAGTGACCGGTCGTGCTTTTTCGGCTGACCGACCCAAACGATGTCGGCTGTTCACCTATGGACACGCACACCGGCAGTGCGTTTGCCGCGCGTTCGGAGTGCGGCGTCTCCCGGATACGGTGCAGTGCAACATCGGCCTTACGCCCAGACAACGTATGGAGCTAGGGTTTAGCCGTATGGCACGCTTGTTGCGCTCGCTCACACAATACCGCAGCCCGATCCGTGCCCCCGGGCGTATAGCTATTAGAGATTCTAGGAACGCTCCCCATGTCGCCCGACCGCACAGCGTCGCTGTCCCACTTCGCGTTCATGCCGTTGCCGAATTTCACGATGATCGCGTTCACCAATGCGATCGAGGTGCTTCGGATGGCGAACTACCTGAGCGGCCAGCCGCTCTACCGCTGGTCGGTGATCAGCCCGGACGGCGGCCCGGTCACGGCGAGCAACGGCCTCACGGTCGATACGGGCCCGGCCGAATGCGCGGGGCAGCCGGACATCGTGTTCGTGTGCGGCGGCGTCGACGTGCAGCGTGCGACCACGCCGGCCCATCTGTCGACCCTGCGCCGCTTCGCGCGCTCGGGCATCCCGCTCGGCAGCCTGTGCACGGGCACCTATGCACTTGCGAAATCGGGGTTGCTCGCCGGCTACGCGTGCGCGATCCACTGGGAAAACATGTCGGCGCTGAAGGAAGAGTTTCCGGACACGCGCTTCCTGAAGGAACTGTTCGTGATCGACCGCGACCGCATCACGTGCACGGGCGGCGTCGCGCCGCTCGACATGATGCTGAACCTGATCGCCGCGCGCGTGGGCACCGCGCGCGTCACGCAGATCGCCGAGCAGTTCATCGTCGAACACGTGCGCGACACGAGCGCGCAGCAGCGCATGCCGCTCGTCGCGCGCCTCGGCTCGGCGAACAAGTCGCTGTTCGAAGTGATCTCGCTGATGGAGAACAACATCGAGGAGCCGCTGTCGCGCGAGGAGCTCGCGCGGCTCGCGAACATGTCGCAGCGGCAACTGCAGCGCCTGTTCCGCGAACATCTCGGGATGACGCCGACGCACTATTACCTGACGCTGCGGCTGCGCCGCGCACGCGAACTGCTGCTGCAGACCGACATGTCGATCATGCACATCACGATGGCGTGCGGCTTCCAGTCGGCGTGCCACTTCAGCAAGAGCTATCGCGACGCGTTCGGCGTCGCGCCGACGCGCGAACGTCGCAAGCAGGTCGCGCCGCTCGCGCAGGGTGCGGCGAGCGCGGCCAGCCCCGTATTTCCTGCTCATGTGCTGCATGCGTGAACCACGCTGTGCGTGACGCATGAAAAAAAAGCGGCCTCGGCCGCTTTTTCTTTGCACTTACGATCCCCACACCTGCATTTCGTCAAGCGAATACCCCCACGGCGTCGCCCGCTTCGTGCCGAGCATCCGCACGTAGCGGCCGTGCCCGTTCAGGTTCGGCAGCGTCACGTGGCCGTACGACACGCCGTTGCTCGTCGAGTAGATCGTCGTCCAGTTCGCGTTGTCGGTCGACGTCTGGATCTGGTAGACGAGCGCGCCCGCATCCCAGTACAGGTCGATGCTGCTGATGGTCTTCGTCGCACCGAGATCCACGGAAATCCATTGCGGATCGACGCCCGCGCCTTCCGGCGAATCCCAGCGCGTGCTCGTCGTGTTGCCGTCGAACGCCTTGTCCGGCGTGAGCGATGCGTTGTAGCTCGCCGACGCGGCGGCCGGGCGCCCTTGCGACAGCAGCGTCGGCTGCGCGACGGCCGGGCCGCCGTAGTAGCTCGACCCGAGCTTCGCCTTCGTCGTGTCGGCATTCACGCCGAACTGCGACAGGCTCCAGCGCTGGCCGGTCGTCACGTCGCCCACGTACAGCTGATAGCCGCCCGCCGTCGTCGACGAGAAGAACAGGTAGTTCGTGCCGTTCACCGGCGCCGGATCCGAGTTGTTGCTCACGCAGTCGTTGAGCGCCAGCGCGCTCGGCGTCGATGCCGGGTCGGCCGTCTTCGCATAGATCTGGTCGGCCCCGCCGCTGTCCTTCCAGCGCGCGTAGTACACCATGCCGTCCGCACGCACGATCGGGTAGTAGGTCTGCAGCCCGGCCGGATGATCGAACACGGCGGTCGCGCCGGTCGCGATCGTGCGCTTCATCAGCCCCATGTTCGAGCCGGTGCCGGTCGCGTAGTACACGGCGCTCGCGTCCGGCGCGAGGAACGGCATCGAATATTCGGCACCGGACGGCGCATTCGTCAGGCTCACGACCGACGTGAACGTCGGGCCCGCGCTCGTGTACGACAGCGTTGCCTGCTTGACGTCGCCGTTCTGCTTGAACACGAGCGACTTGCCGTCCGCGCTGAACTTCGGATCCTCGTTGCGCGTCGCGCCCGTGCTGTTCGTCATGTTGACGGGCGGCGTGCCGGCGCCGAGCTGCAGCATGAACACGTTCCATGCGCCGTTGCTGATGCCCATGAACGCGAGCCACTTGCCGTCGGGGCTGAACACGCCGTTCATCGGATCGGAAATGCCCCACGTGCTCTTGCTCAGCTGCGTCAGCGTGTGGGCCGAGAAGTCGTAGAGGAACAGCTGGCTCGTGCCGTCGCCGTATTTGACGTAGCTGTGATAGACGAGCTTGCCGGTCAGTGCGGCGGGAAACGTCGCGTTCGGCTGGGCCGCCGGATTGTTGATGCAGGCCGCGGCTGCGACGCCGCTGAACAGGTTGAATGCGATGCCGGCCACGAGGCCGGCGGTGAGAGTCTTCAATTTCACGCTGGTTGCTTCCTGATAGGGTCAGGACGCCGCAAACCGCAGCCCATGCGACACGCGCGTGGGACAAGGAGCCGCCGCCATTCAGCGAGGATTCCGTCTCGGTCGGGCGTCGGGAATGAAACGTGCTAGAGGATGCCCGCTCGTCAGACGAAATAACAGCATCAGAGCGGTCAAAAAACATACGGATCAGCGATTGGGGGCGCGCTTGCACGCGACGGGTGCCGTGCCCTACTCTTTTTGTCAGCAAGGCTTCGAGCGGCCGGGGAGGCAGGCATGAAGCGATATGCGGCGCTGGCACAGACGATCGCCGACGCGATCCGGCGCGGCGACCTGGCGGCCGGCGCGCGCATCCCCACCGTGCGCGCCGCGTGCCGCGCGTACGGCGTGAGTCCGTCCACCGTGTTTCGCGCGTATTACGCGCTCGAAAGCGAGGGTCTGATCGTCGCGCGCGCACGGTCCGGATATTTCGTTGCGAACCTCGAAGACAAGCGCGTGCGGTTCGGTCATGATCCCCCGCGCAAGCCGGCCGCCGCGCCGGCCGGCGACGACGATACGCTGCTGCGCCTGCTCGATTCCCTCAAATGCGAGGACATCGTGCCGCTCGGCTCGGCATTCGCCAGCTATTCGCTGTTCCCGATGAGCAGCCTGTGGCGCTACGCGGCGTCGGCGGCCCGCAACATGGACCGCACGAAACTGCTGTCGGGATTGCCGCCGGGCAATGACGCGTTGCGCCGCCAGATCGCGCTGCGCTACCTCAATGCGGGCGCTGCGTTGCCGATGGACGAGATCGTCATCACGACCGGCGCGCTCGAAGCGCTGACACTCTGCCTGCAGGCGCTGACACGCCCAGGCGACATCGTCGCGATCGAACGTCCCGCATTCCACGCAGTGCTGCACGCGGTGCAGCGCCTGCACCTGAAAGCCGTCGAGATCCCGGTCGACCCGCGCACGGGCCTCGATCTCGACGCGCTCGCGCAAGCGCTCGACACGCATCCGGTGCGCGCGTGCTGGTTCATGACGTCGTTCCACAACCCGACCGGCGCGACGTTGACCGACGAACGCAAGCGCGCGCTGATCGACCTGCTTGCGTCGCGCGGCGTTCCGCTGATCGAGGACGACGTGTACAACGAATTGCATTTCGGCACGGCGCCCACGCGCCCCGCGAAACTGTATGACGACAGCGGGCTCGTCCTGCATTGCGGATCGTTCTCGAAATGTCTCGCGCCGGGGTTCCGGATCGGCTGGGTCGCGGCCGGGCGCTACGTACGGCAGATCCGGCAGGCGACGGGCGCGAGCGCGCCGGCTGCCGACGTACCCGCGCAGCTGGCGATTTCGAGCTACCTGCGCGACGGCGCATACGACCGCTTCCTGCGCAAGCTGCGGCGCAATCTCGCCGCGCACCAGGCGCAGATGCTCGCGGCCGTGCGCGCGTATTTTCCGACGGACACCGAAGTATTCGCACCGCGCGGCGGGTATTTCCTGTGGATCGAACTGCCGCCGCGCATCGATGCGATGCACCTGTTCGACGCCGCGATGCACAGCGGCGTCAGCATCGCGCCGGGGCCGATCTTTTCCGCGACCGGCGGATTCCGCCGCTTTCTGCGGCTCAACTACGGCCGGCCGTGGACGCCGGCCGTCGAGCACGCGATGGAGACCATCGGGACGCTCGCGGCCCGGCAGCGGCACGACAGGTAGTACGAAACACGCAGATCGCGACGTTCGACATACGCCTTGCGTTTCACGCGCAAGCGACAAAGAATGAAGCGGTAGGCAGCGGCGGACGAAGGGATTCCACGCGTCCGATGTTATGGAGAATCACATGAACACTGAACGCGAACGACAGTCGAAGTGTGCTCCGTCGATGGCGCCGGCCCGCCGCTGACGATGCGCGTCCTGCCCAACCGGAACATTCGCACGCGCGATGCATGGCGCGCCGTGTTGAACGCGCGCGCCGAATCGCGGCACCCCACGCGTTGCCGTTGCAGGGAATGCGGATTCGTCGCGCCCCGCGCACTCGAGCGCTGCCCCGCCTGCGGCCAGTGGGACTGGCCGTTCGATCCGATTCGTCATACGCGCGCCCC
Organism: Burkholderia sp. BCC1972; assembly: GCF_905339605.1. NCBI lineage: Bacteria > Pseudomonadati > Pseudomonadota > Betaproteobacteria > Burkholderiales > Burkholderiaceae > Burkholderia > Burkholderia sp. BCC1972. The sequence goes on along the minus strand of NZ_CAJPGH010000029.1, from coordinate 704 downwards.
GGCGCACGCCGCATACGCGCCGCGTGCCGGCCGTTCGCGGTCGTCGCGCGTCGCGCACTCGCTGCGCGACGCGGCGTTCCGGCGGCCGAGCGCATCGAGCGCGCCGATCCTGAGCCTCCTGACGCTCGTGCTGATGGTCGGCGGCTATGTGTTGGTCGACCGTACATGCAGGGCCGATCCTGCCTGCCGCGGTGCCGGTACGCCGGCAGCTGCCGCGACCGAATCCGGCCCGCCTGCCGCGAACGAGCCGGTGCTGCCGGTATTGCCGACGCCCGTTTTTCCGTTTCATTCGCCCGACGGAACGCCGCAACTGGCGGCCATCCCGCCGCACGGCGACGCGAACGCCAGCCCACCGGCAGGCAAGACGCAGGTTGCGCAAGCCGCACCGTCGATGCGCGCACCCGACCGGACACGCGCCGGCGTGGTTCGCGTGTCGGACTGGAAAGGCAGGCACGATGCCGTACATCGCACGCACCCGACTCGGCGCGTGAGCCTGCATACGCGCCACTGGCGGCACAACCCGTCGGGCAACGCCGAGGCCGCGAGACTCTATCGCGGCCACTGAGCGCGCGGTCCGCGCCGTCGCATCCGACGATGCGTGTTTCCGAACCGCCCGTTACGAAACGCCGCTTGTATCGCGACGAATGCTGGCGTCGCTATCGCCACCCCATCCACAACGAAAACGGGCGGCCCGTTTCCGGAGA
>NZ_CAJPGH010000028.1:0-112459 GCF_905339605.1 Burkholderia sp. BCC1972 | reverse complement strand
TCCGTAACCGGCCGTTCGTTACCGTCGAACCGAATCCGGGGCACCGGCCGATTGCGGCTTCGGCCGGCGCCACGTGAAGTCAGAGGGGGCCTCGGCAGCTCTCGAAACCAAAATATGGAGTGAGATTCATGTCTCAGCGAATTGCGTACGTAACGGGCGGGATGGGCGGCATCGGCACCAGCATCTGCCAGCGTCTGTTGAAGGACGGCTTCAAGGTCGTCGCGGGTTGCGGCCCGAACTCGCCGCGCCGCGTGAAATGGCTCGAGGACCAGAAGGCGCTCGGGTACGATTTCATCGCGTCGGAAGGCAACGTCGGCGACTGGGACTCGACCAAGGAAGCATTCGACAAGGTCAAGGCCGAAGTCGGCGAGATCGACGTGCTGGTCAACAACGCGGGCATCACGCGCGACGTCGTGTTCCGCAAGATGACGCATGAAGACTGGACGGCCGTGATCGACACCAACCTGACGAGCCTGTTCAACGTGACGAAGCAGGTGATCGACGGCATGGTCGAGCGCGGCTGGGGTCGCATCATCAACATTTCGTCGGTGAACGGCCAGAAAGGGCAATTCGGCCAGACCAACTACTCGACCGCGAAAGCCGGCATCCACGGCTTCACGATGTCACTCGCACAGGAAGTCGCGACGAAGGGCGTGACGGTCAACACCGTGTCGCCGGGCTACATCGGCACCGACATGGTGAAGGCGATCCGCCCCGACGTGCTCGAGAAGATCGTCGCGACGATCCCGGTGCGGCGTCTTGGCGGGCCGGAGGAAATCGGTTCGATCGTCGCGTGGCTCGCGTCGAACGATTCAGGCTTCGCGACGGGCGCCGACTTCTCGCTGAACGGCGGCCTGCACATGGGCTGACGCCCGGGCTGCGCGGGCCGGGTGGCCGCGCAGCCGGGTATGTTCCGAAGGCCCCCGCCTCCCGGATTCGGGCGGCGGGGATTCGTCACTTGCGCAACGCTGCACTGAAAGGCGTTACATGACTACTACAAAGAAGACGGCCGAACGGCTCATCAAGAAGTACCCGAACCGCCGGCTCTACGATACCGAGACAAGCACGTACATCACGCTCACCGATGTGAAGCAGCTCGTGCTGGAGCAGGAGGATTTCAAGGTCGTCGATGCGAAATCCAACGAAGACCTGACGCGCAGCATCCTCCTGCAGATCATCCTCGAGGAGGAAAGCGGCGGCGTGCCGATGTTCTCGTCGTCGATGCTGTCGCAGATCATCCGTTTTTACGGTCATGCGATGCAGGGCATGATGGGCACGTACCTGGAAAAGAACATCCAGGCGTTCATCGACATCCAGAACAAGCTCGCCGATCAGTCGAAGAACCTCTACGAAGGTAACGCGATGAATCCGGAAGTCTGGTCGCAGTTCATGAACATGCAGGCGCCGATGATGCAAGGGATGATGACCAGCTACATCGAGCAGTCGAAGAACATGTTCGTGCAGATGCAGGAGCAGATGCAGAACCAGGCGAAGTCGATGTTCAGCACGTTCCCGTTCAAGCAGCCGGGATCGTCGGAGCCGGAGAAGAAGTAAGCGGCGAATCCGGTGTGGACGTGCAAAGTGTCGCGCCGGCATCGTTCGGGATGGCTCCGGGCCGCGTCGCGGAACGATTGACCGCGCGGTGGTATTGCCCGCGAGTACATGCGCGTTGTCGGGCCGTAGTACATCAGTGCAGATTAAAACGCACAAGGCCGACCGGCAAAGCCCGGTCGGCCGAATATCAGATAAAGCACTGCTTGTAACAGATGCAGATGGCCGGATTTTCAGTCGGTTTATCGAACCGCGAAGCGGCCTGCCGCCGATCCGTTCGCGCAGTTGTTTCCGTAAATGAAGAGATTTCTATTTTCGGAAAATGCCGAATAGATGATCGGGAAAACTTCCTTGGCGCTGAACGAATAAATACCGTCGTTGATGGATACGAGCAGATTGCCGCTCGTATCGGTTTCGATCTTGTCGATCTTGCCTGCCTTGCAAAGCGATTCCGCGGACGCGTACGAGGATGTAGCAAGCATCATGGCCGAAACGAGGGTGGCCGCGAATTTTCTCATGGTCTTTCCTTGGTGAATGAGTGAATTGCTTGGGTTGTGATGCAAGTAATGCACGGTTCAGGACTGGCTGGCCGAATAGCCGCCGATGTCTGATCGCCGTGAAATATATCGGAGATTAATCGGGTGTTGAATGGGGGTGGCGGATTTGGAAATGATTTTTGTGGATTGTTGAGTGTTTTAAACTATTCTGGTGAATTGTATGTCGTGAGGTCAAATAAGGGCTGGGGGCAATTGGGTGGTTGCAGTAAAACAAATTTATTGGTGATTTTTGGTTGTGGTTTGGTTTGTTGGTTTTTTGAATTTATTTCTCTATTTTTATTTGCTCGGCTGGATTTTTGAATAATCACCGACGAAATGCGCAAGACCATCGACGAGCGTGCCGCCGTGCCGGCCGATCGGTCGGGCAAAGGGCTGATTGCGCTGGCGCGGGCCGAGCGCCAGTGCTTGCGAAATGTACGGGCGGCCCGTTGGCGGGCTTCGAGGCGAGCCGCGATCTCGTTCAGGGCGATGCGCGAGGCGCACACGTTTCGTAGGCGTGTTTCGGCGCGCTACACGTGCGGCATCGTGCGCGTGTCTGCAGCCGGGGCGAGGATTGGGCCGCCGGTGCGGTTTGTCAGTATCGCGCGGTGTCTGCGATCGATGGCGGGAAGATTCGCCCGGTGGCGTTCTGTGAGGCGCGGGCGCAGGCTGCGTGGGTACGTGCGGCGACGGCCGATAACGATAGTCACGCGCCTGCGCCGAGAACCGGCCGGCCGCAACTCCATACGGAGCTGTAGCTGATCGGCGATGGCGACGATGCGGTCTGGTTCAACCGGTGCCCGACGGCAGCGACGTATCCGGAGTGAGCGCCGGATCGAGTGCGGGCCTGCTTCGGCAGACTTTTTGCGATTTCGTCACGGGATTGGATGCGTCACGACGCCGGATCGAATTCGTGTTCGCCATCCGACGGCGGGAGGTCGAGCACGAGCTTGACGGCGCTGTAGTTCGCCTTGAGCGAAAACACGCGGCCGATCACGAGGAACGTCTGCCGCGAATTTTCCAGTTCGACGAAGTCGCCGGGCTGCGGTACATGCGCACCCTGGTCGTAGGAAAAGCTCGTGCTGGTTTGCTCACCGATGGCTTCTGCTGCGTGTTCGGTGAATTCGATCGTGATGTGGGTGGTCATGCGAGTCCCGTTGAGTAATGGAAGAGAGTGGACGCTGCGATTTTCGCATAGCGACGGCGCGGTTCCGGTGGAATTGTCGGGAAGCGACTCGTGCGGGTAGATCCCCGTCACTTCATCCGGTTGCCGAGAAAGGGATCGCGCTGGCGCTTGCCTCGGCGCGCGCCGGTGATCGAGTTGCGGCTCGGGCCGTTTGGTGAAGTGCTGAGGCGCTGGCTGTATGCTGGCATCGGCTGCTCATGGCGGTCGAACGGGGCTTGGAATAAGTGCCCGCATTTAACCCGATCTCGATTTCATGGGCTCCGACACTGGCCCCAATCAAGCCGGAGCAAGTGAAAGCCGTCTGCGCAGCGTTAAAGAGCCGAAACGGAAGATGGATGGCGCGTAAGTTGCCAAGGTAAAGACATATCTGCCTGGAGCATTTGCATGCTAACGAACGCCGACGCGCAGGAATTGCGCGATCGATGGAAAGCTGGGAAATACCAGAACCTGCTCGACGCGATCAAGGGCGCGTTGCCGGAGGACGAATGGGTGCCGTTGTGCGACTCCATGCCACATGCGCTGGATGGGTCGCCGACGATCGACTTGCGCGGGGCGCCGCTGCAGGGCGGCAGGCTCGAAAGCCTCGACCTGAGCTACAGCCATCTCGGCTTTGCAGTGTTCGATGCTTCGCAGTTTGACGAAGTAGGGTTTCAACACGCGATCCTGGACGGTGCCTCTTTCAAGGAGTGCGTGTTCCATCTGGCACAGATGCTACCAGTCTATGGAAACCGCGCTGATTTTCGCCATGCTCGATTCCGGCAATCGTTCATCGAATATGCCAAGTTGAGCAATAGCGATCTCTCAGGCGTGACGCTGTCTGACGGGAGTTTGAATTTTTCGGAGCTCATCGAATGCAATTTTTCCGGCATGCTGGCTGAGCAGAGCGAATGGCGCTGGAACACGACGACGCGATGCGCTTTCGTGGCGGCCCGTTTCACCGAGTGCAGGCTGACGGCAACTCGGCTCGATGGCGCACGGCTGATCGATGCCACCTTCGAGAATTGTGATCTGAGTGGTGTTGACTTCAGGGGTGCAGACTTGACGGGCGTGCACTTTCTTGGTGGCACGTTCGGTGACGTACTGCAGGGTGAGACGACATACCGGACCCGGTTCGACGATACACCGGAAGCCCGCCGAGCGGTTGCCGCAGGCAGTACGGAGAATCGGCACGCCGTCGAATGGTGTCCCGTTGTTGTCGGTTCGAGCGAACCTACCCAGCAGGTCGCCTCGTCGAGACTGAAGGGCCGGCCCGGTGAGGTGGTACCGCAGAGTGGATGGTGGACTAGTCCGGCACTCGGGAGTGAACAGGGGCGGCGCTATTTTAAGGAGGGGGAGAAATTTCCCGACATCAAGTCGACGAATTGGGGACTCGTGATCTGGAGTTACAACTCTGCTGATCAGGGGTGATCCCTGACGCGTGGCCTGTCGCGAGCGGAGCAGTCGCGCCCCGAAAGATATTGTCGATTTCGCGCGGAGCCATGCTCTGACGACTGCACCGACACCGTAGACATCAAACCGCTGAAGGTTCGGTTAGGTTGCGCCCTGCCTGCTCCCACTGCTGGAATCCGGTGGCGTTCTGCAAAGCGCAGGCGCACGCACAATCGTGCGATGGCAGCGGCCCGGCCGAAGCCGGGCTGGGCGCGGAACGAAGCGAGGCGGCGGTTATTTCTCTGCAAACGTGCCTGCTTCCACCAATGTCATCTTGCCAGGGTCCAGGTACGTGCGGATGGCGGTGTTGACCTGCTCGACGGTCAACGCGCGGACACGCTCGGGATAGGTATCCAGGTCATTCAGCGGGCGGTCCTGGAGCACCGTCTGCGCGATCATGGCGGCCATCTGCCCGGTGGTTTCCATCGCGACTTGATGGCGGCCGATCATGCCGTCCTTGCGCGCATCCAGTTCTGTCTGGGTAACACCCTGTTTCCACCAGGCATCCAGAATCCGGCGCGTGCTGGCGACGCCCTTGTCCAGGAGGGGCGGGGCGAAGCTGCTGGTGATGACGAATGCGCCGTCCATCAGGGAGAGCCCGGACAGGCCGGCATGGATGCCGTAGGTCAGGCCTTCCTTGTCGCGGACCCCTGCCATCAGCCGGCCGGTGAAGCCGTTGCCCAGGATGTTGACGGCCGCGCTGAGGGGCAGATAGTCGGCATCGCTGGCGCGCAGGTCGATGGCCTGCCCCAGCATCACGCTGACGGATTCCTTGTCTCCCATGGCGATGCGCTGCGTGTCGGGCCGGCTTGCCTTGCGTGGCGGGCCCTGTCGCACGAGTGCCCGGCCCCCGCTCCAGCCCGCGAAGGCGTCGGTCACCATGGACTGCAGGCGGCGAGGGTCCGCGCCGCCGACCACGACCAGCGTCATGTGTGCGGGCCCGTAATAGGCTTGATGAAAGGCCTTGATGTCGTCCAGCGTGGCAGCGGCGATCGCTTCGAGCATCCGTTCGCGCGGCACCGGTGCGTTGAGGTGGGCATCGGGGTAAATGGACCGATTCAGCGCCTCGGCGGCCCGAACCGACGGGTTTTCTCCGGCGTTACGGACCGCGGCTTCCAGCCGGCTCTTGGCCTTGGCCAACTCCTCCGGCTTGAAGGCCGGCAAGCGCAACTGCTCGGCCATCAGGTCGATCAGCGTCGGCAAATCCTTGGTCAGGCTTTGGCCGTGTATGGCGACATAGCCGCCGTCGGACTGGAACGACAACTGGGCGCCCAGGCTTTCCAGCAGCGCGGAGATCGCCACCTTGTCGCGACGGGTGCTGCCCTCCTGCAGCAACATGCCCGTCAGCAACGGCACGGCGGGATTGGCCGCCTTGCTGGCCGTGTCGGCATCGCCCAGGGGCATCACCCCGGTAACGGACACCATTTCGTGCGGCGACATCGAATAGGTCAACAGCGTGATGCTGCCGGCCTGCGAGCGCACGACGCGGTCGGCGATGCCTGCCTGGGCCGCAACAGGCAGGCATAGCACGGCGAACCACACGAACCACGTCCGCAGATGGTTGAAACGAAGGTGCTTCATGAAGATTTCTCCGGGACGAACCAGCCGGTGGTGCTCTGGTTTTCAACGAGGTATTTGCGGGCAACGCGCTGCACATCGGCGGGCGTCACCTTTTCCAGTTCTTCGAGCTCGGTGACGAACAATGTCCAGTCGCCCAGCGCGACCGCGTTGCCCAATCGGGCAGACGTCGAGCGGACGCCGTCACGCTGGTAGACCTGATCGGCCCGGTAAGGGCCCAGCACCCGCTGGATATCCTCGCGAGTGACGCCCTCGGTCTTGATCCGCTCCAGTTCGGACCAGGTGATTTTCTCGGCCTGCTCGTGTTTCGCGCCGGGCGGCAGGCTGACCGTCACGACGAACGGACCGGGATCGCGCAGCGCATGAAAGCCGGCGCCGGCCTGCGTGGCAACCGTGGTGTCGACCAGTGCGCGATACAGCCGGCTGCTCTTGCCCTGGCTCAATACCAGGCCCAGCACGGTCAACGCAGCCGCATCGGGGTCGAGCGCGCGCGGCCCCTTGAAGGCGATGATCAGATTGCCCGTTGCGCCCGCGCGTTTGAGCACCAGCCTTCGCGGCCCCTGCTGCGGCGGCTCTTCGGTCGTGACAGCGGGAATGGCCTTGGGCGCACGCGGGATGCCGCCGTAATACTGCCTGACCCACCCCAACGCCTGGTCCGGCCGGAAATCGCCGACCAGGATGACGGTGGCGTTGTCCGGCCAGTAGAAGGTGTCGTAGAAACGGCGCAGCTTGTCCACGCTCGCATGCTCGATGTCGCTGCGCCAGCCGATGGTGGGATGGTGGTAGGGGTGTGCCTGGTAAGCCGTGGCCATGACCTGCTGGAACAAGGCGGTGAAAGGACTGTTCTCGCCTCGCTCGTACTCGTTGCGTACCACCGTCATCTCGCTGGCCAGGTCTTCCGGGCGCAGCAGGAGGTTGCGCATGCGGTCGGCCTCGATCGCGATGTAGCCTTCCAGCGCATCGCGCCCGAGCGTGCCGAAGTAGTTGGTGCGGTCCATCGAGGTGGTTGCGTTGAAGTTCGCGCCCACGCGCTCCATGTAGCTGTTCAGTGAATTGCCGAGCGCCTTGTCGTAGTGGCGGCTGCCCTTGAACATCAGGTGCTCGAGCAGGTGAGTGTCGCCGGTCGTGCCGGCGGCTTCGTTGCGTGAACCCACCTGGTACAACACCTGGAAACTGACCACCGTCGCAGCGGGATCGGGCACGGCAAGCACGGTAAGGCCGTTGGCATCCAGACGGTATTCGTCGATGCCGCCCAGGGAGCGCACGTGGGTAAAGCCCGGTACCTCGACGGGTTGGGCCATCGCCGTGCCTGCAATCAACGGGCACAGCGAGAGCCAGGTGCATATCAAACGTCGTACTGACATGTAGCGTCCTTTTTTGTAGGCAGGATGAACGCGGAAGATCGGGCGTCGGCTCGGCGGTCAGTTGACTGCGATGCGTCGAGCGCGGCGAACGTGAAGTCTTTCATATTTTCCGATGAATGTTGACCGATGACGCGTTGCGGGGACATTGATGCCGTGATGCGTTCGTCGACGGCCGTACGTTGCTCGACCGTCGACGCGTAGCGACAGACGGCGCGATCCCCGTTGAACGTGCAGATCACCCGAAAGCGATTGAAGATTCGTCCCCACAGTGCAATCAAGCGTTTTTTCTCGCGATCGCTATTTGCATCAGCTTCGCGAGGCGAAGCTTGTGCCGCATCCGATCATCGAGTTCGGGGAGCCGCAGGGCAGTGAGTTCGGGGGGCGGACGAGCAAATCTGACCCGGAATAAGAAAGACGGAAAGGATGCACAACGGAGTTCCGGAAGTGGGGGATGTTGTTCGGCTGTATATCGGGTCGAGCAAGGGCAACGAGCAGGATGGGTATCACGCAGTTGTAGTCATCACGTCGCTCGATATCAACGAGTTGACTGGGCGGTTTGTCGGCCTGCCGATCACGTCAACCGTGCGTGGTTGGGAGTCGGAGATTCCGATTTCAAGTCTCGCGCGGCAAGGTGTTGCGCTCGTCGACCAAATCGTCAATCTCTCGTTCAAAGCACGCGAGTTTCAGTTCAAGGGCGAGCGTGCAACGCATGAGGAAGTGGAAGCAATCAGATATGCAGTTCGGATGTATCTGGATCTGTAATATGACAACGGCACCTTGCGGTGCCGTTGTTCGTTTTGAGGTGTTTGCGCGGTTATCGCGAAGTTCCTTCGCTATCGACCAATGCAACGGAGAGCCTGGAGACGCTGGCGCGGAATGGGGGGCGTACTCCTTGTGGCGACGCTTGCACCAGGGAACGAGGCATTGCTTCGCCTGTATGGACTATGCACCCATCCTTACGAATTGCCTTCGCCTTGAGGAAGTTGGTTCGGCATGCCCTAAGCACCCCGCAAACGAACGCTCCTGGCTTCGGCGAAAACCTTTCACGTTTGGCTATTCTGGGGCAATATTGAGATTGGTAAGATCGCTGAGGAATTGCTACGGGGACGTCATGCTGCGCTGCGTTGTAGAGATTCGGGGCAGTAAATAATCTCTCGATCACACGCAACTTGATGAAAATACAATTTGATTCCGAATGTTTCGTTTCGTAATTCGTGGTTTAACGAATGGAATTTTTTTGGAATCGGCAATAAACGAGAAAGAAAATGAAGTTTGCCATTTTGCACTTAAGTGATATTCATATTAGAAATGCCTCTGATGAAATATTGAGTCGGGCCGGCAAGATTGCGTGTACTCTTAATCCGGTGCTGCCACAGGTTTCGTGCCTATTCTTGATAATCACCGGGGATATCGCATTCAGCGGGAAAAAGTCTGAGTATGATTTGGCTCGATCCTTTGTGCGAGAAATCATAAAAGATATCTCTGGTGAGTTTTCTGGGAAGATTCATTGTGTTTTTGTCCCGGGAAATCACGATGGTGAATTCAAAGGGGAGGATAACTCTCGGAAGGCTGCGATTCAAGGGGTTCTGGATGTTGGGGAGGGCTTCATTGATGAAAGTATCATTGAAAATTGTACGCGACCACAAGTGTACTACTTTGAATTCGATGATGAGTTTTGTGCTAGCGGTGTCGTTTTCAAGGATAAATTGTGGAAACAATATAGATTTGATGTTGGCGGAAAATCTGTATCGATAAGCGCGATCAATGCAAGTTGGCTATCGCGCGTGCCGGAAGAGCAGGGGAGTTTAGTTTTTCCGGTTGATAATTATAAAGCGTTGACTCGCGAGAATGCCGACCTCAAAATCGGTCTGATGCATCATCCACTAAATTGGTATGCTCAAGGTACATATCACAGATTTCGAGATTTTTGCCGAAATGAATTTCAAATTGTTATGTCGGGACATGAGCATGTCTCCGGGACGCAGCTTTCTATTGACCTTGAAAATCGTCGCCTCCTAACTGTAGAAGCCGCCGCGCTTGCACCGCACGAGCACAATCTGGTTTCGAGCTTCTCTGTTATTACGGTCGATTTGGACGAAAAGCAGTTCGCAAAAGAAGAATTTGAGTGGCATGCGCCAGATTACCTTGCTAAGGGCGGCAATGGTGTGTGGGACTCTTTTGTAACATTGCCTGAGCAAAAGAATGATGACTTTACGCTCACCGATGAGACGAGATCTTTCTTAGAGGACACAGGCGCTGCCTTCACTCATGGTGCCGTGAGCAAGATAAGCCTCTCGGATATCTTCGTTTTTCCTGATTTGCATGAGGGAATAGAGGGTGGAGAAATGCCGAAGACGGTGAGCTCTGATATTCTCCGCAGGCAAATAGACACCCTTGGTAGAGTTATCATTCTTGGCGATGATCAGCACGGGAAGTCCTCGTTGCTAATGAGGCTCTATCGCGATTATTTGAATTCTGGATTTATTCCGGTTCTGATGAGTGGTGCTCAGCTGACAAATGCTTCCGATGAGCAGTTCTTGAAAAAACTGAACGCTGCGGTTGCTCAACAATACGGGGAGGCGGTTGTCCAGAAATATGGTCGGCTTAAGCGCAAGCAAAAAATATTGCTTCTAGATGATCTGGATGATGTCGGCGCGCGGGGCGATATTGTCGGCAAAGCACTGAAGGTGGTTCGTGATTATTTCGATTATTGTATCGTCACTGTAAGTGAGCGATTTGAGGTGGCAGGGCTTCTTTCTGAAGAGGCCAATGAAGTGATGAAGGGTTTTAGGCAATATCGGCTCACCGGATTCGGTTACCGGTTGCGCGGGGAATTGGTCAAGAAGTGGTCTACTCTTTACCAAGATCAAGACGAATTGCAGTTGCAGAAGCGTGTTCATGAGTCTGAGGTTGTTATAAACTCTGTATTCGGGAAGGCTCTTGTGCCGCCAACTGCTTTCAATGTTCTCGTCCTGTTGCAGACAATTGAATCAAATCAAAAAGCGCTGCTGGTTAATGCTGGGTTGGCTCAGTATTATGAATATTTGATCCGAAAGAGCCTTCTAGACGCCAAGGTGCGAGGTGATGAGCTCGAGGAGGTTCTGAAATACCTGGCGAACTTTGCATGGCATCTTCATGGCGCGAAATCCATGGAGGTCAGTGAGCATGAGTTTAAAAAATTCAATATTAGTTTTTCTAAGAATGTGTACGACACCGACTTCGGGCCGCGTGCTGATTTGTTGGTTAGATCGAATGTTGTCGTAATTTCGTCTGGCTCATATGGGTTCAAGTATCCATATATTTATTACTTCTTTTTGGCTAAGTATATTTCGCAGGAACTGGACGACAACGGAAATGTGCGAAATCTCGTCGAGGGCATGTGTCAGCACTTGTATTTGAAGGAAAATGCAAACACTATCCTCTTTCTGACGCATCATTCGTCAAGTAAATGGATCATCAGGATGGTTGCGCAGTCTTTGAGGCAGCTTTTTGATGGTGTAAAGCCGATTAAAATTGAGACATGTGCCGTCGCATTAAATGATTGGGTCAGTGAGAAGGCTAGAATCGCCATTGATGCCACCGATGTTGAGGCTAATAGGGTTGAGCAACGGGAGAGGCATGATTCTGTTTCGAGTGGGGATGACTCAGATATCGATGTCGCGGAGGTTACGAGTTTGGCGGAATTGGATCCGATCTCTCAGATTTTTCTTGTTTTTAAGACAAGTGAAATATTGGGGACTGTTCTTAAGGCGAGATACGGATCGTTTGATAATTCCCTCAAGATCGAGCTCTTGAGGGATCTGTTTGATAGTCCCCTAAAGTGTATGCAGTTTTTCTTTAATTCAATTGATGAAAAACCGGAGGCTATGATTCAGCGCTGTAGTGCGATGCTGATGGAAAGATCGCCAAAGAAAATGTCAAAAGATATTGCTGATAGGGTTGCTAAAAAATTTATTTTCGACTCACTTGGATTTTTAGCTGAAGCATTTGTAAGTCGGCAAGGGGAATTGATGGGTTCCCCGAAGCTCAAAAGCGTATATGAGTCACTTTGCGATGATAGTGGGGCGGCTAGTGATCGGTTGATATCTGTTGCGGCTCAATTGACCTATCCGAACCACGTGCCGTTGTCGGAAATTCAGGCTCTCGCGAATGAGTTCAAGAACAATTACTTTGCTTTCAGATTGTTGCAGGGAATTGTTGGCAGGCATTTGTATATGTTCTCCCTGCCGGTCGATGAGCGACAAAGATTGGCGTCTGCGGTTAGTATTGACGTGATGGCGCAAAAAACAATCGAGATGAACTCCCGCGAAACAAAGAAGTTGCCTAATGCCAGTCGCCCCCGGCATTCGAGGGGGTTGCTGAGCCGGCTCAAAGATAACTTGTTGTTGCAATCCGCATCAAAAAAGGATTAGCCAGCCGAAATTCTGACGCGTGAAGGGCATTTTTTTCGCCCTTCATGGAGCGCTTTGACAGCTAAACGGTCGTCGGATGCGGTGATAGAGATGCTCCAAAAATGCCCGCGCAACCCGGTCCGGATTCGACGACGTTGCCATTGAAATCGACGACTGCTAGTGTCGCCGGCTCGCCTGCCGGGGTAGACATGGTGAGCCCTTGGAAGCTCACGGCGCTGATCGTGCTTGAGATGACCGCAGTAGTGTTGTTTTTTGTATTCGTTGCTACTGTGTTCAATTGTTTCTTCGTCATTTCGACGGCCCCGATTTCTGGTGTGAGCGGATCACTACAAGCAGGCTGTGCTGCGCCGTGAGGTGATCGTGGGTGTATTCATGGCCATCACTGGCAGTTACGACGATGATGCCGGCGTTAGCGATCTGCGCAAGCTGCGCCTGGGCTTATAGCGGCTTGCCGCGGCTCAATCGGTCCAGACCTCAACTACGAGGACGGAGCCGACTGGCACCTGGCCGTCATCGGCGGCGCGGAGAAACACAGTGCCCTTGCCGGACGTGACGCTGACGGTAGGCCGACAGCTCCTCGTCCCGAGGGGAGGCATCAAGCTCCAGCTCGTGATCCGGCGCTCACCTGGCTGCGTATCCCAATTGGCGATCTGTGTTGTCGCCAACCGCTCATTTTGGCTCGCCGCCCCTAAATGGCTGTAAACTCACGCTTTTGCTGCCACGCCCCCACATTCCAGATGTCCCAATCCCCCAAAGTAGGGTTCGTATCCCTCGGCTGCCCCAAGGCGCTCGTCGATTCCGAACAAATCATTACGCAGCTGCGCGCCGAAGGTTATGAAATCTCCGGCACCTATGACGGCGCCGACCTCGTCGTCGTGAACACCTGCGGCTTCATCGACGAAGCCGTGCAGGAAAGCCTCGACGCGATCGGCGAAGCGCTGACCGAGAACGGCAAGGTGATCGTCACCGGCTGCCTCGGCGCGAAGTCGAGCGCCAGCGGCTCGAACCTGATCGAGGAAGTCCACCCGAAGGTGCTCGCCGTCACCGGCCCGCACGCGGTGGGCGAAGTGATGCAGGCCGTGCATTCGCACCTGCCGAAGCCGCACGACCCGTTCACCGATCTCGTGCCGGCAGCCGGCATCAAGCTCACGCCGCGTCACTACGCCTACCTGAAGATTTCCGAAGGCTGCAACCACCGTTGCACGTTCTGCATCATCCCGTCGATGCGCGGCGACCTCGTGTCGCGCCCGGTCGCCGAAGTGATGCTCGAGGCCGAGAACCTGTTCAAGTCGGGCGTGAAGGAACTGCTCGTGATCTCGCAGGACACGAGCGCGTACGGCGTCGACGTGAAGTACCGCACGGGCTTCTGGAACGGCAAGCCGATCAAGACGCGCATGACCGACCTCGTCGCGGCGCTCGGCGAACTCGCCGCACAGTACGGCGCGTGGGTGCGCCTGCACTACGTGTACCCGTACCCGAGCGTCGACGAAGTGATTCCGCTGATGGCCGAAGGTCCGTTCAAGGGCCACGTGCTGCCGTACCTCGACGTGCCGTTCCAGCACGCGCACCCCGAAGTGCTGAAGCGCATGAAGCGTCCGGCGAACGCCGAGAAGGTGCTCGAGCGCGTGCAGAAGTGGCGCGAGATCTGCCCGGACCTGACGATCCGCAGCACGTTCATTGCAGGCTTCCCCGGCGAGACGGAAGAGCAGTTCGAAACGCTGCTCGACTTCATCCGCGAGGCGGAACTCGATCGCGTCGGCTGCTTCGCATATTCGCCGGTCGAAGGCGCGACCGCGAACGAACTCGACGGCGCGCTGCCGGACGACGTCCGCGAGGCACGCCGTGCGCGCTTCATGGAAGTCGCCGAGGAAGTATCGGCGAACCGCATCCAGCGCAAGGTCGGCAAGACGCTCAAGGTGCTGATCGACGAGGTCAGCGAAGAAGGCGGCATCGGCCGTACGGCGGCCGATGCGCCGGAAATCGACGGTGTCGTCTATGTCGAACCGGCGGCGAAGGCATCGAAGCGCTACAAGGTCGGCGATTTCGTGTCCGTGAAGATCACGGGCGCCGACGGCCACGATCTGTGGGGCGAGGTGTAAGCGATGGCCGCCGCATTTCCGGAGATTCTCGCGCTCGGCGAGGCGATGATCGAATTCAACCAGTCGCAGCCGGGTCGTCCTGAATTCCTGCAGGGCTTCGGCGGCGACACGTCGAACTTCTGCATTGCGGCGGCGCGCCAGGGTGCGTCGACGGGCTTCGTATCGGCGATCGGCGACGATCCGTTCGGCCGGCTGCTGGCCGACATGTGGCACGCGGAAAACGTCGACACGACGTACGTGCGGATCGACCGCACGGCGCCGACCGGCGTGTATTTCGTCACGCACGGCGCCGACGGCCACCAGTTCGACTATCTGCGCGCGGGCTCCGCGGCGAGCCGCTATGCGGCGGGCGATCTGCCGCTCGATGCGCTCGCGGCCGCGAAGGCCGTGCACCTGTCGGGCATCAGCCTCGCGATCAGCACGGCTGCGTGCGACGCTGCGTTCACGGCGATCGACCATGCGCGTCGCCACGGCGCGAAGGTCAGCTTCGACACGAACCTGCGCCTGAAGCTGTGGCCGCTGCCGCGCGCTCGCGCGGTGATGCGCGAAGCGCTGCGCCAGACGGACATCTGCCTGCCGAGCTGGGACGATGTCACGGCACTGACGGGCGCGAACGATCGCGACGCGATCGTCGATGCGATGCTCGAACACGGGCCGCAGGTCGTCGCGCTGAAACTCGGCAAGGAAGGCGCGTATGTCGCGACGCCGAACGAGCGGCGCGTCGTGCCGGGCTTCACGGTCGAGGCCGTCGATGCGACGGGTGCGGGCGACTGCTTCGGCGGCGCGTTCGTCGCGCGGATCGTCGCGGGCGACGATCCGTTCGCGGCCGCGCGTTATGCGAATGCGGCGGCGGCGCTGTCCACGACGGGCTACGGCGCGGTCGCACCGATTCCGCAGCGCGACGCGGTGGAGCGGCTGATGCAGGGCTGACGTGCCCCTGCGTGCTGGCCAGGCTCGCACGACGAGCCGGCATCGTCGCGATTTTCGAGCGAATCTGAAGCAAGGAGCAACACAAGGTGGGTCGATATTCGGAATGGCAACGGGCGCTCGTCGTCGCAGGCGCGCTGGCAGCGGCCCTTGCGATGCCGCGCGTGGTCGCGGCGCAGGCCGCCGCACCGGGCGTGCAGCAGGATGAACCGGCACCGGCGCGGCCGCTGAAGCCGAATCCCGAGTTTGCCCGCCTGCCGCGCTACGAAGGCACGCTCGGCGACCGGCCGATCGTCGTGCATCTCGGCCCGAAGACGGACGAGGAAGGCGTGCACGGCGAGTACCAGTTCGCCGATACGGGCGAGGTCGTGCTGCTCGCGGGCGATCGCGACGGCGATACGCTCGAGATCGAGGAATCGAACGACGGCACGAACATCACGGGCGTGTGGATCGGCCGCTTCGACACGACGGGCGATCTGAAGGCCGACCGGATGAACTCGGACGAGTCGGATCCGCAGCCGGTCGTGCTGCGCCTGGCGCCGGGCAAGCGCGCGGCGCTGCAGGTGCGCGACGGCCGCGTGCAGGAAATCGAGACGGTGGGCGGCATCGTCAACCTGCGCACCGACGACTGAGCGCGTGCTGGCTCGGTGCGCGCGGCGCGCATTGTACCGGGCCAGCGGCGCCGATTTTGGCTAATCTAGCGACATATTCCGCAACCGAACGGCCTCGTGCCCGGCTTCCCGACATGACTGCATCCACTCCCAAGCGCGCGCTGCAAACCCGCATCGTGCAACCCGACGACGTCATTCCGGAAGGCTTCCGGTCGTTCGTGCCGCCGGTTGCGCGCGCGTCGACGGTCGTGTTCCCCGATCTCGCGACGATGCGCGCGCTCGTCTGGCACAACGACAACCAGTGGCGCTACGGGCTGCACGCGACGCCGACGTCGCTCGCGCTCGCGCAGCGGCTCGCCGAGATCGAGGGCGGCGCGCATGCGCTGCTGCAGCCGTCGGGCCTCGCGGCGATCATGAACGTCTACTTCGGGATCGTGAAAGCGGGCGACGACGTGCTGATTCCGCACAACGTGTACGGGCCGAACGCCGATTTCGGCAACTGGCTCGCGAAGGATTTCGGCATCACCGTGCACTTCTACGATCCGCTGGTCGGCGCCGGCATCGCCGACCTGATCCAGCCGAACACGCGGCTGATCTGGATCGAGGCGCCGGGCTCGGTGACGATGGAAGTGCCCGACGTGCAGGCGATTACCGCGGCCGCGAAGGCGCGCGGCATCGTCACCGCGATCGACAACACGTTCTCGGCCGGGCTCGCGTTCAAGCCGTTCGAGCACGGCGTCGACATCTCGGTGCAGGCACTGACCAAGTACCAGTCGGGCGGCAGTGACGTGCTGATGGGCGCGACGATCACCGCGAACGCGGAACTGCACGCGCAACTGAAGCTGGCGCGGATGCGCTGCGGGATCGGCGTATCCGTCGACGATTGCTCGCTCGTGCTGCGCAGCCTGCCGAGCATGCAGGTGCGTTTCGACGCGCACAGCAAGAGCGCGCTGGCGCTCGCGCAATGGCTGAAGGCACGGCCGGAGATCGCGGCGGTGCTGCATCCGCAGATCGCCGACTGCCCGGGGCACGCGTCGTTCATGCGCGATTTCACGGGCGCGGGCGGACTGTTCTCGGTGGTGTTCGACGAACGCTACAGCGCGGGGCAGATCGACCGCTTCGTCGAATCGCTCGACCTGTTCGCGATCGGCTGGAGCTGGGGCGGCGCATGCAGCCTCGCGATGCCGTACGACGTCGCGTCGATGCGCCCGGACTGGCCGCATCGCGGCACGCTGGTGCGTTTCTACGTCGGTCTGGAGGACGAAGCCGACCTGCGCGCGGACATCGAACGTGCGATGCAGGACGTACTCGGCTGATCGCAGACCGCAAAGGTCTCGGGGAAAAACAAACGCCGGCGCGATGCAACATCGCGCCGGCGTTTTTCATGGGCGGTGCGGCGGGATCAGAACAGCCGCAGCAGCCCGTCGAGACCGACGTGATCGAACGCGACCGTCGCCGCGTCGCGCACGACGGGCTTCGCGTGGAACGCGACCGACAGCCCGGCTTCGGCCATCATCTTCAGGTCGTTCGACCCGTCGCCCATCGCGATCGCGCGGCTCGGCGCGAGGCCGAGCGACGCGCAGGTGTCGCGCAGCAGGCGCGCTTTCACGTCCGCGTTGACGATCTCGCCGAGCACCTTGCCGGTCAGCTTGCCGTCGACGATCTCGAGCGTGTTCGCATAGGCGTAGTCGAGGCCGAGGCGCGCCTTCAGCCGCTCGGTGAAGAACGTGAAGCCGCCCGACACGAGCAGCGTCTTCATGCCGGCAGCCTTCACGCCGGCCAGCATCGTCTCGGCGCCCGGCGACAGTTGCAGCCGTTCCTCGTACACGCGTTCGAGCGCCTGCGCGTCGAGCCCGGCCAGCAGCGCGACGCGACGCGTGAGGCTTTCATTGAAGTCGCGGATCTCGCCGCGCATCGACGCTTCGGTGATTTCGGCGACCTGCGTTTTCAGCCCGCAGAAATCGGCGATCTCGTCGATGCATTCGATCGTGATCAGCGTCGAATCCATGTCCATCACGGCCAGCCCGAAATCGCCGAGCGTGCGGCCGGCCTCGACGAACGCGAAGTCGAGCGCGTGCGTGCCGCAGTACGCGTCGATGTCGAGGCGCTGCGCCGGATTCGCGTTTTCGATGCGCAGCGCGTGATCGTCGGTCTGCACGATGCGGGTGCCGCGCGACAGCGCGAGCAGCGGTTTGTGATGGGCGTCCGACAGCGGTGCAAGACTCTGGATGACGAGGTTGTGGGTCATGACGAGATGGTTGGGAGACGAATGAAATGCGTGCGCGGCCAACGGGTGGCCACTTGCGGACGCGGGCCCCGTCCGGCGTCGGGCCATTGCGTGGCGAACGCGTCATTGTAGCCGGTTGGCCGTGCCGGTCGGTCGGGGGCGGATCGAAACCGGGTTCGGTGCAGCGGTTACCGTACGTCCTGGCTGTCCCAGTACGGTGGATCGCCGAAATGCTCGGCGAGGAACGCAATGAACGCGAGCGTTTTCAGCGGCACGTGCGCACGGCTCGGATAGACGGCCCAGATCGCGACTTCGTCCGCGAACGGATAGTCGTCGAGCACCGTGACGAGTGCGCCGCTCGCGAGCAGCGGGCCGACGTCCCAGGTCGACTTGATCGCGATCCCGAAGCCGTCGACGAGCGCTTCGCGGATCGCCTCGCCGTTGCTCGCGACGAGCCGGCCGCCGACCCGTACGGTCAACGGGCCTTGCGGCGTCGCGAACGACCAGTCGCGCTGGTCGCCGAGGATCACGCATTCGTGCTGCGTCAGGTCGGCCGGATGGCGCGGCGTGCCGTGCTCGGCGAGATACGCCGGCGAGCAGCACAGCACGCGGCGGTTGGTCGCGAGCTTGCGCGCGACGAGCGTCGAATCCTTCAGTGCGCCGAGGCGGATCGCGACGTCGTAGCCGTCGTCGACGAGATCGACGATCTCGTCGGACAGCCGCAGGTCGAGCGACACCGACGGGTAGCGGCGCAGGAACGCGGGAATCACCGGCGCGACGTGCTGGCGGCCGAACGACGACGACATCGACACCTTCAGCCGCCCGTACGGCTCGGTGCGGCCACGGCCGACCGACGCGCGTGCGGCGTCGGCGGCCGACAGCAGCGCGTCGGCGCGCGCCATGAAGATCTCGCCGTCCTGCGTGAGGCTGATGCGGCGCGTGGTGCGGTGCAGCAGCCGCGCGCCGAGCTGGCGTTCGAGCTGCGCGATGCGCGCGCTGGCGACCGCGGCCGACACGCCGAATTCGCGCCCGGCCGCCGTGACGTTCGCGAGCAGCGCCGCGCGCACGAACAGTGCGACGTCGAGCAAATCGAGCGGCTTGTCGGGCGCCGGAATCGGATCGAGCGTCATTATTCTGAAATTCCTGAAAATGTTTCAGGAAATATAGCGGTTTTCTAGAAGGATCGGGTTGCCTACGATGGCACGCATGGAGGTTGCGCCGCAGCCTGCCGAATTCCCTTGAAAGGAGTATCAAGATGAAAGCCGTTGGACTGACCCGCTATCTGCCGATCGACGACCCGCAAGCCTTGCTCGACGTGGAGTTGCCGCAGCCCGTGCCGGGCCCGCGCGACCTGCTCGTGAAGGTCGAGGCGATTTCCGTGAACCCGGTGGATACCAAGGTGCGCGCGCCGAAGCCGCAGGTCGAGGAGACGCCGCGCGTGCTCGGCTGGGACGCGGCCGGCACGGTGGTCGCGGTCGGCGCCGACGTGACGCTGTTCCGCCCCGGCGACGAAGTGTTCTACGCAGGCAGCATCACGCGGCCCGGCGCGAACAGCGAATTCCACACGGTCGACGAACGGATCGCCGCGCTGAAGCCGCGCACGCTCGACTTCGCCGCGTCGGCCGCGCTGCCGCTCACCGCGCTGACCGCGTGGGAAGCGTTGTTCGACCGGCTGCGCGTGTCGCCGCAGGGCGCGGACGCCGGCAAGTCGGTGCTGATCATCGGCGGCGCGGGCGGCGTGGGATCGATCGCGATCCAGCTTGCGAAGACGCTCGGCAAGCTGCACGTGATCGCGACCGCGTCGCGGCCGGCATCGGCCGACTGGGTGCGCGCGCTCGGCGCGGACGCGGTGGTCGACCATTTCGGCGACCTGCCAGCGCAACTGCGCGAGGCCGGCCATCCGAACGTCGACTATGTGCTGATCTTCAACGACACGGATCGTCATTTCCCTGCCGCCGCGGAAGTCGTCCGGCCACAGGGCGGCATTTGCACGATCGTCGAGAACGCGAAGCCGGTGCCGGTCGAACTGCTGAAGGCGAAGAGCGCCGCGTTTCACTGGGAGTTCATGTTCACGCGTGCCATGTTCGAGACGCCGGACATGATCGAGCAGCACCGGATCCTCGGCGAAGTCGCGCGGCTCGTCGACGGCGGCACGCTGCGCACGACGCTCGGCGAACAGCTCGGTACGATCAACGCGGCGAACGTGCGACGCGCGCACCAGCTGCTCGAGGGCGGGCGCGCGATCGGCAAGCTTGTGCTGAGCGGGTTCTGAGCCGGTAGCGCGTAAGGTTGCAACGCCGCGAACGCAAGCGGGGTAACACCCGATGCGTTTGCGGCGCATTGCATCGCGCTTGGCGGTAGACTGGCAACGCATCATGCATCGAAAACCGCGCGGCACGCGCGTGCCGCCGCATTACAAGGAGGTCAGCATGAGCCAACGCAGCTTGTCAGTCGCCGCATCGTGGTCGGTCGTGTTCGCGGCGGCGTGCGTCAGCGCGAGCGTATTCGCGGCGCCGCCGGTCAAGGGCAGCCTGAAGGGCGGCGGTACGGGGCAGCTCGAATACACCGTCAAGGTCGACTCGAAGGCCTTCGGCAATACGCAGGAGACCCGCAAGATCCGCTCGGGCGAGACGGACGATTTCAACTGGAAATCGGTACCGCCGAGCGGCGCGGTCGCGATGCCGGACGGCTGTCCGAACGCCGACAACCTGCCGCGCGACGAGAACGGTGCGATGGTGCGCCAGACCCAGGTGCGGCTCGCGCCGTCGGTCGACGCGAAGGGTGTCGCCAACGTGCAGATGAGCTTCCAGGCGGCCGCACCGAAGGGTACGCGCAGCGTGACGGCCGGCGGCAAGTCGCTGCAGTGCCCGGACGTCGTGTCGGTGAGCCAGGTGAAGTGGGTGTCGATCCCGACCAACGGCGGGTCGAAGTCCGTGACGATGAGCGACGGCACCAAGGTGACGGTGTCGATCAAGCGCTGAGCGGCGCGCGGGCCGGCGTTTCGTCCGGTGCGCGCGCAACGGATTCGGCCGGCCGCGTGAGCGGGGCGGCACGCGAGCGTTGCGCGCCGCCGTTGCGCTGTTTCCCGCCACCTTCTTCGCGGGCCGGTGCCGCTGCCGTGCGGCAGCGGTGCGTGACGTCATGCCGATGTCACGCTATGCTCGTCCGCATCCTTTCCTTCCCGTAACGATTCCCGATGAAACATCGAATGCGCGTGCTGTTGTCTGCCGTTGCGTTCGCCGCCGCGCATGCACACGCGGCTGACGATTGCAGTTTCGTGAAGAAGGTCGAGCTGCCGTCGCGGCAGCAGGTGGCCGTCGTGTCGAGCGGCGCACTCGAACCGTGCTCGACCGGCAGCTACGCGGTGCGTGTGTATTCGACCGCGCATGCCGCACCGGGCTTCGATACCGACGATTACGTGACGGGCGTGCTGCATGCGCGCGACGGCACGGTCACCGATGCGTTCACGGCCGACCTCGGCACACGCGTGCCGCAGGCGCTCGTCGTGACCACGCGTTCGGCCGGCAGCGGCGGCTATGTCGGCGCGCAGGCCTATGTGACGACGCCGCGCGCGGTGCGGCTCGTCGCGTCGGTCGACGCGCTCGCGCCGGACGCTGACATCGCAGCCGCGTTGCGGCAGGCGATCGGCAAGCGTCGCGTCGCGCGCTGAGCGCACACCGCGCGAACGCATCGCGCGGTGCCCGTGCGCGTCACTGCGCGCGCTCTTCGAGCCGCGCTGCGAGGAAGCGGTGATCGGCCGAGAACAGCCGGCGATAGGTCATCAGCACCGCGCCGACGGTGCCGAGCGCGGACGCCGCGGCGATCAGGAACATGATCACGATCTGGTAGCGCACGGCCTGCAGCGGCGACTGGCCGGCCAGCACCTGGCCCGTCATCATGCCCGGCAAGCTGACGACGCCGACGACGGCCATCTGGTTCAGCGTCGGCAGCATGCCCGCGCGCACGGCCTGGCGCGCGGCGTCCTGCGCGGCTTCCCAACGCGTGGCGCCGAGCGCGAGCGCCGTTTCGACGCGGTCGCGGCGCGCCGTGAGCTCTTCCATCATCCGCTCGACGCCGAGCGACACGCCCGTGAGCGTATTGCCGAGAATCATCCCGAGGATCGGAATCGCGTACTGCGGTGCGTACCATGGATGGATGCGGATCACGACGAACAGCCCGACCGCCGCGACGAACCAACTGCTGAACCAGATCGACGCGATGCTGTCGATGCGCTGGCCGCGATACGTGCGCTTGCCGCGGCCCGCGCCGGCGAAGCCGGCGATCAGCGTCATCAGCGCGGTGAGCGGCAGTACGACGGTCCAGTGCGGATGGCCGAACACCCAGCCGAGCACGTAGCCGATCGCGAGCAGCTGCACGACGGTGCGCACCGCCGCGAGCGCGAGCTTGCGGCCGAGACCGAGCGACAAGGCCGCCGAGATCGCGCCGTTGACGGCGACGAGCGCGGCGGCGATGCCGACGTCGACGAGGCTCAGGTCCTGCAGTGCCGGGCTCATTGCGCAGCCTCCGTCGGGTTGGCCGCGTGCATGACGCCGGCCTGCATCACGAGCCGCATCGTGCCGATCCGCGCGGCCTGGGCCGGATCGTGAGAGATCCACATGTACGCGCGGGCGTCGGGCGCCGCGTCGAACCACGCACCGACGAGCGCCTCGATCGCGCGTGCCGATTCGGGATCGAGCGCGGAGGTCGGCTCGTCGAGCAGCAGCACGTCGGGATCGAGCTGCAGCACGCGCAGCAGTGCCGCGATCTGCGCTTCGCCGCCGGACAGGTCGCTCGCGCGCTTGTCGAGAAAGTCGGGGCCGCGGCCGGCCTGCGCGGCGAGCGCTTCGGCACGCGCGCGATCGAACGACACGTCGCGATAGATCGCGAGCGAATACGGATAGCGCAATTGCGATTCGACGGTGCCGTCCATCTGCGCGGGGCGCTGGCGCACGTACGCGACGCTGCGCCGGTAGCGCGGGATCGCACCGCGCCGGATCCGGTGGCCGTGCCACAGGATGTGGCCGCCGTCGATCGGGTCGAGCAGCGCGAGCGCGCGCAGCAGCACGCTCTTGCCCGACCCCGAGGGGCCGGTGATAGCAATACGCGATCCCGCAGCGAGGCTGAAATCGGTCGGGGCGAGCAGGGTCTTGCCGCTGCTGGCGTCACGCCGGGTAATGCGCTGCGCATCGATAAGGCCGGTGGGGGCTGTCATGTCACAAATGAAAAAAAGCGTTAACAGCGCCGAGAGGTCGCCATGTCGTGCGTCATAATACCGATTGAAAAGCCGCGGGTGTCGTGCGCCGTTCGTCCACGCAAGCGGCCCGGCATGGTGCGGCAACATTTCAGAACAACAACGGAACCGCCATGACGCTAACCCGAGCCATCGGCAAATCGGCTGCATGGGTCGTCGGTATCGTCGCGGTGCTCATCGCGGCAGCCGGCGTCTTTCTCTTCATGTTCGACTGGAACCGCGCGAAGCCGTGGGTCAACGACCAGGTCAGTGCCGCGCTCGGCCGCCCGTTCGCGATCAACGGCGATCTCAAGGTCGGCTGGCGTCGCCCCGACGGCGAGACCGGCTGGCGCGCGTGGGTGCCCTGGCCGAGCTTTTCGGCCACCCAGCTCGAAATCGGCAACCCCGACTGGGCGAAGACGCCCAAGTTCGTCACGCTGGATGCCGCGCACTTCGATCTTGCGATTCTGCCGCTGCTCGCCCATGAAATCGTCATCCCGTCGATCGACGTCGTGAATCCGGCCGTCGACCTCGAGCGGCTGGCCGACGGACGCAACACGTGGACTTTCCAGTTCAAGCAATCGTCGCAGCCGTCGCCGTGGAAGGTGCGGCTCGACAGCTTCGGCTTCGCGAAGGGCACCGTCATGTATCGCGATGCGATCACGAAGGCCGACCTGACCGTCGCGATCGATACGCTCGGCCAGCCGATCCCGCTCGGCGACGTGCTGAAGGAGCAGGAGCAGACGTCGCGTGCGGCGTCCGCGCAGCGTGTCGGCAAGCATGGCGCCGCGCAACTGAGCGCGAAGGCCAATGCGGAAGCCGCGTCGAGTGCGTCCGCCGCGCAGGCGGCGGGCGCATCGGCTGCGACTTCCGTGGCTTCGGCTGCTTCCGGTTCGTCTGGTTCGTCCGCTTCTTCCGCATCGACCGTTGCTGCCGCATCCGGTGCAAGCAGCGCCGCCGCGCCCGCGAAGCCGTCCGGCCCGACCTATGCGTTCGGGCTGAAGGTCGACGGCCGCTACAAGAACGTGCCGATCAACGGGACCGGCAAGCTCGGCGGCGTGCTCGCGATCCAGGACGCGTCGCGGCCGTTTCCGCTGCAGGCCGACGTGAAGGCCGGCGACACGCGGCTCGCGATCGTCGGCACGCTGACCGATCCGATGCATCTCGCGGCGATCAACCTGCGCTTGTGGTTGCAGGGCACGTCGATGTCGCACCTGTACCAGCTCACCGGCATCACGCTGCCCGATACGCCGCCTTACGCGACCGAAGGGCGGTTGATCGGCAACTTCAAGCCGCACGCGAGCACGTTCCGCTACGAGAACTTCAACGGTCGCGTCGGCGGCAGCGATCTCGGCGGCACGCTCACGTATGCGCAGCGCGAGCCGCGGCCGAAGCTGTCGGGCGAACTCGTGTCGAACCTGCTGCAGTTCTCCGATCTCGCGCCGGTGATCGGCGCCGATACGGCCGCGAGCAAGGCCAGGCGCGGCGACACGACGCGCCAGCCGCCGGACCGCGTGCTGCCGGTCGAAACGTTTCGCACCGACCGCTGGCGTGCGCTCGACGCGGACGTCAAGTTCACGGGCCGCAAGCTGGTCAAGAGTTCGAACCTGCCGATCACGAACCTGTACACGCACATCGTGATGCAGGACGGCGTGCTGTCGCTCGAGCCGCTGCAGTTCGGCGTCGCGGGCGGCACGCTCGCGACGACCGCGCATCTCGACGGCAGCGGCGCGCCGCTGAAAGGCCGCTTCACGGTGGCCGCGCGGCACCTGAAGCTCAAGCAGCTGTTCCCGACGCAGAAGGTCATGCAGTCGGCGCTCGGCGAGATCAACGGCGACGCGTCGCTGTCGGCGACCGGCAACTCGCCGGCCGCGCTCGCCGCGACGTCGAATGGCGAAGTGAAGGCGCTCGTGACGGACGGCCGCATCAGCCGCCTGCTGATGGAAGCGGCGGGGCTGAACGTCGCCAACGTCGTCTACGAGAAGCTGTTCGGCAACAACGACGTGAAGATCAACTGCGCGGCGATCGACTTCGTCGCAACCAACGGGATCCTCGACCCGAAGGTGTTCGCGCTCGATACCGACGATGCGCTGATCAACGTCGACGGCCCGATCAACCTGCGCGACGAATCGCTCGACCTGAAGATCCACCCGCATACGAAGGGTTTCCGGATCTTCTCGCTGCGTTCGCCGCTGTACGCGAAGGGCACGTTCAAGAACCCGAAGGTCGGCGTCGATGCGGGCGCGCTCGCGCTGCGCGCCGGTGCGATGGTCGGGCTCGGGCTGATCAACCCGTTCGCGGCGCTGATTCCGCTGATCGCGCCGAGCAACAACCGCGACGTGCCGTGCTCGGAGTTGTTCGGGCAGATGAAGGCGAAGGCCGCGCAAAGGGCGGCCGCGAAGGCCGGCAAGTGACGGGCGTCAGCGGCCCGCGCGTACCCACAGCAGCAGGACGTCGACCTCCCGGCCGTCGAGCCGGACCGGCGCGACGGGGCCGAGCTGCAGGCGATCGCCGTCGAGCACGGCGACCCGCTGCTGGACGTTGCCGATCCAGTTCGGGAACAGGCTGACGTCCATTTCGTGCGTCAGCGTGCCGTCGTCGTCGACGTTAAAGGGGCCGGAATACGCGATATAGCCGTGCGCCGCGGCTGCGCGTTCCTCGACGCTGCCGCCCTGGAGGTCGCCGTCCGCGTAGGGCGGCCGGCCGGCCGCCATCAACTGGGCGGACATGTAGCCGTCGGGCGTATAGAGGATCCAGCCGCGTGCGTCGCGGCCGAGCGGATAGGTGACGGTACCGCCGTCGCGCGGGCGGATTTCGTAGGACACGAGGCGCCATGCGCCGACGAGTTGTTCACGAAGCTGGCTGGCAAGCATGCGGGATTCCGGTAGGACGGCGGTGGAGCGCGTGCCGTCGCGTTGACGGGCCGCCGGGCGGCGGGCCAGAGTGCCGGGAATACGCCGCCGGGGCGGTGCGGTCGGCAGTTTCTCCGACACCTGCTAAAATACACGGTTTTCCGTCGATTTCTCTCTTACGGGACCTGCCGTGCTTTCTACTGCCAACATCACGATGCAATTCGGGCCGAAGCCCTTGTTCGAGAATATCTCGGTCAAATTCGGCGAGGGCAACCGCTACGGTCTGATCGGCGCGAACGGCTGTGGCAAGTCGACCTTCATGAAGATCCTCGGCGGTGACCTCGAGCCGAGCGCCGGCAACGTCGCGCTGGAGCCGAACGTCCGCCTCGGCAAGCTGCGCCAGGACCAGTTCGCGTACGAAGATGTGCGCGTGCTCGACGTCGTGATGATGGGCCACACCGAGATGTGGGCCGCCATGACCGAGCGTGACGCGATCTACGCGAACCCGGAAGCCACCGACGACGACTACATGCACGCGGCCGAACTCGAAGGCAAGTTCGCCGAATACGGCGGCTACGACGCCGAAGCGCGCGCGGGCGCGCTGCTGCTGGGCATCGGCATCGAGGAGAAGTTCCACAACGGCACGATGGCCGACGTCGCGCCGGGCTGGAAGCTGCGCGTGCTGCTTGCGCAGGCGCTGTTCTCGAAGCCGGACGTGCTGCTGCTCGACGAACCGACCAACAACCTCGACATCAACTCGATTCGTTGGCTCGAGCAAACGCTCAACGAGTACAACTCGACGATGATCATCATCTCGCACGATCGTCACTTCCTGAACTCGGTGTGCACGCACATGGCCGACATGGACTTCGGCACGCTGAAGGTCTGGCCGGGCAACTACGACGACTACATGCTCGCATCGGCACAGGCGCGCGAGCGCCAGGCTGCAGCGAACACGCGTGCGAAGGAGCGCGTCGCCGAACTGCAGGACTTCGTGCGCCGCTTCTCGGCGAACAAGTCGAAGGCGCGCCAGGCAACGAGCCGTGCGAAGCAGATCGACAAGATCAAGATCGAGGAATTCAAGCCGTCGTCGCGCCAGAACCCGTTCATCCGTTTCGAGTTCGAGAAGAAGCTGCACAACGTCGCCGTGGTCGCCGAAGAAATCACGAAGAAGTACGAGCGCACGATCTTCCAGAACTTCAACCTGTCGGTTCAGCCGGGCGAGCGCATCGCGATCATCGGCGAGAACGGCGCGGGCAAGACGACGCTGCTGCGTTCGCTGCTCGGCGCGCTCACGCTCGAGCACGGCACGGTGAAGTGGTCCGAGAACGCGAATGTCGGCTACATGCCGCAGGACACGTACGAGGAGTTCCCGAACGACATCACGCTGATGGACTGGATCGACCAGTACCGCAAGGACGGCGACGACGAAACGATGGTGCGCGGCACGCTTGGCCGTCTGCTGTTCTCGTCGGACGACATCAAGAAGTCGGTGAAGGTGCTGTCGGGCGGCGAGAAGGGCCGCATGATCTGGGGCAAGCTGATGCTCGGCCGCCACAACGTGCTGCTGATGGACGAGCCGACCAACCACATGGACATGGAATCGATCGAGTCGCTGCAGATCGCGCTCGAGCAGTTCGAAGGCACGCTGATTTTCGTGTCGCACGACCGCGAATTCGTGAGCGGACTGGCGAACCGGATCATCGAAGTGCGTACGGACGGCACGCTGTTCGACTTCGGCGGAAATTATGAGGAGTTCCTGACGAGTCAGGGGCAGGAGTAAGTGTCTTGAGTCGTACCTGATCTGATGCATCCGGGAGGCCCGCCAAGTCGTACTTGGCGGGCTTTTTCATTTCCGCATCATGTCGACGCTCGCCAGCGCCGCGCATTCCCGTTTCCTCTGCTTAATCGACTTCAGGTAAATTACCCACCGAACGCCACCCATCATTCCCCATTTCGCTCCGGAGCCGTTTTCGATGCAGGACCATCCTCTCCCGCTCGACCTGTCCGGCCTTGCGCCAAGCCTGTATGCGCAGGGCACCGAGGAGGCCATCCTGTCGCGGTTGATGGAGCGGATCGTGCCGACCAACCGCTTCTGCGTCGATATCGGCGCGAGCGACGGCTTGCGCAACAGCAACACCGCGCGGCTGCTGCGCGAGCAGGATTGGGCCGGCGTGCTGGTGGAAGGCAGCGCATACCGGTTCGGCAAGCTGGCCGCGCACTACGCGGGCGCAGAGCGCGTGCGCCTGCACCACGACCGCGTCCAGCCCGACACGGTCGATCAACTGCTCACCGAGGCGAATGTACCGGCCGACTTCGACCTGCTGTCGATCGACATCGACGGCAACGACTACTGGGTCTGGCGCGGCCTGCAGGCGTTCCAGCCGCGCATCGTCGTGATCGAATACAACCCGTACTACGCGCCGCCCGAACGCTGGGTCATGTGCTTCAACCCGGACCACGAATGGGACGGCTCGACCTATTACGGCGCGAGCCTCGAATCGCTCGTACATCTCGGCAGGCAGAAGGGCTATGAACTCGTCTGCTGTGACGACATGGGCAACAACGCGTTCTTCGTGCGGCATGACCTGTATCCGTTGCTCGGCATCGCGAACAACGATCCTTCGGTGCTGTTCCGGCCGGCGATGTACAAGCTGCGCTACGTCGGGCACAACACGTTTCTGACCGGTCATCCGTATCGGCACGGGCCGGCCGAGCACATCTGAATGGACACGCTTGCCGCCACCTTTGACGAGATTCGCGATGCCTACGCGCTGGCCCGAGGCGCGGCGCCGCGCCAGGTCAGCGAACGCGTGTGGCATCTGCCGACCGGCAGCGGCGGCGATGTGGCGGTCAAGCTCTACGCGTCCGAGCACCATGCACGCGCGGCCAAGGAAGCCGCCGTCCTCGCTCACCTCGAAACGCACGGCGATACCCGTTTCCATGTGCAGACGCTGAAGCGCACGACGTCCGGCGAACCGCTGTGGACGGGGCAGGGTTCGCACGCGATGGTGACGCGCTGGGAAGCCGGGCAGTTCAGGACCTACGATACGTTCTCGCCGGCCGAATGGGATGCGCTCGGCGCGAGTCTGGCCGCGTTGCATCTGTGCCTCGAACACCTGCATCTGCAGTCGCTCGACACGATCCGCGCGCGGCTGACCGCGATCGACGCCGATGCCGTGCGCGGCAGCCTGCTCGACGCGCTGAATCACGCACGCTCGAACGACAGCGTCGAGAACCTGCGCCGCTATGTCGATCTCGCGCTGCGCATGCTCGACCGCTACTATCCGGGCAGCATCGACGCGTTTCCCGCGGACGATCCGCAGCACCCGATCCACAACGACTACAATCAGTTCAACTATCTTTTCACGGGCTCGCTGCCGCCCTTGATCCTCGACTGGGAGGCGTCGATCGGCGCGCCGCGCGAGTACGAACTGGTGCGGTGCCTGAATCACCTGCCGCTGGAAGCGCCGCAGCTGGCGGAAGCGTTCGTGCGCGGATACCGGCGCGTGCGGCCGGTGAATCCCGCGTGCATCGCATGGGCGGTCGATGCCGCGTGCCTGCAGCACGCGCTCAAGCTGTGGGTCGTGCAAGGCTGGCTCGACGATCCGTCGCGCTTCGCGTCGCACCTGAACGGCGCGGTGACGATGGCGTCCGCGATGGTGGATGCGCGTGGCCATCTCGTCGATTTCTTTTCCCGTTGTGTGGAAGCAGGAACCTGAAGTGAGTGCGAATCCGAACAAGATCCCGAATCCGTCGCCGTCCGGCGAGCGGCAGCATGTCTTTCCGCCGCCGCTCGATCGCGACTACCGCGTCGAAAACGGCCGCATCCGGACGCGCTCGCTGGAAGCGCATATCGTCGATCACTGCAACCTGACCTGCGCGGAATGCTGCTCGCTGTCGCCGCTGTTGCCCGAGTGGCATGCGCGCCCCGAGTCGATCGAGGCCGATCTGCGCAAGGCCGCGAAAGTGTTGAGCCCGCGCATGTTCAAGCTGGTCGGCGGCGAACCGCTGCTGCATCCGGCGCTCGTCGAACTGATCGAACGCGTGCGCGCGACGGGCATTGCGCCCGTGATCTCCGTCACGACGAACGGGCTGAAACTCGGCGAGATGCCCGACGCGTTCTGGCAGGCGGTGGATGCGCTGACGATCTCGCGCTATCCGAAGCCGGCGCTTTCGCCCGACCTGATCGCACATGTCGAACACCAGGCTGCCCGTTTCGACGTGCGCCTGAACTGGAAGGTGCAGGACGTGTTCACGACGATGAATCGCGCGCAGCCCGGCACGGACCGCGACGAAGCGCAGCGCCTCTATCACGATTGCTGGATCCGCGAGCGCTGCCATATGATTCGCGACGGCATGTTCTACACGTGCACGCGTCCCGCGCATTTCCATACGCTCTACAAGGGCGAGAAGGATTTTCAGGCCGACGGCCTGCCGCTGCGCGACGACGCAGGCATGCTCGACGCGATGCTCGCGTATCTGCAACGCGAGGCGCCGCTCGAAGCGTGCCTGCATTGCCAGGGCGGCAGCGCGCCGGTGGCACCGCATCGCATCCTGAAACGCATTGAAGTGGACACCTTGAAGGCTCGTTTTCCATGATCGTCGGCACGCGCGACCCGTTCGGTTTCGATCGTCTGCACTACCATCCGCACAGCGGCGTGTCGGCGTCCGGCATTCGCGCCACGCTGCGTGCGGCGGGACAACCGGCCGGCGCGCCGGACACGGCCGCCATCGCGGGCTACCTGAGCGGCGAGCGTCGCGTCGGCCGCACCGTGCTGCGCGACGTGCTCGCGGTGCCGCCCGGGCACGCGTTGATCCGTTCGCCGGCAGGGCTGACGGTGCAGCCGTCGCCGGAACGGCCGCAGCACGCCGACCTGGACACCGTGCTGCGCGCGTCGCTGCAGCGCGCGCTCGACAGCGGCAAGCGCGTCGCGCTGGCGCTGAGCGGCGGGCTCGATTCGGCGCTGCTGCTTGCGTTGCTGCGCGAACTCGGCGCGCTGCCGCACGTGACGGCGTACATCCTCGCGACCGACATGCCCGACTACTGCGAACTCGACGCGGCGCTCGAACTCGCCATGCAGATTCAGGCGAACGTGAAGATCGTGCGCGCGACCGAGGCCGATTTCGTCGCGGCGCTGCCGAGAACGACCCATGCGGTCGAGGAGCCGATGTTCAATCTGCATCCGGTCGCGAAGCTGTTGCTGGCCGAGGCGATGGCGGCAGACGGCATCGAGGTCGCGATTACCGGCGACGGCGCGGATCAGGTGTTGCGCCGCGACCAGTCGGCCAACTATCTGCCGCTGTGCCACGCGTTGTTCGATGCGGCGTCGGTCGACCTGCATCCGCCGTTCGTCGATGCGGCCGTCGTCGCCCATCTGACGAGCATCGCGCCCGACCCGGACAAGCGATGCCTGCGCGATCTCGGTGCGCGGCTGAACCTGCCCGATCGTCTGGTGCACGGCCCCAAGCGCGGGCGGCTCGCGCCGGCGATGGATCTCGGCGTGCTGCTCGATCGCGACCGCACGCATGCGCTGGCCGACTCGCTCGGGCTTGCCGCGCCCACGTTGCAGGCCGATACCGAACGCGTGTTGTGGGCGACGCTGGCGCTGATCCTCGATCATCTCGCGCACCTTCACGTCGATGCCGTGCATCGCCCAGCCTGAACTGCTCATGAAACGCATCCTGTTCTGCGTGGTGCCCGAGAAGGGCCACGTCAATCCGTGCATCGGTCCGGCCCAGCACCTGCGCGCCGCGGGCTGCAACGTCGCGTTCTACGCGCCGGCCGACATCAGCGCACAGCTCGACGGCGCCGGCGACTTCGCGTTCGTCGGGCCGCGCGAGACGCCCGAGCGCCACGACCTGTCGCGCGGCGAGAGCTTCGCCGCGAACATTCGCGATGCCGGCTGGCTGCGGCATTGGATCCGTACGCTGCTGATCGACCTGGCACCGTCGCAGGTGGACGGCATCCGCGCGGTGCTGCGCGACTGGCGGCCCGACGTGGTCGTGATCGATCCGCTGCTTTATGCGGCCGCGATTGCCGCCGAACTGGAAAGGCTGCCGTGGGTGTCGATGTCGAATTCGCTGAACCCGGTGCTGCCGGACGATCTCGATTCGGAACTGCTGCGCACGGTGCGTTGGCTCGCGCCGGAACGTGCCGATCTGTTTGCGCGCTACGGGCTCGATGCGCGCTTTCGCGGTTGCGATGTCCTGTCGCCGCACCTGACGCTCGCGTTCACGACCGACGCGCTGGTCGGTGCGCCGCCGCCGGGTGTCGAGCTGGTCGGCCCCGCGATGCCGTCGGGCCCGCGCGGCGACGAGACGGCGTTCCCGTGGGAGCGGATCGACGCCGCTCGCCCGCTCGTCTACATGTCGCTCGGCAGCCAGCTTTACTACCACCCGGACCTGTTCGCGAAGGTGATCGACGCGACGCGCGCGACGTCGGCGCAACTGGTGCTGTCGGTGGGCGAACTGGTCGACTCGGACCTGCTGCCGGCCGCCGACGAGCGTGTGATCGCCGTGCGTTATGCGCCGCAACTGGCGCTGCTGCGGCACACGCACGCGTTCGTCAGCCACGGCGGCGCGAATTCGGTGATGGAGTCGCTCGCGTGCGGCGTGCCGATGCTGCTGTCGCCGTTCTGCAACGACCAGTTCCATTCGGCGCACTTCGTCGAGCGGGCCGGTGCGGGGTGCGTGCTCGATCTGCAGCAGGCCGGCGTCGCGGCGATTGCCGATGCGCTCGAACGCCTGTTGCGTCCCGGTTCGCTGCGCGAGCACGCGGCGCGCATCCGCGACAGCTACGTGCGCGACGGCTCGGCGGAGGCGGCGCGCCTGATCAGCGCACTCGCTTCAGGAAACCGCCTGGCGACAGTGTCATGAGCACGCGGTCCTCGATGTCGAAGTCGGCTTCGAACCGGTCGTCGCGCGCGAGAAATTCACGCGCGGCCGTCGCCGGATTGTTGCCGCGGCCGTAAGGCTTGCCGTCGAACATCGACTCGGGCAGATACTCCATGATGGTATCCATCACGATCGCGTAGCTGCCGGGCGTCACGAGCGGCGCATAGCATTCGAGTTCGCGCAGCACGTGCGCATGCGTATGCGTGAGGTCGAGGATCGCCATCACGCGCGCGCCGTCGCCGATTTGCGCGCGTACCGACGCGAGCGTGCCGGCTGCGCACGAATCGCCTTCGATCAGCGTCATGCGATGGGCGAGCCGGTGCGATTGCAGGCGCTGCCTGACTTCGTTGCGCAGGCGCGGTTCGATCGCGACGACGCGGCCGTGCTCGCCGGCCAGTTCCAGCATCGACGCGGAGAACACGACGCCGCCGCCCGCCGCGATGCCGGTCTGCACGATGCAGTCGGGGCGCTCGCGCCAGATCAGCTCCTGGAGCGCGAGCATGTCGCCGGGCAGATGGAAGAAGCGCTCGCCGAGCCAGCGCGTCTGGAACAGATGATCGAATTCGGCAGCGCGCGTCAGCCATTCGATATTGATGTCCCGCATGCGGGCCGAAGGACGCTCTGACATGGTCAATGCAACGAGTAGGAGTGACGTGAAAACGCTGGAACCGTGGCTGCGCCGGTACTGGAACATCGTGCCGGCACGCGTGCACGCGCTGGCATCGGGCCATACTAACAAAACGTATCTCGTCGAGTGCGACGCGGGGCGCGCGGTGCTGCGCGTGTCGTGGCCCGGCAAGCCGGTCGAGCAGGTGCATCGCGAGGCGTCGATACTCGGTCGTCTCGGCGATTCGCGCACGGGGCCGATCTTGCCCGCGCTGCCGCGGCTGCGGCCGACCGTCGATGCGCAAGCCGGCGTGCAGGTCGACGATGGACGCTGGCTGCACCTGTTCGAACATATCGACGGCCAGCCCGGCCTGCCGCATGACGCTCACGCGGGGGCGATCGATGCGATGCGCGCGCTGGCACATCTGCATGCGGCACTGGCCGCGATACCCGTGAACGCATCGACGCCGCTGGCGTGGCTCTCCTCGCGCCATGCGCGCGTGGCGTCGCGCTCGATGCCGTCGCTGCCGGGCGGCCTGAGCGGCGATTACGCCACGGCGATCGGGCGGATCGGCGCACATCTCGATGCCGCCGCTCACTGGCTGACAGGGCCGGTGCACTGGCTGCACGGCGACTATCACGCGGGCAACCTGCTGTATGTCGGGCACGCGGTGAACGGCGTGCTGGATTTCGACGATGCGGGGCAGGGTGCGCAGTGGCTCGAGGCGGCCTTTGCGCTGTTCGCGCTGTCGCGTGATGCGGGCCGGGACGATCGCTTCGTGTTCGATGCGCCGCGATGGGAGGCCGGCTTGCTCGCCTATGCGGCGATGCGGTCCGATGCCGTGCCGGGCTGGATGCGCGCCAATCGCGATGCGCTGGCGATGCTGTTCTGCGCGGACCAGACGCTGATTCATCTGGAAGCCGCACAGCGCGGCTTGTGGGTGCCGGGGCCCGGCATCGGCTTTCTCGGTGGCTGGCGGCAGTTGCTGGACAGCGCGGCACCGGGACGCTGACCGGCCGCTGCTTCAGTCCTGCCGATTCAGGAACAGGCGTACGGCTTCGACGGTGTTGGGCCGCGCTTCGCCATGTCGCGACCCGTCGTGCATGCAGAACAGCACGTCGCGATGTTTCGCCAGGCTGGCGTCGACATGCGCGCACATCGCGTCGAACAGCGCCTGCGGCGACGGCGCGGGGCGCTGCCAGTCGTCCAGTATCGCGGTCCAGCCCGTGTGTTCGCGCTGCAATCGCGCCAGCACGCCGGCGCGCTCGTCCTGCGGCATCAGCCCGTAGGGAAGACGCAGCGGGATCGCGTCCGGCGCGGCCACGCCGGCCATGCGACAGGCATCGCGGATCAGCGCGTCGGTCGCCTCAATCTCGTCGATCAGTGCGTCGTTCGCCAGGGCGCCCGGCCTTGCGTGCGAATGCGTGTGATTGCCGAGCCGGTGGCCTTCGCGCGCCATTCTCGCGGCGACGTCGAGTGCGCCCTCCAGATTTTTACCGAGCAGGAAGAAGGTTGCCTTGCACGATGCGTCGCGCAGGACGTCGAGCAACGCAGGTGTCGACGGGCCGGGG
This sequence comes from Burkholderia sp. BCC1972, assembly GCF_905339605.1. Lineage (NCBI taxonomy): Bacteria > Pseudomonadati > Pseudomonadota > Betaproteobacteria > Burkholderiales > Burkholderiaceae > Burkholderia > Burkholderia sp. BCC1972. The sequence continues at coordinate 77,383 of NZ_CAJPGH010000028.1, read as the reverse complement.
CCGTCGTCGAAGCTGAGGTGAATGGATGTCATGGATCGACCGCGTCGCTCACTGAACCGGCTCGATGGCCAGCGGACAGGTGCCGATCGGGCGCAAGCGCGTGCCGGTCCATTCGTAGAAGAACCGGGCCGCCTTCGCATGGTTGTCGTCGCAAGCGTCGTTGAAGCAGCCGGCGACGATCAGCAGCGTGCTGCCGGCGCGGAACTCGACGCGCTCGTCGTCGTTGCCCATCACGCCCGAGATGGCCGTCACGCCCGGCATCGTATAGGTCGCGCCGGTGACCTTGTCGACGATCGCGAAATTCCGGCAATCCGTGCCGCAACCCCAGATCGCCACGCGATAGTGACCGGCAAAATTGGCCGGTTGCGTGAATGCGTCGCGAATCACGGTGCGGTACAGGCGCGCTTCCTTGCTGGTCAACCGGGGCGATGCGGCCGGCTTGCGCGGCGCGCTGGCGGCCGGTGCCGGATAACGGTCGAACGAAGGTGACGGGCATGCAGGGGCGGGCGCCGCAGCGGCCGTGCCGCAACCGGCGAGCAGCGCGGCCGATGCGCCGGCGATCCGCAGAAATCGATGGGCAAGCGCCACGCGAGCATCCTTCATGGTCGAGGTTGAGATCGGGCCGGAGGGTCCGAACGGCCGGCGACGATGATTCTAAGGCGCTTCATGTGCGCCGGCGAGACGAGATGACGATCGCCGGTACGCGCATTCGATCGCTTGTCGAGCCTGCGATGCCGGCCGGCACGCCGTCAAGCATTGTCAAATCGCCGCGATATCACGATGCCTGACGTTTCGGCCCATGCGTGAAGGCTGTCATGCACGGGTCGATTGAGTATCCTTGGATTCGATTCGCGGCACTCACTCAGTCACAACCGGGAGGCTTCACATGAATGCACGTCTATGCCGCGCGACCGTTGCCGGCGCGCTGATCGGATTGCTCGCACCGTTTTCGGTGGCCCATGCGCAGCTTGGCGATGTCCTGAAACAGGTCGGCGGCGGCGATTCGGGCGGCAGCGCGGGCGGTGCGCTCGGCAACCTCGGCGGCCTAGGCGGCGCGCTGACGGGCGGCGGCGGTGCGTCGCTGACACCGGGCAGCACCGGCAACGTCGCGGGCCTGCTGCAGTTCTGCATCCAGAACAACTATCTCGGCGGCGCGTCCGGCGGCGCAGCGTCGGTGAAGGACGCGCTGATGGGCAAGCTCGGCGGCAATGCGTCGTCGGACAGCGGCTATACGAGCGGCGCGAGCGGGATCCTCGACGCCGGCAACGGCGGCAAGCTCGACCTGAGCGGCGGCGGGCTGAAGCAGCAGGTGACCAGGCAGATCTGCGACAAGGTGCTGACGCAGGCGAAGTCGCTGCTGTAAGCGCAGCGGCACGCCGCGTGCGTGCCGGCACCAGAGGGGCGCGCGTGCACCGTAACGCGTCAGCAATTCAGACTGTGACGTCCGGCACGGTGGAACGACCATCGCGCAAAGCGATGCCGTGGCCGCGCGCACGCGGCCGCGACGGACGGCTCAATCGGCCAGCCGCTTGTCCGCGAGCGCCTTGCAGCAGTCTTCGTACACCCATTGCACGAGTTTCGCGCGGTAGTCGAGATCGTCGGTATCGACGATTTCCTCGACTGCGTCGCGCGCCCACGACGCGTCGACGAACCCCGCATGCCGCTTCGCGATGTCCTGCGCCAGCGCCGCGAGCTTCGCGACCGCGAGCCAGTCGGCCTGGCGGTGATGGCGGTCGAGCCAGCGGTGCGCAGCCTGGACCTGGAACGCGGCGTCCGGCCACGATTCGTTGAGGTAAAACGCGCCGAGGTTGCCGCAGGTGAGCCAGCAAAGCAGTTCAAGGCGATCTTGCGAGCCGAGGAGATGGGGTGCGTCGGTCATGGCAGCGCTCACGAAATGCGTCGATTCCGGGCGGCGCCGGTTGCAATGGGCCGGTGCCGATAATAAAAACATAGCACGATGCGGGCCCGCCCGCGCACCCGGGTGGATGCTGACGTGGCGGCGGCGAGACGGACGCGGCGCGTGCGTTCATGGCCTGCGGCAGAGGAAGGGGGGAGCGGGAACGGAAAGTGCGCGAAAGCGCAGGAACGGACGGCCGGGCGCGGCCGCTTTCGCCGCGAAGCGGGCCCGTCGCCGGGCCCGCCGCAGCCCGGCGGGCGGGGTTCAGGTCGGCGTGTGCGTGGCGCGCGCGATCGAGCGGATGCTGCGCTCGACGCGGATCAGGATGATCAGCACCGCCAGCGACACGAACGAATACAGTGCGACGAGCGCGGCGGCGCCGGCGTAGCGCGCGGTCTGGCCGTTCTCGGCGGCCGTGTCTTCCGCGGCCTTCTTCTCGTTCTCGATCGCGGTGCGGCGTGCGTCGTAGCGCTCGGAGAAATCGCGCATGACGGCCGACACGATGTCGGTGTACGCCTGCTCGCGCGCATACTCGTCGCCGTGTGCGGTGACCTTCTTCTTCACGCCGGCTGCGACGTCGGCGCGCGACAGCACCTTGTCGAGATACGCGATCTGCTGCTCGAAGTAGCCGATATCCGGGTGGTCGTCGTCGCCGAGCACGCGCTGGAACGACGGCTCGTACGCGTCGCGGTCGACCGCGTAGTCGGGCGACAGGGCCGTGCGGCCGTGCTTCTGCACGATGGCGGACAACTGCGTCGACAGGCGCAGCGCGGGCGACGCGCTGTCTTCCGTGGCGGCGCCGCCGCCGGCGGCCGGCGCGGCCTTGGCGGGTGCGTCGTTCTCCCACGCGAACGATGCGGGATCGACCTGGATGGCCGATTCGACTTTCTGTGGCTTCGACAGGCGTGCGTCGAGTGCGACCGCGCCGAAAATGACCCCGCCGATCAGCACGGCGGTCGCGAACAGCAGCACGATCACGCGCAGTACCTGAAGATAGCCGCCCTCGATTCTGGTCAGGATGCTCAAGGCATTCTCCTTTCTTATGATGAATGAGGCGCCGAGGCTAAGGTCCTTTCGAATGGCTGTCAATCGTCACGCCGGCCGACCGGAACGCTCGCTAGAATGTCTGCTTTCCTGGAGGCGGAAAACGATGAAAATCTACGACCAGTTCTACATCGACGGCGCATGGCGCAAACCGGCCGGAACCGGCACGATCGATGTGATCGACTCGGGCACCGAGGCCGTGATCGGGCGGATTCCCGAAGGCGTCGCAGCCGACGCACATGACGCGATCCGCGCGGCGCGCGCGGCCTTCGATGCATGGGCGGCCACGCCGCCCGCGACGCGCGCGGGCTATCTGCGCAAGATCGTCGAACATCTGCAGGCGCGCAGCGAGGAACTCGCGCAATCGATCACCGGCGAAGTCGGAATGCCGATCAAGCTGTCGCGCGCGATCCAGGTCGGCGGCCCGATCTACAACTGGAAGGCGTACGCGAAGCTTGCCGAGTCGTTCGAATTCGAGGCACAGGTCGGCAACTCGCTCGTCGTGCGCGAGCCGGTCGGCGTGGTCGCGGCGATCACGCCGTGGAACTACCCGCTGAACCAGGTCACGCTGAAGGTCGCGCCGGCGCTCGCGGCCGGCTGCACGGTCGTCCTGAAGCCGTCCGAAGTCGCGCCGCTCAACGCGTTCATGCTCGCCGAAGCGATTCACGAGGCCGGGCTGCCGGCCGGGGTGTTCAACCTCGTGTGCGGCTATGGGCCGGTCGTCGGCGAGGTGCTGGCCACCGATCCGGACGTCGACATGGTGTCGTTCACGGGCTCGACGCGCGCGGGCAAGCGCGTGGCCGAACTGGCGGCCGCGGGCGTCAAGCGCGTCGCGCTGGAGCTGGGCGGCAAGTCGGCGTCGGTGATCCTGGACGACGCCGATTTCGCGGCGGCCGAAACGTACGTCGCGGGCGATCCGCGGCAGGACGCGACGCGCCTCGGCGCACTCGCGTCGGCCGTGCAGCAGCAGCGCGTGCAGGCGTACATCCAGCGCGGCATCGACGAAGGCGCGGAACTCGTGACGGGCGGCACGGGCCTGCCGGAAGGCGTGGCGAAGGGCTTCTTCGTGAAGCCGACGGTGTTCGGCCGCGTCGATCCGAAATCGACGATCGCGCAGGAGGAGATCTTCGGGCCGGTGCTGTCGATCATCACGTATCGCGATGAAGACGAGGCCGTGCGCATCGCGAACGATTCGCCGTACGGGCTCGGCGGCGCGGTGTGGGCCGGCAGCGACGAACGCGCGATGCGCGTCGCGCGCCGCATCCGCACGGGACAGGTCGACATCAACGGCGGCACGTGGAACATGGCCGCGCCGTTCGGCGGCTACAAGCAGTCGGGGCACGGCCGCGAGAACGGCGTGTACGGGCTCGAAGAGTATCTCGAGTACAAGTCGATGCAGTTGAAGCCGGCGAAGCCCGCCTGAGCGCTTCGCGTGGCATGAAACGGAAACGGCGCGCGCGCGCCGTTTTTTTATTGACGGCCGTCAAGGTGCGCGTCGCTGGATCGTCGATCATCGCGGTTCCGATGTTCCGACGAGGTTTCAGATGACCGTACGCACTTCCTTTCCGCCGCTGACGATTCGCGGCCGCACCTTGCTGCCCGTCGTGCAGGGCGGCATGGGCGTCGGCATCTCCGCGCACCGGCTGGCCGGCAGCGTCGCGCGCGAAGGCGCGGTCGGCACGATCGCGAGCATCGACCTGCGCCACCATCACGCGGACCTGCTCGCCCGCTGCCGCGCGCAACCCGATCGCGCGACGCTCGAAGCCGCGAACCTCGAGGCGCTCGCACGCGAGATCCGTCTCGCGAAGACCTACGGCGAAGGGCGCGGCATGATCGCGGTCAACGTGATGAAGGCGGTGAGCGCGCACGCCGACTACGTGCGTGTCGCGTGCGACGAGGGCGCGAACGCGATCGTGATGGGCGCGGGTCTGCCGCTCGATCTGCCCGACCTCACGCAAGGGCACGACATCGCGCTGATCCCGATCCTGTCGGACAGCCGCGGGATCGCGCTGGTGCTGAAGAAGTGGATGAAGAAGGGACGCCTGCCCGACGCGATCGTGATCGAGCATCCGGCGCACGCGGGCGGCCACCTCGGCGTCACGCAGATCGACGACATGCACGATCACCGTTTCGACTTTGCACGCGTGCTCGACGAGACCGCGCAGGTGATGGCGTCGCTCGGTCTCGAGCGCGAAACGATTCCGTTGATCGTTGCGGGCGGCGTCAACAGTCACGACACGGTGCGCGCGGCATTCGCGGCCGGCGCGAACGGCGTGCAGGTCGGTACGCCGTTCGCGGTGACGGAAGAGGGCGATGCGCATCCGCACTTCAAGCGCGTGCTCGCCGACGCGACGCCCGACGACATCGTCGAATTCGTCAGCGTGACGGGGCTGCCCGCACGCGCGGTGAAGACGCCGTGGCTCGATCGTTACCTGCGCAACGAGACGCGCATCCGCACCAAGCTCGGCGCGCTGAAGCAGCGCTGCCCGACCGCGCTCGAATGCCTGAGCGTTTGCGGCCTGCGCGACGGCATCGAGAAGTTCGGCCACTTCTGTATCGACACGCGGCTCGCGGCCGCGCTGCGCGGCGACGTCGCGAACGGGCTGTTCTTCCGCGGCCGCGAAGCGTTGCCGTTCGGCCGTGCGATCCGCAGCGTGCGCGATCTGCTCGACCTGCTGCTGACCGGCAATGCGACCGAGCCTGCGGCAAACCGTCCCACGTTTACGCTGGCTTGATGAATATCAAGATGGCGAAAAGACCCTACGGGGAGAATGGAAACCATTCTTTGGGGGTCCGTACCATGCATAAAACGATTCGAACTTGTGTCACCGCTGCCGCTCTCGCGGCGAGTCTGCTCGCGATGCCCTCGCTGTCGCACGCGGCATCGCCGGGCGACGGCATCAACCAGGGTGACGTACTGGTTCGGCTTCGCGCGATCAGCATCCAGCCGAACGAGCGCGCGAGCGACACGCTCGGCGCAATCAACACGGGCGTGAACAACGCGATCGTGCCGGAGCTCGACTTCACGTACATGATCCGCGACTACCTCGGTGTCGAGCTGATCCTCGGCACGTCGCGGCACCAGCTGACGTCGAGCCTCGGCAATCTCGGCGGCGTGGGCGTCCTGCCGCCGACGCTGCTGCTGCAGTATCACTTCAACCATGCGGGCAAGGTGCGTCCGTACGTCGGCGCCGGGTTGAACTACACGTACTTCTACAACAACGGGCTGAACGTCGGCGGGGAAGGCGTGTCGATCAACAAGAGCAGCTTCGGTCCCGCACTGCAGTTCGGCGTGGACGTGCAGCTGACGAAGAAGGTGTTCATGAACGTCGACGTGAAGAAGATCTGGATGAGCACCGATGCGACGCTGGGCGACAAGGGCATCGGCACGCTGCACATCGATCCGCTGATCGTGGGCGTGGGCGTCGGGATGAAGTTCTGACGCGGCAGGAAAAGGACAGAGTTGGGGTTGGCGGCATGGCGGTCGGCATGCCGCTTTTTTTATGTCCGGCGGATTTACAGCTTGTCGTACTGGAAGCGCATCGCGGTGCCTTCGCGCGAGATGCGCTCCCACACCGCGCGCTTTTCCTCGTCGCTCAGGAATACCCAGTTCGACACTTCGGCGGCCGTGCGGCCGCAACCCTTGCAGACTTCGTCGAAGAGGGTCGAGCACACGCCGATGCAGGGGCTGTCGGGCAGGTCGTGGAGATTGGAGGCCATCGGAAGGGTTCGCGCAGTTGAATCGTCAACCGCCATTTTAATGCATCGCGGCCGCCGGGTCGGGCGGCGCCGGCCGGCATGCTGTCCGGCTGCACGCCCGGTACGCGAACGCGGTTTCGCCACCGCCTGTTTTTCCCGGTGGACAGACGCCGATTACCCGATAGAATTCCCCCGGAACGCCCCGTCGCACGGGCGGCCCGACGGGCCGGCGGCGGGAATCTGTTCCGTTTGCGCGACACCGGCATGATTTTTTTGTGACGGGGCGCGAATGATGGTAGTTTTCGGGGTTTTCGAGGGGCGGCGCGCCAGAATGCGCCGCCATGACGAGGCAGACGGCAGCCGGGCAACGCGTCCGGCCGGAGGGAGAACGGGATGAAAGCAAAGGTAGTGGGCCGGTTCGCAGCGCTCGCGCTGTGCGTGGGTGCGTCGGCGGCAGCGGCGAAGGATACGCAGCTCAATGTCTATAACTGGTCGGACTACATTGCGAAGGACACGATCCCGAACTTCGAGAAGCAGGCGGGCGTGAAGGTCCGCTACGACAACTACGACAGCGACGACACGCTGCAGGCGAAGCTGCTGACCGGCAGCTCGGGCTACGACATCGTCGTGCCGACCAGCAACTACGCGGGCAAGCAGATCGCCGCCGGCATCTTCACGCCGCTCGACAAGTCGAAGCTGCCGAACCTCAAGTATCTCGATCCGCAACTGATGGCGCTCGTCGCCGGCGCGGATCCGGGCAACAAGTACTCGGTGCCCTGGGCGTACGGCACGACCGGTCTCGCGTACAACCTGACGAAGGCGCAGCAGGCGCTCGGCAAGGCGCCGCTCGACAACTGGGACATCCTGTTCAAGCCGGAAAACATCTCGAAGCTGAAGAGCTGCGGCGTGTCGGTGCTCGACGCGCCCGACCAGATGTTCGCGGCGACGCTGCACTACATCGGCAAGGATCCGATGAGCACGAACCCGGCCGACTACAAGGCCGCGATGGAAGTGCTGAAGAAGATCCGTCCGTACATCACGCAATTCAACTCGTCGGGCTACATCAACGACCTGGTCGGCGGCGACATCTGCTTCGCGTTCGGCTGGTCGGGCGACGTCGTGATCGCGAAGCATCGCGCGATCGAGGCGAAGAAGCCGTACAAGGTCGAGTACTACATTCCGAAGGGCGGCGCGCCGGTGTGGTTCGACGTGATGGCGATCCCGAAGGACGCGAAGAACAAGGATGCCGCGCTGCAGTGGATCAACTACATCGAGGATCCGAAGGTGCACGCGGCGATCACGAACGCGGTGTACTACCCGAGCGCCAACGCCGAGGCCCGCAAGTACGTGCGGCCCGACGTGGCGAACGACCCGGCCGTCTACCCGCCGGCCGACGTCGTGAAGACGCTGTTCCTGCTCAAGCCGCTGCCGCCTGAAATCCAGCGTCTGCAGACGCGTCTGTGGACCGAGCTGAAGTCGGGCCGCTGACGCGAGCCGAAGTGAACCAGCAGTCATGAAGCCCCTGGTGCCCCCGGGGGCTTTGTTCGTCTAACGCAGGAGAGAAGCAGCACATCATGAATAGCCAGTCGGGTGCGCCGGTTGCGGGCGCGCCGTTCTCCGTTTCCTCCTCCGGCGCCGATGCGCGCGCCGAGAACTTTGTCCAGATCGTCGACGTCGTCAAGAAATTCGGCGACACCGAAGCCGTGCGCAGCGTCAACCTGACCGTGCGCCAGGGCGAGCTGTTCGCGCTGCTCGGCAGCTCGGGCTGCGGCAAGTCGACGTTGCTGCGCATGCTCGCCGGGCTGGAGACGGCGACCTCCGGCAGGATCTTCGTCGACGGCGAGGACCTCGCGTCGCTGCCGCCGTACCGCCGCCCCGTGAACATGATGTTCCAGTCGTACGCGCTGTTCCCGCACATGACGGTCGAATCGAACGTCGCGTTCGGCCTGAAGCAGGAAGGCACGCCGAAAAACGAGATCAAGGAGCGCGTGGCCGATGCGCTCGCGCTCGTGCAGATGAGCAAGTACGCGCAGCGCAAGCCGCATCAGCTCTCCGGCGGCCAGCAGCAGCGCGTCGCGCTGGCGCGCTCGCTGGTCAAGCGCCCGAAGCTGCTGCTGCTCGACGAGCCGATGTCCGCGCTCGACAAGAAGATCCGCCAGAAGACCCAGCTCGAGCTCGTGAACATCATCGAGAAGGTCGACGTGACCTGCGTGATGGTCACGCACGACCAGGAAGAGGCGATGACGATGGCCAGCCGCCTCGCGGTGATGAGCGAAGGCAAGATCGTGCAGATCGGCTCGCCGAACGAAGTGTACGAATACCCGAACAGCCGCTTCTCGGCCGAGTTCATCGGCTCGACGAACCTGTTCGACGGCGTGACCGTCGAGGACGAGCCCGACCACGTGTACATCGAGTCGCCGGAACTGCCGAGCCGGCTGTACGTGAGCCACGGGATCTCGGGCCCGCTCGGGATGCCGGTCACGGTGTCGGTGCGCCCCGAGCGGATCGCGCTCACGCGCAAGCCGCCCGAAGGCGCGTTCAACTGGGCGCGCGGCCGGATCAGCAACGTCGCGTACATGGGCGGCTATTCGCTTTATCACGTGAAGCTCGACGGCGGCAAGACGGTGATCGCGAACGTGTCGAGCCTCGCGATTTCCGAGCTCGACACGCCGGCGCTCGGCGACGAGATCTACGTGCGCTGGAGCGCGACGGCCGGTGTGGTGCTGACGTCATGAACGCGTTCAAGTCCCTGCTCGAGTGGCCGGTGCGGCGCTTCAACCTGACGGGCGCGTCGGCGGTCGTCGCCGGGCCGTTCACGTGGCTCGTGCTGTTCTTCCTCGTGCCGTTCGTGCTGGTCGTCAAGATCAGCTTCGCGGAGCTGCAGCTCGGCATTCCGCCGTACACGGAACTCGCGTCGTATACCGACGGCGTCGTGCATATCGCGCTGAACCTGTCGCACTACGCGTTCCTGTTCACGGACAGCCTGTATTTCGCGACCTACGTGAACTCGGTGTGGGTGGCCGCGATCACGACGCTGCTGTGTCTGCTGGTCGGCTATCCGATGGCGTACTACATCGCGCGTTCGAATCCGGCGACCCGCAACCTGCTGATGATGGGCGTGATGCTGCCGTTCTGGACGTCGTTCCTGATCCGCGTGTACGCGTGGATCGGCATCCTGAAGAACAACGGGCTGCTGAACAACTTCCTGATGTGGATCGGCCTCACGCATACGCCGATCGAGCTGTACCGCACGAACTACGCGGTCTACATCGGGATGGTGTATTCGTACCTGCCGTTCCTCGTGATGCCGCTCTACGCGCACCTCGTGAAGATGGACCTGCGCCTGCTCGAGGCCGCGTACGACCTCGGCGCGAAGCCGTGGAAGGCGTTCGTGCAGATCACGCTGCCGCTGTCGAAGAACGGGATCATCGCGGGCTGCCTGCTGGTGTTCATCCCGGCGGTCGGCGAGTACGTGATTCCGGAGCTGCTCGGCGGCGCGAACACGCTGATGATCGGCCGCGTGATGTGGAACGAGTTCTTCAACAACGCAGACTGGCCGATGGCGTCGGCCGTGACCTGCGCGATGGTGCTGCTGCTGCTCGTGCCGATGGCGATGTTCCAGCACTTCCAGGCGAAGGAACAGGGAGGCCGTCGATGAAGCCGAATCGTTACCTGCAGTTCGCGGCGCTGTTTGCCGGCTTCGCGTTCCTGTACATCCCGATCCTCAGCCTGATCGTCTACTCGTTCAACGAGTCGAAGCTCGTCACCGTGTGGTCGGGTTTCTCGTTCCGCTGGTACGCGGCGCTCGTGGAGGATGACGAGCTGCTGACGGCCGCATGGCTGTCGCTGAAGATCGGCGTGCTGACCGCGTTCGCGTCGGTGTTCATCGGCACATGGGCCGGTTTCGTGCTCGCGCGCATGGGACGCTTTCGCGGCTTCGCGCTGTTCAGCGGGATGATCAACGCGCCGCTTGTGATCCCCGAGGTGATCCAGGGGATCTCGCTGCTGCTGCTGTTCATCGAGCTCGCGAAGTGGATCGGCTGGCCGGCCGAGCGCGGCGTGTTCACGATCTGGCTCGGCCACGTGATGCTGTGCATCTCGTACGTCGCGATCATCGTGCAGTCGCGCGTGCGCGAGCTGAACCCGTCGCTGGAAGAAGCTGCGCTCGATCTCGGTGCGACGCCGCTGAAGGTGTTCTTCACGATCACGCTGCCGCTGATCTCGCAGGCGCTGATCGCCGGCTGGCTGCTGTCGTTCACGCTGTCGATCGACGACCTCGTGCTGTCGGCGTTCCTGTCGGGCCCCGGCTCGACGACGCTGCCGCTCGTCGTGTTCTCGCGCGTGCGCCTCGGCCTGAACCCGGAGATGAACGCGCTCGCGACGCTGTTCATCGTCGCGGTGACGGCCGGCGTCGTGATCGCGAACTTCGTGATGCTGCGCCAGGAACGCAAGCGGATGGCAGGATACGCGGCCTGATCCACAGGTTGCGGCCGCAATGAAAAACGCCCGGTGCCGACGACGAGTCGGGCCGGGCGTTTTGTTTGGGGGCGTGGATCCGTTGCCGCATTCGGCTCAAGCGCCGAACGCCGCCTTCGCCAGCAACCCGAGCGCTACGCACACGAGCACGGCAGCAAAGCCGGCCTGCACGTGCCGCGCGGCGAGGTGGTGCGACGCGACGCGGCCGGCGGCCATGCCGAGCGCGGTCGCGACGGTGAACCACAGCGTCACGTCGAGCGGCGCGCGCGTGCCCGCCACGAGCGTCGCGAGTACGCCGCCCGTGCCGACCAGCGCGATTACCATCAGCGACGTCGCGACCACGCCGTGCATCGACACGTTCGTGAACTTGCGCAGCATCGGCACGATCACGAAGCCGCCGCCGACGCCGAGCAACCCCGTCATCAGACCCGTCACCGCGCCGGTCGACGCGAGCGCGACACCGACCGGCCAGGACCAGACGAGCCGGCCCGTGTCGGGGTTGATGCGGCCGACGCACAGCGGCGACGCGTCCGCATCGGCGGGGGCGTGCCGCAGCGCCTGCCGCAGCAAGCGGCCGGCGACGACCAGCATCGTCAACGCGAACAGCGTGAGCAGCAGGCGCTGCGGCAGCACGTGCGCGAGCCGCACGCCGAGCGTGGTCAGCGGCACGCCGGCCACGGCCATCAGCAGCGCCGCGCGATAGCGCACGAGCCCGCGGCGGAAGCCTTCGAGTGCGCCGAGCGCGGCGCTGCCCGCCACCGCGACGAGGGCGACGGGCGTGGCCTGCTGCATCGGCCAGCTCATCCCGACGACGAGCGCGGGCACCGCGAGAATGCCGCCGCCGGCACCGGTCAGGCCGAGCACGGCGCCGACGAAGCCGCCCAGTACGAGGGAAATCAACATGACGTCATCGCGCTCCGGTCAACGTGCGACGGCGGGCTTCGCGAGCCATTCGCGGCCCTTGAGCATCGCCTTCCAGTAGAGCGGCGGCAGCACGCGTTCCTTGAGCAGCCACGCGAGCCGCGACGGGCGCTTGCCGTCGATCAGCCACGCGGGGAAGGTCGGCGCGACCTTGCCGCCGTACAGGAACTCGGCGAGCACGATCTTGCCGCGCTCGACGGTGAGCGGGCACGAGCCGTAGCCGTCATATGCGGCGTCGCCGTGCGCGCGGCCGAGCGACGCGAGCAGGTTGTGCGCAACGACGGGCGCCTGCTTGCGGGCGGCCGCGGCCGTTTTCGCGTTGGTCGTGTTGGTCGCGTCGCCGAGCGCGTAGATGTCCGGAAAGTGCTTGTGCCGCAGCGTCGCCGGATCGACGTCGATCCAGCCGGCCGCGTCGGCGAGCGGGCTCGATCGCACGAAATCGGGCGCCTTCTGCGGCGGCACGACGTGAATCATGTCGAACGCACGCACGACGGTTTCCTTGCCGCCGTCCGGCAGCGCGCGCGTGAACGTCGCCTGGCGCGCGGGGCCGTCGATCGCGACGAGGTTGTGGCCGAACGACAGCGCGATGTCGTAGCTTCTCACGTACTCCATCAGCGCGGGCACGTAGTCGGCGACGCCGAACAGCGCGCCGCCCGCATTCAGGAACTCGACGTTCGCGGCTTCGAGGCGGCCCGCGCGACGCCAGTGATCGCACGACAGGTACATCGCCTTCTGCGGCGCGCCCGCGCACTTGATCGGCATCGGCGGCTGCGTGAAGAGTGCATTGCCGCCGCGGAACGCGCGCACGAGCGCCCACGTGTACGGCGCGAGATCGTAGCGGTAGTTCGACGTGACGCCGTTGCGGCCGAGCGTGTCGGCGAGACCGTCGATCGCGTGCCAGTCGAGCTTGAGCCCCGGGCACACGACGAGCTTGCGATAGCCGATGCGGCGGCAGCCGTCGAGCACGACCGTGTGCGCGTCGGGTTCGAAGCCCGCGACGGCGGCCTGGATCCGGTGTACGCCGCGCGGCAGCACGTCGGTCATCCGGCGCGCGGTGGTTTCCGGCTGGAACACGCCCGCGCCGACCATCGTCCAGCCGGGCTGGTAGTAGTGGATGTCGGCCGGATCGATCACCGCGATGTCGAGCGACGCGTCGCGCGCGAGCAGGCTCGATGCAACCGCGATGCCGGCCGCGCCCGCGCCGACGATCACGATGTCGTGGCGCGCGTCGACGGCCGGTGCCGCCTGACGGCCACCCGGTGCGATACGCGATGCCAGCGCGCTCAGGTCGTAGCCGGCTGCGCCGGCGGTGGCGACGATGTCGCTCAGCGGACGCAGCGCCGCTTGCGACAACGCCCACAGCGTGGCCGACCGCGTGCCGCTGCGGCAGTACGCGAGCACCGGCCCGTCGAGCGACGCGAGCAGCGCGCCGAACCGCGCGGCCTGTTCGTCGGTCACCTTGCCGGTATCGACCGGCAGGTCATGCACGTCGATGCCGAGCGGCGCGGCGGCCGCGCGGATCTCGGTGACGGTCGGCTGGTCGGCGCCTTCGCCGTCGGGCCGGTTGCAGATGATCGCGCGGATGCCGGCCGCGTGAAGCGCGGGCAGGTCGGCTGCCGCGATCTGCGGCGAGACCGACAGCGTGTCGGTCAGCTTGCGGATGGTCGTCATGTCGGGGTTCTCGGTGGGGTGCAGGCGCTCAGATCGCGTCGAGCGGGATCTTCAGGTAGCGCACGCCGTTGTTCTCGGGTTCGGGCAGGTGGCCGGCGCGCATGTTGACCTGCACGGACGGCAGCATCAGCACGGGCATGTCGAGCGTCGCGTCGCGCGCGGTGCGCATGGCGACGAAATCGTCCTCGGTCACGCCGTCCTTCACGTGCACGTTCGCGCGGCGCTGCTCGGCGACGGTCGTCACGAACTGCACGTCGCGCCCGCCCGGCTGGTAGTCGTGGCACAGGTACAGGCGCGTGTCGGGCGGCAGCGCGAGCACGCGCGCGATCGAGCGGTACAGCGTGCGCGCATCGCCGCCGGGGAAGTCGCAGCGGGCCGTGCCGTAGTCGGGCATGAACAGCGTGTCGCCGACGAACGCCGCGCGCTGCGTCGCGTCGTCCACGCAGTAGGTCATGCAGGCGGGCGTATGGCCCGGCGTATGCAGCGCGCGGATCGTCAGCGCGCCGAGCGCGAGCGTGTCGCCGTCGTCGACGAGCTGGTCGAACTGGCGGCCGTCTTCCGCGAAGCCCGGGCCAGCGTTGAACAGCGTGCCGAACACGTGCTGCACGCGGCGCACGTGCGAGCCGATCGCAATCCGGCCGCCGACCCGTGCTTTCAGGTAGGGCGCGGCCGACAGGTGATCGGCGTGCACGTGCGTTTCCAGCAGCCAGTGCACGGTCGCGCCGAGTTCGGCGACGCGGGCGATCAGCCGGTCCGCGCTGGCGGTGCGCGTGCGGCCGGATTTCGGATCGTAGTCGAGCACGCTGTCGATCAGCGCGCACGCGCGGCTCTCGGTATCGAGCAGGAGATAGCTGACGGTGTGGGTCGCCGGGTCGAAAAAGCCTTCGACCGACAGGGCGGGGGCGTTGCTCACGGGGTGTCCTCGATCGGGTTCTGCATCTGCAATCGGGGTCTTTGTCTCAAGAAGCGTGCCAGGCTGCGACAAGGCACTCGCCGATGTGCCAGCGGCTTGATTCGACTCGGATTTCCGGCGTGCCGGCGGTAGCGTGAAGGTGTCGCTGGCGTCCGCTCGAGGATGAGAACTGCCATAACTGGCAGTGTCGTGGCAGAATTGGCAGTCTGCCTGGCAGTCCGTCCGGGCGCTTCTTCACCGAGCGAGCCGCCGCATGAATCCGCGCGACACCATCCCGATCGTTCCCGCGCCGCGTCGCGACGCGATGCCCGACGTGCGCGCGCTCGTCGCGTATCTCGAGCAGGACCCGCAGCCGATGATCGTCGTCGATCCCGACTACCGCATCCTCGCGGCGAACGATGCGTACCGGCGCCAGTTCGGCGTGGCGGGCGTCGAGCACGTGGGCCGGCACTGCTTCCAGGTGTCGCATCACTACGACGTGCCGTGCGACCAGGCCGGCGAGCATTGCCCGATGAAGCAGGCGCTCGAGTCGCGCGGGCTGAATCGCGTGCTGCACATCCATCACACGCCGCGCGGCCCCGAGCACGTCGACGTCGAGCTGCGGCCGATCTTCGATGCGGACGGCAACGTGATCGCCTATGTCGAGCGGCTGACGACGGTGCGCAGCGCGTCCGCGCAGCCGAGTGCGGAAGGGCTCGTCGGCGGCGCCGACGCGTTCAATGCGGCGCTCGGTGCGCTGCAGCGCGTGGCACCCTCGACGCTGCCGGTGCTGCTGCTCGGCGAATCGGGCACCGGCAAGGAGCTGTTCGCCCGCGCGCTGCACGAGGCGAGCGATCGTGCGATGGGGCCGTTCGTCGTCGTCGATTGCTCGGGGATTGCCGAGACGCTGTTCGAGAGCGAACTGTTCGGCTACGAGAAAGGCGCGTTCACGGGCGCGAACCAGCGCAAGCCGGGCCTCGTCGAAACCGCGCAGGGCGGCACGCTGTTTCTCGACGAGATCGGCGACGTGCCGCTGCCGATGCAGGTGAAGCTGCTGCGGTTGATCGAGTCGGGCACGTTCCGGCGCGTGGGCGGCGTCGAGGCGCTGCGCGCCGATTTCCGGCTCGTCGCGGCCACGCACAAGCCGTTGCGCGAGATGATCGAGGACGGCCGGTTCCGGCAGGATCTTTACTACCGGATCAACGCGTTTCCGATTCCGCTGCCGGCGCTGCGCGAGCGGCGCGGTGACGTCGCGCTGCTGGCCGAATCGATCCTGCGGCGCATCGCGAATGCGCGCGGCAAGGCGGGCGATGCGAGCGCGCGGCCGTACGTGCTGACCGAGCGCGCGCGAGCGTGCCTCGATGCGTATGCATGGCCCGGCAACATCCGCGAACTGCGCAACGTGCTCGAACGCGCGTGCCTGTTCGCGGACGACGGGACGATCCGCGTCGAGCATCTGCCGGCCGAACTCGTCGCGGCCGCGGCGGCGCCGCAGGACCGCGCGGCGGACGGGCGCGGCATGTCGGATGCGGAACTCGTGCGCATCGCGCGCACGTTCGACGGCACGCGCAAGGCGCTCGCCGAGCAGGTCGGGATGAGCGAGCGGACGCTGTACCGGCGGATGAAGGCGCTCGGGCTCGGTACGCGCGATCGGTGACGCCCGCCAGAGCCGCGTTCGGCGGCGGCGACGGCGTCGAGCGGAAGGTGACGGCAACGCTCGACGGCCGGCCCGACTGGCAAGTGCGCGACCGAGCGTCAGTGGCGACGCGGGCGGCACGCGAGCAATTCGGCCGCCGCCCGCACCGTCACACGCTCAACGCACCGGCGCAAGCTGCGCCATCGCCTCGCGCACGAAACCGATCAGCGTGTCGTCGGTCCACGAGTCTTTCGTGAGCGCCGGCTCGTTCATCAGCGCCTGGCGGAATTTCGCATGCGTGGCCGGATCGTGGCCCGCATAGCTGCAGAACAGCTCGAGCCAGCGCTGCGCGAGCGCGCGGCCTTGCGGCGAATCGGGCTTCACGCCGGTGTCGATCGCGTCGCGCACGTCGCCCATCAGCTGTGGCCACTCCATCGCGCGTTCGCCGTAGTGGGCCCGCATGAAGCGGATCTCGTCCGGCGCAAGATACTTCTCGAAGATCCGCATCTTCGTTTCCGCCGACGCGCGCAGCACATAGTCGCGCAGTTCGGTCGAAATGCCGATCTTCGACTGCATCGCCGGCTCGTGCTCGTGCATCAGGTTCAGCTTCGCCAGCAGCCGCGGATCGTTGTTCGTGTCGCGCACGAGCAGCGCCATCCAGCGCGACGCGAGCGTACGCGCGCGCTCGTCCTCGGCGGGCACGCCCGCGTCGTGCAGCGCACGGACCTCGCCGACGAGCGCGATCCATTCCGCGTCGCCCGTCTGGCTCTTCCGGTACATCGGCATGCGCGCGAGTTCTTCCTCGGAGAAATATTTGTCGTACACGGTCATCAACTCCAGTGTGGTGAGCCAATCGGCCAGTTCCGGCTCCGTGCCCGCCGCGAGCTGCGCATGCAGGTTCACGAGCCGCTCGCGCAGCTGCGCGGTCTGCGCAAGCTGGCGGTCGAGCAGCGCGATCTGCTTCGCGACGAGCTCGACGAGCGGGGTGCCGGGCTGGTTCAGGTGGTCGCCGATTTCGGTGAGCGACAGGCCGAAGCGACGCAACGCCTGGATCTGGTGGAGCCGGGCGATGTCGTGGCGGTCGTACAGCCGGTAGCCGTTGTCGGCGCGCGCCGAAGGCGTCAGCAAACCGATCGCGTGATAGTGATGAAGCGTGCGGACGGTCAGCCCGCTGCGTTTCGCCAGTTCTCCCACTTTCAGTCGCATTCGTTCCTCCGTTCGGTACGCACACTGGAGTCTCGAACGTTACGCTACGTGAGGGTCAAGCGGAAGTTCGGCGATCGGGCGCGCGGGGCCGTGCGGCACGCGCCCGATCGAGGAGCCGGCTTATTGCGGCGAAGGCGTGGTGTCGGGCGTGGCCGCGCGTGCAACGCGGCCGCCTGTGCCGTCGCCGGCCGCGTTGCCGTTCTGGCCGGGCTGGCCGGCTTTGTCGTCCTTGCCGGTCGGCGGCGTGCCCATCGCCTGGTAAAGGCGCGCGGTATCCGCGAACCGCGCGCCGGTCGCGCGGATCTCGTCGAGCCGCGCATTGCGGTACTGCAGTTCGCTCGCACGCGCGGCCGACGGCGGCAGTGCGCCGAGCCGCACGCGGGCGGCCGCGTCGTCGTAGGCGCCGCGCGCGGAAAGCGCGGCACGAGACGACGCATCGAGCGCTTCCGCATCGTGTTCGAGCGCCGCCAGCGAATCGGCGACGTTCTGGAACGCGCCGAGCACGGCCTGCTTGTACTGGTCGACCGCGGCCTCGTAGGTCGCCTTCGCCGCGCGGCGCTGGGCGAGCAGCGCGCCGCCGTGGAAGATCGGCTGGCTCAGCGACGCACCGACGTTCCAGATCGCGCCGGCACCCGACAGCATCGTCGGCCAGCTGAAGCCGCCTTTGCCCATGGCCGCCGACAGCGACAGCTGCGGGAACATCTGTGCGGTCGCGAGGCCCACTTCGGCGGCTGCTGCCTTCAGCCCCGCATCGGCCGCCTGGATGTCCGGCCGGCTTTTCAGCAGGTCGGACGGCACGACGACGGGCACCTGTTCGGGCAGGTGCAGATCGGCGAGCGTGAGGTCGGCCGGCGGCCGGTCGGGCGTGCGGCCGACCAGTACCGCGAGCGCATGGCGCGCCGAGTCGCGTTGCTGGCGCAGCGCGGGCAGGCTCGCCGCGAACGTGTCGGCGCTTTGCCGCGCGTTCAGCGCGTCGCTGCGCGATGCCGAACCGAGCGCATGGCGGCGTTCGGCGTCGTGCGCCTGGTCGTTCGCGAGCGCGACGAGCCGCTCGGTCGTGTCGATCTGCGCATTGAGCACCGACACGGTGATCGACGCGGTGACGATGTTCGCGGCGAGCGCGCGCCGCGCGGATTCGAGCTGGAACGCGCTGACGTCGACGCGTTTCGCGAGCGCGCGGTTCGCGAAGCGCGACACGCCGAACAGGTCGACCGTGTAGCTCGCCTGCAGTTGCCCGACGAACGTGTCGTACAGCAGCGTCGGCGCGCCGAGCGCGGGAATCGGCACGCCGAGCGCGCGCTGGCGCGTGGCCTGGCCGACCGCGTCGATCGACGGCAGCATCGAGCTGCCGATCTGGCCGCGCAGCTGTTCGCGCGCGGCATCGAGCGAATGCGACGCCGCGCTCAGCGTCGGGCTGTTTCGCAGCCCTTCGTCGACGAGCGCGTTCAGCGCATCGGAGCGGTACTGCTTCCACCAGTCGGGCACCGGCTGCGCGCCGACTTCGAACTGCTGCGCGACGCCTTGCGCGGACACGGTCTGCTGGACTTGCGGCACGCTGCCGTAGTGCGCGGGCGACGGCATTGCGGGCGGCTCGCCGCTCGGCGCGAACCACGCGCAGCCCGCGAGCGGGCCGGCGAGGCTCGCCACGGCAAGCGCCCGCACGGCTTTCGTTTTCAGGGTCATCGATCGATCCATGGTCAAGCTCCCGACGGCGCGGCAGGCGTGGCGCCTGGCGGCGGCCCGTCCTGCGGGTCGCGTTCGTCGCGCTTCACGCGGAACCACGTCGCGTACAGCGCGGGGAGGTAAAACAGCGTCAGCACGGTCGCGCTCGTGATGCCGCCCATCAGCGCGGTCGCCATCGGCCCGAAGAAGTTCGAGCGCAGCAGCGGGATCAGCGCGAGCACGGCGGCCGCGGCCGTCAGCGTGATCGGCCGGAAGCGCCGCACGGTCGCGCCGATGATCGCGTCGACGCGCCCGTGGCCGACCGCGATGTCCTGCTCGATCTGGTCGACGAGGATTACCGAGTTGCGCATGATGATCCCGAACATCGCGATCACGCCGAGCATCGCGACGAAGCCGAACGGCTGGCCGAACAGCAGCAGCGTCGCGACCACGCCGATCAGCCCGAGCGGCGCGGTCAGCACGACCATCAGCACGCGCGAGAAGCTCTGCAGCTGGATCATCAGCAGCGTGAACACGGCGATCGCCATCAGCGGCATCTGCGCATTGATCGACGTCTGCGCCTTCGCGCTTTCCTCGACCGAGCCGCCGATGTTGATCTGATAGCCGACCGGCAGCTGCGCGCGCAGCGCGTTCAGCTTCGCGTCGACCGCATGCGTGACGTCGATGCCCTGCGCGCCGGCGCGCACGTCCGACTGCACGGTGATGGTCGGCTGGCGGTCGCGCTCCCATACGACGCCGTATTCGAGCGTCGGCGTGAAGCGGCCGAGCGAGCCGAGCGGCACGGGGCCGTTCGGCGTCGGCAGCGCGAGGCCCGCGAGCTTCGCCGGATCGACGCGGTCGGCGCGCGGCGCGCGCAGGTCGACCGCGATCAGCTTGTCGCGCTCGCGATACTGCGTGACGGTCGTGCCGGACAGCGTCATCGCGAGGAAGCTCGACACGTCCTGCGACGTGACGTTCAGCTCGCGCGCCTTCTTCTGGTCGATCTCGAAGCGCACCGAGCGCTCGGCCGGCTCGTCCCAGTCGAACTGCACGTTGACCGTGCGCGCATCGCCGCGCATCGTCGCCGCGACCTTCTCGGCGATCGAGCGGACCGTCGCGATGCTGTCGCCGCTCACGCGGAACTGCACCGGATAGCCGACCGGCGGGCCGTTCTCGAGCCGCGACAGCCGCCAGCGCACGGCCGGGAACGTGTCGCGCAGCGTGGTTTCGAGCCAGGTCGCGAGCTTCTCGCGATCCTCGACCGATTTCGCGGTGATCACGAACTGCGCGAAGTTCGGCAGTTGCAGCTGCTGGTCGAGCGGCAGGTAGAAGCGCGGCGCGCCGCTGCCGACGAAGTTCACCGAATGGTCGATCTCGGGGCGCTTGTCGATCGCTTTCTCGAGGCGCTCGGTTTCGCGCAGCGTCGCCGCGAACGACGCGCCTTCGGGCAGCCGCAGGTCGACCAGCAGCTCGGGCCGGTCGGAGCTCGGGAAGAACTGCTGCGGCACGAGCGTGAAGCCCATCAGTGCGACGACGAAAAGGGCGCCGGTAACCAGCAGCACGACGAAGCGCCGCTCGATGCACCAGTCGATCCAGCCGCGCAGCCGCCGGTAGAAACGCGTGTCGTAGATGTCGTGCTCGTGGTCGTCGGGCAGGTGCGCCTCGTGCGCGTGCCGCTTGCGCTCGGGCAGCATGTGATAGCCGAGCAGCGGGATCAGCACGACGGCTGCGAACCACGACGCGATCAGCGCGATCGCCGACACTTCGAAGATCGAGCGCGTGTATTCGCCGGTGCTCGATTTCGCGAGCGCGATCGGCAGGAAGCCCGACACCGTGACGAGCGTGCCCGTCAGCATCGGGAACGCGGTGCTCGTGTACGCGAACGCGGCGGCGCGTGCGCGGCTGTAACCCTGTTCGAGCTTCACGGCCATCATCTCGACCGCGATGATCGCGTCGTCGACGAGCAGCCCGAGCGCGAGCACGAGCGTGCCGAGCGATACCTTGTGCAGCCCGATGTCGAACAGGTACATGAAGAGCGCGGTGACCGCGAGCACGACCGGAATCGAGATCACGACGACCATCCCGGTGCGCAGGCCGAGCGACACGAGGCTCACGACCAGCACGATCGCAACGGCTTCGGCGACGGCTTCGAGGAAGTCGTCGACCGAATGCGAGACCGCGTGCGGCATGCTCGACACCAGCGTCAGCTTGAGGCCGGCCGGCAGCTGCGCCTGCAGGTCCTTCGATTCCGCGTCGAGCGCCTTGCCGAGCCGGATCACGTCGCCGCCCGGCTGCATCGTGACGCCGATGCCGAGCACGGCTTTGCCGTTCGTACGCATCTGCGTGACGGCCGGGTCGTCGTAGCCGCGCTTCACGGTCGCGAGATCGCCGAGCCGGAACGTGCGGCCGTTGATGCGGATCACCGTGTCGGCGATCGCGTCGACGTTGTCGAACTGGCCGCTCGGCCGCACGAACACGCGATCGTCGGCGGTCGTCAGCACGCCGGCCGACGAGATGTCGTTCTGCGCGTTGATCGCCTGCCCGAGCTGCTGCGGCGAGATGCCGAGGCGCGTGAGCTGGGCGTTGTTGACCTCGATGAAGATCCGCTGGTCGGGGTCGCCGAAGTAGTCGACCTTGCCGACGCCCGGCACGCGCAGCAGCACGGTGCGCAACTGGTCCGCGTAGTCGTGCAGTTGCGCGGGCGTGAAGCCGTCGCCCTCGAGCGTCCAGATGTTGGTGTAGACGTCGCCGAACTCGTCGTTGAAGAACGGGCCCTGCACGCCGGGCGGCAGCGTGTAGCCGATGTCGCCGACTTTCTTGCGGATCTGGTACCAGGTCTCGGGCACGTCCTTCACGGGCGCCGAATCCTTCATCGTGAAGAAGATCAGCGATTCGCCGGGGCGCGAATAGCTGCGCAGGAAGTCGACGGCCGGCGTTTCCTGCAGCTTGCGGCCGATCCGGTCGGTCACCTGTTCCTGCACCTGCCGCGCACTCGCGCCGGGCCAGAACGTCCGGATCACCATCACGCGGAACGTGAACGGCGGGTCTTCGGATTGGGCGAGCCGCGTGTACGCGAGAATGCCCGCGAGCGTCGCGAGCGCGATCAGGTAGACGACGAGCGCCTGGTGGCGCAACGCCCACGCCGACAGGTTGAAACGGCCTTCTTCATGCGGGGTACTCACGATGCGAAGTCCTCCGGATGCAGCGGCGCGATCGCGCGCACTTTCTCGCCCGCGCTGACCGTATGCACGCCCTGCAGCACGACGCGCTCGCCCGGCTGCAGCCCGTGCGACACGGTCACGGTGCGCTCGTTGAAGCGCGCGACGTCGACGCGGCGCAGTTCGAGCGTGTCGTCCTTCGTGCGCACGACCCACACGGCCGGTTGCGCGCCGTCGTGGAACAGCGCGGTCGCGGGCAGCGTGATCGGCTGCGCGTTGTCGGCGGCCGGTGCGCCGTCGAACGCGACGTTCGCGGTCATCCCGAGGCGGATCGCCGGATCGGGCGTGGCGAGCGTGAGCTTCACGCGATAGGTGCGGCTTTGCGGATCGGCGGCCGGCGCGATTTCGCGCACCTTGGCGGCAAACTGGCGGCCCGGCAGCGACGGCAGCGTGACGGTCGCCGCATGGCCGGGCGCGAGCGAGGCGAGCGCAGCCTCGGGCACGTCGCTGACGACATCGACGTCGCCCGACCACGCGAGCTGGTAGACCGGCTGGCCGGCCGACACGTTCTGGCCGGTGTCGGCCTGTTCGGCGGTGATGAAGCCCGCGTGATCGGCGACGAGCGTCGCGTAGCGGAGCTGGTTCTTCGCGAGCGCGAGCTGCTGCTGCGCCTGGTCGCGCTGCGCGAGCGCCGACGTATAGCTGTTCTGGGTCTGTTCGAGCTGCGCGGTCGCGATCAGGTTTTCATGCGCCTGCGCACGGTCGCGGTCGAGCTGCTGCTTCGCGAACGCGAGACTGTGCGTCGCGGCATCGAGCTGCGCCTGCGCGCTCGCGGCGTTCTTCTCGACATCGGACGGATCGAGCAGCGCGACGACCTGGCCGACCTTGACCGTATCGCCGAGCCGCACCTTGCGCTCGATGATCTTGCCGGCGATGCGGAACGACAGCGGCGTCGCATAGCGCGGCTGGATGTCGCCGGGGAGCGTGCGTGCGGTCGCGGCGGTATCGGCCCGCGCGGGCAGCGCGACGACGGGGCGCGGGGCGGGCGGCGCGGATTCTTTGGGATGACAGGCGGCAAGGATGAGCGCGACGCCGATCAGCAGCGTGGCGCGGAAACCGGAGCGATTCACGAAACCCCCAGGTGAGGTGGAGCGGAACGAGGTCGGCAAGCGCGGCGGGCGCTTGCCCCAGGCGGCGTCGGCACGGGCGTGCGGACGGCACATTCAGAAACTGTGGCGAATTCTAATACACACCTGTATCTGAATGCAAAGATGAATATGAAAGGGGAATGGTGCTAGACTGCGCGCCATGAAACCACAGCGCTTAACTCGCGAGCAGAGCCGGGACCAGACGCGTGAACGTCTGTTGACGGCCGCGCATCGCATTTTTCTGAAGAAAGGCTATGTGGCCGCGAGTGTCGAAGACATCGCGGCGGCGGCCGGCTATACGCGCGGTGCGTTCTATTCGAATTTCCGCAGCAAGTCCGACCTGCTGCTGGAGTTGCTGGAGCGCAACCACGAGGAGGTGCGGTCCGACTTCCAGGCGATTTTCGAAGAGGGGGGCACGCGCGAGCAGATGGAATCGATGGCGCTCGCGTATTACCGGACGCTGTTTCGCGACGACGAATACTCGCTGCTATGGGGCGAGGCGAAGCTGCAGGCGGCGCGCGACGCGAAGTTCCGCGTGCGCTTCAATCAGTTCCTGCACGGCAAGCGCGTACAGATGGCGGAATTCATCGAGCGCTTCGCCGAGCGCTCGGGTACGCCGCTGCTGCTGCCGGCCGATACGCTCGCGTTCGGGCTGATGTGCCTGTGCGACGGCGTGCAGTCGTATTACACGGCCGATCCGCAGCACGTATCGGTCGACGTGGCCGAATCGGTGCTCGCGGGATTCTTCGCGCGGGTCGTGCTGGGGCGCGCGCCGGACTGACCGGCGCGGGCGGATCGGCGGCGCGTGTCAGCGCTCGCCGGTCATCCGCCGGTACGCGTCGAGCAGCGAGGTCTTGTAGACGACGCCCGCGAGCGTCGGCTCGGCTTCGCTTTCGATCACCGGCAGCCGTTCGCCCTGGAACGCCATGAAGCGTTCGAGCGCGGTCGCGAGCGGCATGTCGGGCGTGAGGAGCGGAAACGGCGTATGTGCGTAGTGCGCGGCCGTCTTGTCGGTCGTGTCGCGCTTGTCGAGCAGGTCCGACGTGATGTCCTTCAGCGCGACCGCGCCGCGGAAGCGCCCGGCGTCGTCCGTCACGTACAGGTACTTCACCGGGTATTCGAGAAACACGCGCGTCATGTCGGCGACGCTCGCCGTGAGCGGGACGACCGTCTGCGCGGGCTGGATCAGCTCGCGCATCTGCGTGGTGCGCAGCCGCTGCCGCTCCTGCGCGTCCTGGTAGTGGTGCTGCGTGATCTCGTACATCGACGTCGTGCCCGTCGCGCGCGCGACGAAATACGCGAACACGCACGACACCAGCAGCGGCAGCACGACCTGGTAGCTCAGCGTCATCTCGAAGATCATCAGGATCGCCATCAGCGGCGCCTGCGTGGCGCCGGCCATGAACGCCCCCATCCCCACGATCGCGTAAGCGAAATAGGCCGACGTATGGCCGGGCCACAGCGCTTCCATCGCGAGCCCGAACAGTGAGCCGAACACCGCGCCGACGAACAGCGTCGGCGTGAACACGCCGCCGATCGCACCCGAGCCGGCCGTCGCGGCGGTCGCCATCACCTTGAACACGAGCACCGCGACGAGCGCCTGCCAGGTCCACGGCGAATGGAGGATGTGGTTCACGACGCTGTAGCCGTTGCCCCAGACGTCCGGAATCCATACCGAGATCACGCCGACGACGAGGCCGCCGAGCGCGAGCCGCACGGGCAGCGGCACCGGCAGCCGCTTGAACTGGTTCTTCGATGCGTCGAGCAGGTGCAGGAACTGCGGCGCGAGCACGCCGCACAGCGCGCCGAGCACGACGAACAGCAGGACCTCGGGGCCCGTGACGGCCGGAAACACCGGCATTTCGTACGGCGGCCGGTAACCGGCGAATTCGCGCATCACGATGTTCGCGACGACCGACGCGACGACCATCGGCCCGAAGCTTTCCATCGCGATCGTGCCGAGCACGATTTCCGACACGAAGAACGCGCCGGCGATCGGCGCGTTGTACGCGGACGTGATGCCGGCAGCGGCCCCGCAGGCGACCAGCAGGCGCAGGCGCGGCGGGTCGAAGTGCGCGAAGCGGCCGACCAGCGACGCGGCCAGCGCCGCGAGCTGCACCATCGGGCCTTCGCGGCCGATCGAGCCGCCGCTGCCGATCGTCAGCAGCGACGACACGCTGCGCCACAGGCTCTGCCGGACCGGCACGACGCCGTTGCCGAGTGCGACCGATTCCATGTAGTCGGTCTTGGCGGCCTGCCTGTCGCCGCGCGTCGCGAGCAGCAGCACGCAGCCGGCGAGGAAGCCGCCGGCCGCCGGCATCCAGAACCGTACGTACCACGGCAGGCTCTTGGCCATCTGCACGAAGCTGCCGCTTTGCCCGGAGACCAGGCGCTGCATCAGGTCGATGCCTTCGCGGAACGCCATCGTGGCAAAGGCGCCGCCGACGCCGACGATCGCCGACCAGATCAGCATCGTATGGGCGTCCGACAGGCGGAACAGCTTTTGGGCGCGAGTGCGCAGCTTCAGCAGGAACGAGAGCACGGCTGAAAGAGGGCGATGGAAAACGACGCGAAGCATAGCACTGCGCCGCGCCCGCGGGACTTCCCCGTCGGGCGCGGCGTGCGAACCGTCACGGACGTGCGGCTCAGCCAAGCCAGTGCTGCACGGCCCAGGTGATCGCGTAGCCGCCGGCGATCAGCCACACATACAGGATCAGGCCGGTCATCAGCGCCCGCGGGCCGGCGGCGCGGATCTGCGCGACGCGCGTCTCGATGCCGAGTGCCGTCATGGCCATCGTCAGCGCGAAGGTGTCGAGCACGTTCAGCGTATGCGTGACGGCGGTCGGCAGCACGTTCAGCGAATTGACGATCACGAAGCCGAGGAAGCCGAGCGCGAACCAGGGCACGGCCACCTTGCGCTTGCCCTGCGCGCCGCCGGCCGTTGCGCGGGCCGAGCGGGCGAGCCACCAGCCGAGCACCAGCAGCACGGGAACCAGCAGCATCACGCGCGTCATCTTCACGATCGTCGCGATGTGTGCGACCTCGGGGCTGATGTCGCTCGCCGCGCCGACCACCTGCGCGACTTCATGGATCGTGCCGCCGAAGAACAGGCCGAGGCCGGCAGGATCGAGGTTCAGCAGCCCGGCGTGATACGCGAGCGGGTACAGGAACATCGACAGCGTGCCGAACAGCACGACGCTGCCCACGGCCATCGCGCTCTGGTGCGGTTTCGACTGCAGCGTCGATTCGAACGCGAGCACGGCGGCCGCGCCGCAGATCGCGCTGCCGGCGGCGGTCAGCAGCGCCGCGTCGCGGTCGAGCTTCATCAGCTTCATGCCGGCCCAGGTGCCGATCACGAGCGTGCTGACGACGACCAGCACCGACACCGTGAGGCCCGGCAGGCCGACCTGCGCGATTTCCTGCAGGCTCACGCGCAACCCGAAGAACGCGACCGCGATGCGCAGCAGCTTGCGCGCGGAGAAATTGACGCCGGCCGCCCAGCTGGCCGGCATGCCGTCGCGCAGCGCGTTGCCGTACAAGGCGCCTGCGACGATGCCGACGATCAGCGGCGACAGGCCGAGCGCCGCGACCGCGGGAAGCTCGGACAGGCTCGTGACGGCGGCGGCGAACAGAGCGACGAACAGCACGCCGTTCAACTGGCCGCGCATCGACGGCGCGGCATGGCTGAGATGGGGAGTCGGGGCAGT
This sequence comes from Burkholderia sp. BCC1972, assembly GCF_905339605.1. Lineage (NCBI taxonomy): Bacteria > Pseudomonadati > Pseudomonadota > Betaproteobacteria > Burkholderiales > Burkholderiaceae > Burkholderia > Burkholderia sp. BCC1972. The sequence goes on along the minus strand of NZ_CAJPGH010000028.1, from coordinate 50,266 downwards.
GGACATGGGAGCACCGTGATGGAGCGTGTTGCGATGCTGTAATCCTAATTTCGTTATATCGATATGAAAAATTGTGATTTGTGACGTAAACTATCCGGAAAGCCGATAATTCATCCCCATGACCCCGGATCAACTGATAACGTTCGCCGCCGTCGCCGAACACCTGAACATCAGCCGCGCCGCCGTGGCATTGCATCTGTCGCAGCCGGCCGTGTCGGGCCAGCTGCGGCTGCTGCAGGACGAATTCGGCGAGCCGCTGTACCAGCGCGACGGCCGCGGCATCCGCCTGACGCCGGTCGGCGAGCAGCTCGCGCAGTACGCGAAGGCGCAGCGCGATACGTTCGCGCAGGCGCGTGCGTTTCGCGACGCGGTGCGCGGGCTGGAAGCCGGCACGCTGCGCATCGGCGCGAGCACGACGCCCGCGAGCTACCTGCTGCCATACCTGATCGCGGCGTTCCAGCCGCTCGCGCCGTGCGTGACGATCCAGACGATGAGCGGCAATACGGCCGACGTGGTGGCCGCGCTGCCGTCGCTCGACATCGCGCTGATCGAGGGGCCGCCCGGCGAGGCGTTGCCGCCGGGCACGGCCGTCCATGCCTGGCACGAGGACGAGATCGTCGCGATCGTGCCGGCCGGCCATCCGCTGGCCGCGCCCGGCTACGACGCGGGCGTGACGCTCGACGCGCTCGCCGCGCATCCGCTCGTGCTGCGCGAGGCGGGCTCCGCCGTGCGGCAGCTCGTCGAACGCGCGTTCGCGCACGGCGGCGCGCCGATGCGCGTCGCGTTCGAGATCGCCGGCGTCGAGGCCGTCAAGGAGGCCGTGCGCGCCGGGATGGGCGTCGGGTTCGTGTCCGCGATGTCGTTGCGCCACCAGGATGCGGCGCTCGTGCTGCGCTCGCTCGCGCCGGCGCCGCTCACGCGTCATTTCTCCATTCTCGTGCCGCACGGCGGTGCGCCGTCGCGGGTCGCCGCGCAGTTCCTCGACATGAGTCTCGCGCAAGACCTCGCCTGAGCGGCCGCAGCCGCGCCGGGAACGTGCGTTGCACGCCGTCGGGCGCGTGCTGGCGCGGTGCACTATCTTAGGGATTTCCTCTATGGCGTGGGCCTGACGCGAGGCGCACCATCCGTCTCAAGCAAATGGAACCGGTTCCATTCCGGTAAAAAAGGGCAACATGGCAGACATCGTGATCGTGGCGAGCGCATTCGGGATGGACCGCGTGCGCCAGGAGGGCCACAGCGCATTCATCTCGACCGTGGCGGCATCCGGTGCGACCGGATTCGAGGTGCGGCGCGAACTGTTCGCGTCGGACGACGACACGGCCCCCGGCGCGCTGGCCGCGCTCGGCGCGCAGATCGCCGGCCACGGGCTGTGGTCGGTCTATTCGACGCCGGCCACGCTGTATACGGAAACGGGTGCGCTGGATGCCGACGCATTGCGCGACGCGCTCGCGGAAGCCGACGCGCTCGGCGCGCGCTTCGTGAAATTCCAGCTCGGCGGTTTTGCCGGCGACGCGCACGCGGCCGAGATCGTCGCGCTGTCGCGCGGCGCGAACGCGCGTGTGGTGGTCGAGAACGGCCAGCTCCAGGTCGGCGGCGCGTTCGCGCAGTTTCGCGGGCTGTTCGACGCGCTGGCCGCGGCCGGCCAGCGCGATGCGCTCGGGATGACGTTCGACATCGGCAACTGGCAGTGGCCGGGCGAAGCGCCGCTCGACTGCGCGCAAGTGCTTGCGCCGCACGTGGAATACATTCATTGCAAGGCCGTCGAGGGTGAGGGCGCGCGCCGCTTCGCGGTCGCGCCGGCGCCGAACGACGCGCTCGTGACCGGCGTGCTTGCGGCGCTGCCGCCGCATGTGCCGCGCGGCATCGAGTTCCCGTTCGACGCTGCCGATCTGGCGGGCGATGCCTGCCGCCGTGTCGCATGGCTCGCGACCGCTTGACCGCAAAAGGATCCCGAGGAGTTCATTCATGAAAGCAGCACTCGATGTCGTGACCTACGGCGAGGCGATGGCGATGTTCGTCGCGACCGAGCCCGGCCATCTCGCGCACGCGGGGCAATTCACGAAGCGGATCGCGGGCGCCGACCTGAACGTCGCGATCGGCCTGTCGCGGCTCGGTTTCCGGGTCGGCTGGATGAGCCGCGTGGGCCGCGATTCGTTCGGCGGCTACGTGCTCGACACGCTGGCGCGCGAAGGCATCGACGCGTCGTGCGTGACCGTCGATCCGCGTTACCCGACCGGTTTCCAGCTGAAGTCGCGCAACGACGACGGCAGCGACCCGACCGTCGAATATTTCCGCAAGGGTTCGGCCGCGAGCTACCTGTCGTGCGACGACTACGTGGCCGACTACGTGCTCGGCGCGCGCCACCTGCACCTGACGGGCGTCGCGCCGGCGATCTCCGCGACCTCGTGCGAACTGGCGTTCCGGCTCGCGCGCGAGATGCGCGCGGCCGGCAAGACGATCTCGTTCGATCCGAACCTGCGCCCGACGCTGTGGCCGTCCGCCGACGTGATGGCGAAGACGCTGAACGCGCTCGCGACGCTCGCCGACTGGGTGCTGCCGGGCCTCGCCGAAGGGCGCCAGCTCACCGGGCACGACACGCCGGCCGACATCGCGGGCTTCTATCTCGCGCGGGGCGCGCGCGGCGTCGTGATCAAGCTCGGCGAGCAAGGCGCATATTTCCGCACGGCCGACGGCCGCGAGGGCACGGTCGCGGGTGAGCGTGTCGAACGGGTGGTCGACACGGTCGGCGCCGGCGACGGTTTCGCGGTCGGCGTGGTCAGCGCGTTGCTGGAAGGCCGGAGCGTCGAGCAGGCGGTCGCGCGCGGCAACCGGATCGGCGCGCTCGCGATCCAGGTGATCGGCGATTCGGAAGGGTTGCCGACGCGCGAAGCCCTCGACCGGCTCGAAAATGTCAGCAATCGCGCCGATCGCTTAGAGGAAATCGTCACCGCGCAATGAGAGGCCGGACACGGCACAATCCGCGGATCCATTTCGTGCACGACGCACACGTAGTTTTGCTGGAGGCCGGACGGGCGCTGAAGCGCCAAGTCCGGTCGACATACGGAGACACTCTCATGGCAACCAATCTCGCAGCCCGTCGCTGGTGGACGATCATGCCGATCGTGTTCATCACGTACAGCCTCGCTTACCTCGACCGCGCGAACTACGGGTTCGCGGCAGCGGCCGGCATCAACCAGGATCTCGGCATCGGCAAGGGCCTGTCGTCGCTGATCGGCGCGCTGTTCTTCCTCGGCTACTTCTTCTTCCAGATCCCCGGCGCGATCTATGCGGAACGCCGCAGCGTGAAGAAGCTCGTGTTCGTCAGTCTGATCCTGTGGGGCGGCTGCGCGGCGCTCACGGGCGTGGTCAGCAACATCCCGTCGCTGATGGCGATCCGCTTCGTGCTCGGCGTGGTCGAGGCGGCCGTGATGCCGGCGATGCTGATCTACATCAGCAACTGGTTCACCAAGAACGAGCGCTCGCGCGCGAACACGTTCCTGATCCTCGGCAACCCGGTCACCGTGCTGTGGATGTCGATCGTGTCGGGTTATCTCGTGCATGAATTCGGCTGGCGCCACATGTTCATCGCCGAAGGCGTGCCGGCCATCATCTGGGCCGTGTGCTGGTGGTTCCTCGTGCAGGACAAGCCGGCCGATTCGCCGTGGCTGACCGCGCAGGAAAAGCGCGACCTCGACGCCGCGCTCGTGGCCGAGCAGGCAGCGATCAAGCCCGTGCGCAACTACGGCGAGGCATTCCGCTCGCCGGCCGTGATCAAGCTGTGCGCGCAGTATTTCTGCTGGAGCATCGGCGTGTACGGCTTCGTGCTGTGGCTGCCGTCGATCGTCAAGAACGGGTCCGACCTCGGGATGGTCGCGACCGGCTGGCTGTCCGCGCTGCCGTATCTCGCGGCGACGATCGCGATGCTCGCCGCATCGTGGGCGTCCGACAAGGTCGGCTCGCGCCGCGGCTTCGTGTGGCCGTTCCTGCTGATCGGCGCAGCCGCATTCGCCGCGTCGTACGCGCTCGGCTCGTCGCATTTCTGGATCTCGTATGCGCTGCTGGTTGTCGCGGGCGCCGCGATGTATGCGCCGTACGGCCCGTTCTTCGCGATCGTGCCGGAGCTGCTGCCGAAGAACGTCGCCGGCGGCGCGATGGCGCTGATCAACAGCATGGGCGCGCTCGGCTCGTTCGTCGGCTCGTACTTCGTCGGCTACCTGAACGGTGCGACCGGGTCGCCCGTCGCGTCGTATGCGTTCATGAGCGCCGCGCTCGTCGCCGCGGTGATCCTCACGCTGTCCGTCAAACCCCAGGCGCGCGATGCGCATCCGCTCGCCGCGCCGCTGCAAGGAAAATGAAACATGAAGCCCCGTATCGTCGCGTACAAGCCGCTGCCCGATGACGTTCTCGCGTACCTGCGCGAGCATGCGGACGTCGTGCAGGCCGACGGCGCCGACGCGCTTGCCGCCGCACTCGGCGACGCGGACGGCGCGATCGGCGCGAGCCTGAAGGTCACGCCGCGGATGCTCGACGGCGCACCGCGGCTGAAGGCGTGGTCGACGATCTCGGTCGGCTACGACAACTTCGACGTCGCCGACCTGACGCGCCGCGGCATCGTGCTCGCGCATACGCCGGACGTGCTGACCGAGTCGACCGCCGATACGGTGTTTTCGCTGATCCTGGCGTCCGCGCGGCGCGTGGTCGAGCTGGCCGAGTGGGTCAAGGCCGGGAACTGGCATCGCAGCATCGGCCCCGACCTGTACGGCACCGACGTGCAGGGCAAGACGCTCGGCATCGTCGGGCTCGGGCGGATCGGCGGCGCGGTCGCGCGCCGCGCGGCGCTCGGCTTCCGGATGCAGGTGCTGTACGCGAACCGCTCCGCGCACGCGCAAGCCGAGACGCAGTACGGCGCGCGGCGCGTGACGTTCGACGAATTGCTCGCACAGTCGGATTTCGTGTGCCTGCAGGTGCCGCTGTCGCCGGAAACGCGCCATCTGGTCGGTGCGCCCGAATTCGCGAAGATGAAGCGCGGCGCGATCCTGATCAACGCGTCGCGCGGGCCCGTCGTCGACGAAGCCGCGCTGGTCGATGCGCTGCGCGCGGGCACGATCCGCGGCGCGGGGCTCGACGTGTTCGAGCAGGAGCCGCTGCCGGCGAATTCGCCGCTGCTGCAGATGAAGAATGTCGTCGCGCTGCCGCATATCGGCTCGGCGACGCACGAGACGCGCCACGGGATGGCGCGCTGCGCGGCGGAAAACCTGGTCGGCGCGCTGGCCGGCACGCTGCGCACGAATCTCGTCAATCCGGACGCGCTCGCGCACGCGTGAGCCGCATCCGGCGACCGCCCGGCGCGGCGGCGGCGCGGTTAGAGTCGATGATCTTGGTGCGGGAGGGCTGGCTGCGTTATGATCGCCCGCTCTCGTCGCGTCGACAACCCGGCTGCATGGCCGGTGGCGTCGCGCGGCGGGTATCCGCGCCAGGTCCGGGCGGCCGACTGCCGACGCACGCGACTCGCGGGCGCTGATCGACCGCGAAGCACGGGATCAGTGCAGGCGCAGAAGCGCTCAGACAGGGGAGTCCGCCGGGTGGCTTACGTTTCCAACAACAAAGGTCCGTCTGCTCACGAAGCGGCGCGGATCGCACGTCGCGAGGCACGACAGTGACCGATTCGCAACCTTCCACGACGCGTCCGGCGACGATCAGCGACGTCGCGCGCGAGGCCGGCACGGGCAAGACCAGCGTGTCGCGCTACCTGAACGGCGAGACGCATGTGCTGTCCGTCGATCTGCGCCAGCGGATCGAGTCGGCGATCGCGCGGCTCAACTACCGGCCGAACCAGATGGCGCGCGGGCTCAAGCGCGGCCGCAACCGGCTGCTCGGCATGCTCGCGGCCGACCTGACCAATCCTTACACCGTCGAAGTGCTGCAGGGCGTCGAGGCCGCGTGCCATGCGCTCGGCTACATGCCGCTCATCTGTCACGCAGCGAACGAGGTCGAGATGGAGCGGCGCTTCCTGCAGCTGCTCACGACCTACCGCGTCGAAGGGCTGATCGTCAACGCGCTCGGTGCCGACGAAGACGTGCTGCGCCCGCTGCGCGGCGCGGGCATTCCGGCCGTGCTCGTCGACCGCACGGTCGAGGGCTTCGAGGCCGACCTGATCGGCCTCGACAACGCCGACGCGATCGAGATGGCGCTCGCGCACCTGGTCGAACACGGCTTCGACGCGATCCATTTCGTCGTGCAGCCGTTCGAGCGCGTCAGCTCGCGGCGCGCGCGCGAGGCCGCGTTCCGCGCGGCGCTGGACGCGCGCGGGCTGCCGGTGCCGCCGACGGTCGTGCTCGACCTGAACGCGCCCGACGCGGCTGCCGCGGCGCTTGCCGACATCGACACCCGCATCGACGCCGCGGCCCGGCGCGGCGTGCGCGCGGCGCTGTTCGCCGCGAACGCGCCGGTTGCGCTCGCGATCGCACGCCACCTGCGTGCGCGTTTCGGCGCCGCGTGGCAGCAGAAGGCGGCGCTGCTGTCGATCGACGATCCGGAATGGGCCGAGCTGATCGGCATCACGACGATCCGTCAGCCGACCTACGAAATCGGCTACAAGGCCGTCGAATTCGTGCACGAGCGGATCGACGGCGCGGCGGGCGACGTGCGCGTCGCGATGCTGCCCGGCGCGCTGTGTGCGCGCGCGTCGACCGCAAGCTGAGTATCATTCGGGGCACGCAGCGCGCCAGGTGCGCTGCCCCGATCAAGGAAATACATGACTGTCGCTCCCGTCACGCTGGCGCTGCTGATCGCCGCCACGCTGATCATCGCGCTACTGCCGCTCGTCCTCTTCCGCATCCTGCGCAAGCCGCTTGCACTCAACCGCCGCGACACGATCGTCGGTGTCGCCGTCTTCACGCTGTTCGCGATGATCGTCGAGCGTGCGTTCCACGGGCTCGTGCTGAGCCACACGCCTGAGGACGGCTGGCTGACGCAGCCGCTCGCGTTCGTCGCGTACGGTGCGCTCGCGACGGCCGTCTTCGAGGAAGTCGGCCGCTATCTCGGGATGCGTTTCCTGAACCGCCGCTACGGCGAATCGGCCGGCGACGGTCGCGGGATCGGCTACGGGATCGGTCACGCCGGTGCCGAAGCATGGTTCGTCGGCGTGCTCGTGTGGGGCCAGTGGTCGTATCTCGCATGGCTCGCGGGCCGCGGCCAGCTCGAGACGCAGCTGGCCGACCTGCCGGTCGACACCGTGGTGCGGCTGCACATGATGCTCGCGACGCTGTCGGCACAGTCGATCCTGCTGTTGCTGCTCGAGCGCTGCTCGGCGTTCGCGGTGCAGGTGGCGCTGTCGGTGCTGGTGTGGCGCGGCGTGCGTGCCGGCCGCGCGGGCGTGTTGCCGCTCGCGATCGTGCTGCATGCGCTCGCGGCCGTGCCGGCGCTGTTGTACCAGGTGCGCGCGCTACCGGCCGCGTGGGTCGAGGCCGTGTATTTCGTGCTGGCCGCGGCCCTGGTGGTCGTGCTGGTGAAGACGTGCCGGCCGTCGCGCGCGGCGGCCTGACGGGAGAGCGGAATGGACGACTATCTGATCGAATGCCAGAGCGCGGAATTCGACGCGCTCGCGCGCGTGATCTGCGATCTCTTTCCGGAACAGACGCGCTTTGCCGAAAGCAGCGATGCGCGCGGGCGCTTCCTGTCCGTGCACTGGCTCGCGATGCGTTTCGGCGCGACGCCGAAGCGGATGACGCTCGCGATCCGCATCGTGCCGGCGGCACTCGCGCGCTACCTGGCGCTCAAGCCGATGCAGCGCGCGCGCAGCCATGCGGTGCTGCATGCGTATACGGAAGCGATGCTCGGGTCGCTCGAGGAGCGGCACGCGGCCGGCGAGGCCGTCGAGCGCGACGCGGAACTTGAACTCGACGAAGACTTCGCGTGAGCGACGGCGCCGGCATCGCACCGGCGCGGCGAATCATGCGTCGCGGTACACCTGCGCGAAGCGCTGCGCCTGCACGACGCCATAGTCGCCGGGCGCGTACTGCATGACCCAGTCGCCGGCGACGCCGCGCAGCGTGTCGCCGTTTTCCGAGCGGGCGATCGTGAACGGCTCGTCCATCCGGCGTGCGAGCACGATGGCCGGCCGGTTCCGGTAGGCGCCCGGCGTGCCGTGCGCGAGTGCCGGATCGGCGGGCAGGTATTTGGCGTCGAAGCGGGCGCGCGACACGACCCAGCGGTCGCCGGTCGAGCCGGTGATCAATGCGTCGCCCGCCACATAGCGGTTCGGGCCTTCGAGGCTCATCAGTTCGCCATCGACATCCGCGAAATCCACGGCGACGGTTTCGTCCTTGACGACGCGACGGGCCTGCGGGTCGGTACGCAGATCGAGTTGCTTGAGTTCGAGCATGGCGGGAAGGAGCGGGAAAGCTGGAAAAGCCGGGAGCTTATCCCGAATTCGGCGCGCCGTGTGGCGCGCCGGTCGCCGGCAGGGGCGCGGCGCCGTCCGGCCCGGGCGGGCACGGCACGGCGCCGGCGCGGCGGGCGTCAGGGCTGCGCGGGTGCGCTGGCGGCCGGCGCGGCCGCCGCCTTGCCTTCCTTGCCCTTCGTCTTGCCCTTGCCGCCGTGCTCGCCGCCGTGGTGCAGCCAGCCGCGGAAGGTCGTGTCGGCCAGCGCCTTCTGTTCGGCCGGGAAGCTCTGGTAGAGCGGGGCGAAGGCTTCGGCAAGCTTCTTCGCGCCGTCGGCGTTCGCCTGCGACAGTTCCGCATACTGCTTCATGTCGTCGATCGCGGAGACGTCGTGCTTGGCCATCCGTTCGCTGTAGAGGCGGCCCATCGTTTCGCCGTTGTCGCGCATCGTATCGGCGAACGTCTTCCATTGCGGTTCCTGCGCCGACGTGATCTTCAACTGATCGTGCAGGTACTTGATGCGCTGCTCGATGCGCGCTTCATGGCGTGCCGCGCGCTGCTCGGCGCTCGGGGCCGACGCAGCGGCCGTCGTGGCCGGAGCCGGGGCGGGCGCTTGCGGCTGGGCCGGGGTTTGCGCGAACGCACTGGCTGCAACGGCGAGCGTAGCGAGGGTGAGCGAGATTTTCTTCATGGTTGGCTCTCCGGGGTGATGTCGTGCGAGCGGGCGCGGCGGCTGCTGCCGCAAGCGCGCATCTCGCGTCGCACGCTATTAGTAGCACGCCGCGTGCGGCGCAGCAGTGAATGCGACACTTGCTTACATCCGATACGAATCGAAATCGAAAGGTTAGAACCCGGGCGATGGCGGTTGGGCGCACCGGCGTTCGGCGCTATCATCGCGTCACCTTCCACTCAGCCGGCGCGTTGCGCACCGGCCCAGTCTCATGCGTCCACCTCGCCTCGACCAACTCGACGATCTCGACCGGCAACTCGTCGCGCTGCTGCAAGCCGATGCGCGCGCCAGTGTCGCGGATCTCGCGCGCCAGCTCGACGTCGCGCGCACGACGGTCGTCGCACGCATCGCGCGGCTCGAACGCACCAACGTGATCGCCGGCTACAGCGTCCGGCTCGGGCAGGACGTGCTCGACGCGAGCATTTACGCGTACGTCGGCATCATCCTCACGCCGAAGTTCGGCAAGGACGTGTTGCGCAAGCTCGACCGGATGCCCGAAGTGCAGTTGCTGTGCGCGGTGAGCGGCGAGTACGACTACGTCGCGTGGCTGCGCGCCGATTCGCCCGAACGGCTCAACGACCTGCTCGACCAGATCGGCACGCTCGAAGGCGTCGAGCGCACGACGACGTCGATCATCCTGTCGCGCAAGATCGATCGCGGGACGATCGGCGGCTGACGCTTCGGTCGCATTTGTATCGCACGCAGCGGCTCGATCAGCCGTCGGTCCGGTCGCGCGGCTGCGCTGCGCGTGACGGCCGCGCGAGCGGAATCCGCACCGATACGCGCAATCCGTGCGCGGCCCGCTCGTCCGCATGCGCGAGCGTGATGTCGGCGCCCATCCGGTCCGCGAGGATCTTCACGATCGACAGGCCGAGCCCGGAGCCGATCTGCGCGTTGCCGGGCACGCGGTAGAACGGATCGAACACGCGCTCGCGCTCCTGCAGCGCGATGCCCGGCCCGCTGTCGACGATCGTCACGCACGCATGCGTATCGGTGCATGACGTCGACAGGTCCACGCGACCGCCGGCCGGCGTGTAGCGGATCGCATTGTCGACCAGGTTCATGACCAGCGATGCGAGTTCGAGCTCGTCGACGCTCACGCGGGCGTCCGGGCCGTCGTCGATGCCGATGTCGAGCGCCTTCTCCTCGGCGAGCGGCATCAGGTCTTCCAGCACGCGGCGATAGATCGCATGCACGGAGACGGCGCCGGGCGGCGCGGCCGGCGCGCTTTGCGCCCGCGCGAGCGCGAGGAGCTGCCCGATCAGGTGGCGGCTGCGGTCGAGCCCGCCGCGCAGCGCGGCGAGCCGTGTGCGCGCGTCGTCCGGCAGGTCGATGTCGGCCAGCCGCTCGGCCTGCAGGGACATCGCGGTGAGCGGCGAGCGCAGTTCGTGGGCGGCGTCGGCGACGAAGCGGCGCTGCGCATCGACCGATTGCGCGACGCGCGCGAGCATCCGGTTGATCGCGACGACGAACGGCCGCACCTCGACCGGCACGTGCTCGGCTGGCACCGGGCGCAGGTCGTGTTCGTCGCGCGCGTCGATCCCGGCCGACAGCGCGGCGACCGGACGGAACAGCTTGCGCACGAGATCGGCGACGAGCAGCAGCAGGATCGGGACGAGGATCAGCAGCGGCAACGCGGTACGCCACGCGCTCTCGCGCGCGACGTCGTCGCGCATGCCGGCTGCCTGGGCGACCGCGATGCGCTCGCCGTTCGCGAACGTACGGACCATCACGCGATAGGCGCTGCCACCGGCATCGACCGTATGCAGCCCGTCGGCGAGCGTCGGCGGCAGCGCGAGCTGAGGCGAGCCGTCGGTGCGCGGTTGCCGTGCTTGCGGATCGGCGCCGAGCGGCTGCACGATCACGCGCGACAGCTCGTCGCTTTCGCGTGCGGGCCCGGCGCCCGCCGCATGCGGCGCAGGCGCACGCTGGCGGTCGAGCAGCGTCGCGACCTCGCGCAGCACGTCGTCCTGCAATTCGTGCGCTTCATCGAACGCCGATGAAAACGCGAACGCGGCCGCAATGGTGGCGACGACAAGGATCGCGGCCGACAGCGCGACCGACAGGCGGAACCCGATCGACTCGTTCAGGCGCTTCTTGAAACCATCCATCCGGCCCCCCTGACGTTCTTGATCACGGTGCTGCCGAGCTTGCGGCGCAGCGAATGGATCAGGAATTCGACCGCGTTGCTTTCGACTTCCTCGCCCCAGCCGTACAGCCGATCCTCGAGCTCGCGCCGCGACAGGATCGCGCCGGGGCGGACCAGCAGCGCACGCAGCAGCGAGAACTCGCGGTTCGACAGTGCGACCGGCGGCTGTCCGTCGACGGTCGCCTCGCGCGTGGCGGGGTCGAGCGACACGATTCCGTTGCCGAGCAGCGGCGCGGCCGAACCGGCGCGGCGCCGGATCGCGACGCGAATCCGGGCGAGCAGCTCGGCCATGTCGAACGGCTTGACGATGTAGTCGTCGGCGCCGCCGTCGAGGCCGCGCAGGCGATCGTCGAGCCCGTCGCGCGCGGTGACGATCAGCAGCGGCGTGCCGGCGTCCTTCGCGCGGATGCCGGCCAGCACGTCGAGCCCGTCGCGGCCGGGCAGGCCGAGGTCGAGCAGGACCAGGTCGTAGGGCTGCGCGGCGAACGCGGCCAGCGCGCGCCCGCCGTCGTCGACCCAATCGGTGGCGTACGACGCGTCCTTCAGCGCGGCATGGACCGCCTCGCCGATCATCGGGTCGTCCTCGACGAGCAGTATTCGCATGCGTGTTCTCCGTGCTGCGCGATCGCCGCCAGCGTATGCGATTCCCGCGCGCCCGTCACGTGCGGCGCGCCCGGCGCATCGCCGATCCGCGCTTACTTGCCGCCGAACCGGTCGAAGGCCGCGAGCAGGCTCTTCATCGCGGCGGCCGAATCGGCCTGGGTCGGATGGTCGGCGCGCAACGCGGAGAGGGCGCGGTCGATCTCCTGGTCGACCATGTGCCAGTCGGCGGCAGCGCGCGGCTTGAGGCCGGCCTCGGCCGAATCCCACGCGATCTCCAGATCCTTGATGCGGGTTTTCGCGCCGGGCAGGTCGCCCTTGGCGACGAGCGTGTTCACGTCGGCGGCGATCGTGCGGAATTGCGACAGGTCGCCGAGCTTCGAGGCGCGCGGTGCTGCGGACGACGCGACGGGTACCGCGGTCGATGCGCTCGCATCCTGCTTCGAGCAGCCGGCGGCGGTGCCGAGCACGGCCATCGCGGCTGCGGTCATGACGAGACGGGAAACGGAATTCGGGATGGTCATGGGATGTCCTCGATGCGATGAAGGGAAATAGAGGGTGTCAATCGGCGGCGCCGGCACGCGTCTGCGCGCCGCTGCCGAATTGCGCGACGGCGACGAGCAGCACGATCACGGTCAGGAACAGCAGGCTCGTCCACGCGGCGCCGAAACCGAGCCCGCCGTACGCGCGGGCCTGCGTGAGCAGATCGCCGAGCGACGCGCCGAACGGACGTGTCAGGATGTACGCGATCCAGAACGCCAGCACCGCGTTCGCGCCGAACCGCCACATGGCGAACACGGCCGCGATCAACGCGCCGAAGGCAAGCGCACCGACGGTGAAGCCGAGCCCGAGCGCCTCGGTCGCGAGATCGCCGGCGGCGGTGCCGAGCGCGAACGTGCAGAGGATCGCGGCCCAGTAGAACAGCTCGCGCCGCGGCGTGACGATCGTGTCGATCGACAGCGTGCCTTCGACGCGATGCCAGACGAAGAAGATCGCAGCGAGCGCGACGGCAAACGCGGCGGTGCTCGCGTAGAGGCTGACGTTCAGGCCGTCGGTGAGCAGGTCGGTGATCTGCGTGCCGACGATGCTGACGAGCACCACCGTGAGCCAGTAGATCCACGGCACGTAGCGACGCGTGCGCAACTGCAGCCACAGCGCGATCGCGAGCAGCGACGCCATCGCGACGCGCGTGACGGTCTGGCCGAGTCCCGCGTTGACCGCGAGAAAGTCCGCGCCGGTTTCGCCGACCGTGGTCGACATGATCTTGACGATCCAGAACGACAGGGCGACGTCGGGCACCTTGTTCAGCCAGTGCGACGCGCGGTTGACGGGCAGGGATTGCATGCGATGCCTCCATGGAAATCGGGTGACCGGCATGCAGTCTGAATCGCGAAACTTAGGCCAGCCATAGCAGACCGCAGCGGGTGAAAAACCCTCGTTTCGACGTTTCGGCGAAATGTGTCGTCATAACGTCGAAATTATCGGTCGTTTCGCATCATTCTTCGTCTTGGAACTGATTTTGAGCGTCCCTAAACTGTGTTCATGGCTCAACGCCGTTCACAACACCAACCCATCATCAGGAGATAAGCGCATGAAAATCGCCATCGTCGGCGCAGGTCTGATCGGCCACACCATTGCTCACATGCTGCGTGAAACGGGCGACTACGAAGTCGTTGCGTTCGACCGCGACGCGGATGCGCTTGCGAAGCTGTCGCGCGAAGGCATCGCGACGCAACGGGTCGATTCGGCCGACGCGAATGCGATTCGCGAAGCGGTGAAGGGCTTCGATGCGCTCGTCAACGCGCTGCCGTACTACCTCGCGGTCAATGTCGCCGCCGCCGCGAAGGCTGCCGGCGTCCATTACTTCGACCTGACCGAAGACGTGCGCGCGACCCACGCGATCCGCGAACTGGCCGACGGCTCAGACCGCGCGTTCATGCCGCAGTGCGGCCTCGCGCCGGGCTTCATCGGCATCGCCGCTCACGAACTCGTGAACGGCTTCAGCGAAGTGCGCGACGTGAAGATGCGCGTCGGCGCGCTGCCCGAGTATCCGACCAACGCGCTGAAGTACAACCTGACGTGGAGCGTCGACGGCCTGATCAACGAATACTGCCAGCCGTGCGAAGCGATCCGCGACGGCCGCAAGCAGTGGGTGCAGCCGCTCGAAGGCCTCGAGCACTTCTCGCTGGACGGCACCGAATACGAAGCGTTCAACACGTCCGGCGGCCTCGGCACGCTGTGCGAGACGCTGTCGGGCAAGGTCGAGACGCTCGACTACAAGTCGGTGCGCTATCCGGGCCACCGCGAGCTCGTCCAGTTCCTGCTGGAAGACCTGCGCCTGTCGACCGATCGCGACACGCTGAAGTCGATCATGCGCCGCGCGGTGCCGTCGACGAAGCAGGACGTCGTGCTCGTGTTCGTCACGGTGACGGGCGTGAAGGACGGCCAGCTCGTGCAGGACGTGTTCACGCGCAAGATCTTCGCGAAGGACGTGTGCGGGATGCACATGAGCGCGATCCAGATCACGACGGCCGGCGCGATGTGCGCGGTGCTGGATCTGTTCCGCGAGAAGAAGCTGCCGCAGAGCGGTTTCATCCCGCAGGAAAAGGTGTCGCTGAAGGCGTTCCTGTCGAACCGCTTCGGCAAGCTGTACGAAGGCGGCACGATGGAGCGCGTGCACGCGGTCGCCTGACCGACCGCCAGCCTCTGGCACGAGGGCCGTACGACGCCGGGAGCGTAGCAGCGCTTCCGGCGTTGTTTTTTTGGGGGAAAACAGAAAGCGGGGCGGCGGCGGGCGGCGCGCTCAGGCCGGCAGCGGCGGGACGATCGTCGCGGGTTGGGGGGGCGGCACGATGCGGTACAGCAGCGCGTCGACGTCCGCGTCGGACGGCGCTGTGTTGTCGAACATCACGATGCCGTCGCATTCACGGCCGGTCGGCACGAAGCGGCGCTGCCGGTATTCGTCCCAATGCGCGAGCTTGTACGCATCGTTCGGGTTGCCGCGTGCGACGATCCGCGCATGTGCGACGTCTTCCGACGTGTGGACCCAGACGACCGTCAGCGCGACGTCAGGTGCGATGCCGAGCCATGCGCGGTCGAGGATGCGCCGGTCGCGCACTTCGCGCGACAGCGGGCCGACGACGATCGCGCCGATGCCGAGCGCGAGATTTTCACGGGCCGTATCGAGCAGGCCCTGGTATTCGGGACCGCGCAGGTGTTTCAGGTAGAGCGGGCTGTCGCGATCGTTCGGATCTTCCGTGAGCGCGCCCATCGCGGCCGCGCTGTAGCGGCCGTACAGCGTGTCCTTGTCGAGCAGGCAGAACGCTTCGCCGGTCGCGCGCATCAGCGGCCCGATGAGCCGCTTCGCGAGCGTGGTCTTGCCGGTGCCGGCGTGACCGCAAAAGAACACCAGGTGCGTCACGAAGCCTTGCCTCCCGGCCGCGGGCTCGACGTGTCGTTGCGCTTGTCGCCGCGCGAGAATACCTCCGCTTCCAGCCACATCGCGTTGATGATGCCGAAGCCGAGCGCCACGCCGATGCCGAGTATCCACGAGAAATACCACATAGGTCTGCCTCCTTGACGGTTGGGTCGCGCGGGCGTTGTGCATCGCGCAACGCAGGTGCCGCGGGCCTGTCGACGTACCGCGGTGCGCGTGCTGCGGCGCACGCAGCCCGATCATGACCAATAACGGCGTGCCGTGCAAGCCGGGCCGTCCGCGCAGCAAAGCGGTAAACTGATGCGCAAACCGCAACATCACGGACAACATGCTGATCAACTGCGCTGCATACCAGGACGGCCGCAAGCTGGCCGACATCGATATCGATGCCATCAGCGACTACGTGTCGAAGCCCGAATGCTTCGTGTGGGTCGCGCTGAAGGATCCGACGCCCGACGAAATCGACCTGATGGGCGAGGAGTTCGGGCTGCACGAACTCGCGCTCGAGGATGCCCGCAAAGGGCATCAGCGGCCGAAGATCGAGGAATACGGCGATTCGCTGTTCGCCGTGCTGCATACGGTCGAGCTCGACGAGGACGGCGAATTCAAGGTCGGCGAACTGAACGTGTTCGTCGGCCCGAACTACGTGCTGTCGATCCGCAACCATACCGAGCAGGATTTCCGCGAAGTGCGCAAGCGCTGCGAGCGCGAGCCGCATCTGCTGCAGGAAGGATCGGCGTTCGTGTTCTATGCGCTGATGGACCAGGTCGTCGACCGCTATTTTCCGATCCTCGAAACGCTCGGCACCGAGCTCGAGGAACTCGAGGACCGCATCTTCGCGAAGGCGACGCCCGCGTCGTCGCGCGCGATCATCGAGGATCTCTATTCGCTGAAACGCCGGCTCGTGTTGCTGTACCAGCATACGGCGCCGCTGATGGAGCCGCTCGCGAAGCTCACCGGCGGGCGCGTGCCGCAGGTCTGCAGCGGCATGGCCGCATATTTTCGCGACGTGTACGACCATCTGCAGCGGATCGTGAAGACGATCGAAGGGCGCCGCGAGATGGTCGTCACGGCGATCCAGGTCAACCTCGGGATGATTTCGCTCGCGGAGAGCGAAGTGACGAAGCGGCTCGGCTCGTTCGCCGCGCTGTTCGCGATACCGACGATGATCGCCGGCATCTACGGGATGAACTTCGCGAACATGCCCGAACTGCACCTGAAGTACGGCTTCTACGGCTGCATCGCGGTGATGGTCGTAGCCGACTTCGCGCTGTGGTGGCGTTTCAAGCGGGCAGGGTGGCTGTAGGCATCCCGCGCGCCTAGCCTGGCGCGTGCTTGCCGATCACGACGCGCCACGGCCGCACGCGCCACGATTTCACGAGGCCGTTCTGCACGTACGGATCGGCGCGCGCGAACGATTCGGCCGCTTCCGGCGAATCGCCTTCGAACACGAGCACGGCCTGGTCGGCCGGATCGGCCAGCGCGCCGGCGAGCACGAGTTCGCCGCGCTCGGTCGCGGCCTGCGCGAGCGCGAGATGCTGCGCACGGAACGGTTCCCGTCGCGTCAGGTAATCGTCGACGAGTTCGTAGATCAACTGGTAATGCATGTGTCGCTCCCGGAGCAATCGGCGGCGGCCGGTGCGCCAGCGGCCGTCAATCAGTGTGCTGGCAGTATAGGGCAGCCGTGCGAACATGGTGCGCGGCACACAGGAGCATCGGCTTGTTGTCTTTAATGCAACTAACGGTCTGTTTTTGAGCCGCGCTGGAATCTTGCGACGCATTCGCGACATCGATGCAGCATTGTCTGTAGAGGGGAAGTCCGGGGGCCAGGAGATTCCTGTCGAGCAGGCACGCACGAGCTGAACGGCGCCCCGAATCTAGGCTTTGTAGCCGATCGCGCACAGCAGGTCCTTGCGCCAGCGCACGTCGTCATCGTTTTCGACGCCGAGCGGCGGAAAACCGTCGACGACGCCGATGATGCCGCGGCCCTGTGCGGTTTCCGCGACGATCACCTCGGTCGGATTCGCGGTCGCGCAGTAGATCCGGCAGACCCCCGGCACCGCCTTGATCGCGTTCAGCACGTTGACCGGATAGAAACCGTCGCCGAGCATCACGATGAAGCCGTGCCCGGCGCCAATCGCGGTGGCGTTGCGGCACGCGAGCTCGGTCAGCTCCGTATCGGTGCCGGAACGCCGCACGAGCCGCTTGCCGGACGCCTCGCAGAACGCGAGCCCGAAGCGGATGCCCGGCACGGTGCCGACGAGCGCCTCGTGAATGTCCTCGACCGACTTGATGAAATGCGTCTGGCCGAGAACGAAGTTCACCGTCTCGGGCTTCTGGATGGCCACGGTGTGCAATTGCAGCATGTCGGACCTCGTCTGGCGATGCGACGCAGGCGTCGCGAGTGGGCTCTCCCAGCTTAGTACGCGACGGCCGCCGTCGAAAGCGGCGAGGGCGTTCTATCCTTTATTTGTGTGACGCGCGCGCGAGCGTATACGCAAAGGAGGGGGCATGGACGTGCGACAGGGCTTCGTCGAGTGCGTCGGACGCACGCCGCTGATCCGGCTTGAGAAGCTGAGCGCCGAGACGGGCTGCGAGATTCTGGGCAAGGCGGAATTCATGAATCCCGGCGGCTCCGTGAAGGACCGCGCGGCGCTCTACATCATTCGCGACGCCGAGCGGCGCGGCGCGCTGACGCCGGGCGGCACCGTCGTCGAAGGCACGGCGGGCAACACCGGCATCGGCCTCGCGCATATTTGCGCGGCGCGCGGCTATCGTTGCGTGATCGTGATACCGGAAACGCAATCGCCGGAAAAGATGGAGATCCTGCGCACGCTGGGCGCGGAGGTGCGTCAGGTGCCGGCCGTGCCGTACCGCGACCCGAACAACTATCAGAAGATTGCCGGGCGGCTCGCGGCCGAACTCGACAACGCGGTGTGGGCCAACCAGTTCGACAACCTCGTCAACCGGCAGGCGCACTACGAGACCACCGGCCCGGAAATCTGGCGCGACACCGCGGGCACGGTCGATGCATTCGTGTGTGCGACCGGCACCGGCGGCACGCTGGCCGGCGTGAGCCGCTATCTGAAGGAGCAGAAGCCGGAGATCCGGATCGTGCTTGCCGATCCGCACGGCAGCGGGCTCTACAGCCACGTGAAAACCGGCGAGATCAACGCGGAAGGCAGTTCGATCACCGAGGGCATCGGCTCGACGCGGATCACCGCCAATCTCGAAGGCACGCCGATCGACGACGCCGTGCGCATCGACGATCCGCAATGCGTGAAGATGGTCTACCGGCTGTTGCGCGAGGAAGGACTGTACGTCGGCGGATCGAGCGGCATCAACGTTGCGGCGGCGGTCTGGCTTGCCGGCCGGATGGGGCCGGGACACACGATCGTGACCCTGCTGTGCGATCGCGGCGACATTTATCGCGCACGGCTCTTCAACCGCGAATGGCTGCGGGAGAAGGGACTGGATCCGGTCTGAAGGAAGCGCGTACCGGGATTTTCCAAACGTGCGATTGCGACCTATGCTGAACGAATCCGGTGCGAACGCCGTTCGCCCGATTCGCCCAGACGAGGTGTGCCATGCCTGTATCAGCCACCCTGCAGGATTGCCTGCGCCAGAAGTCATCGCGGTACGAAGTCGTGTACCACCCCTATAGCCATACGAGCATGGAGACGGCCGCCGCCGCGCATATTCCCGGCGATCGCCTCGCGAAAACCGTGCTCCTCGAGGACGACGAGGGCTACGTCGCCGCCGTATTGCCGACGACGCACGCGGTGCGCCTGTCGGATCTCTGGGTGAAGACGGGACGCCATCTCGTGCTCGCCCGGGAGGTCGAGTTGCGCGAGCTGTTCAAGGATTGCGACATGGGCGCGCTGCCGCCGGTCTGCATGGCGTACGGGATGAAGACCTTCCTCGAGGAACGTCTCGCGCAGCAGCCGGAAGTCTATTTCGAGGCCGGCGACCACGAAGCGCTGATCCACATGATGCAGGACGAATTCCTGATGCTGATGGAGACGGCGGAGCGCGCGCATTTCTCGCACAAGATGCAGGGGATGATGCTGTCCTGACGAGACGGCGCATGCGGTGACACGCGAGGGCGGCGCGCATGTGTGCGCGCCGAGGAGGGGGGGCGTGTGCCTTTCGGACGCGTTTTCCCGGAATGTTAATTTGATATGCGAAGTTGTTTCGTGATGATTCGATAGATCGTAATCTCATTCTAGTTGTATCGGATTCCTATTTATCTTTACGAGACCGGATCGTGCCGCCGGCGTCTCGCGGCATGTGACGCCGGCCGCGTTCCGAGCAGGTGAAGAGGGACGTCGAACGACGGATGCCGGCGTTGCCGAGATGACGCGACGCGCCAGCCCGTCGTCTCCGGGACCAACCATTCTGGTGCAGCGCAGGAAATACGCGAATATTTATGTCGAAAAGGGTTTGATATCCGGATTTTGATATATCCATACAAATCAATTACCGTTTTAATAATAAAGACTTGATTTGTGCTTACCGGAATATTATTTGAATAAAGCCTCCAAACTTTGTATTTGGGCATCAAATAAAGTTTGACGGCAAAATTTTTTCCTTGCTATCTTCTGCACCCAAGTGAACGGCGCCATTGACATCACCGCGTAACGATCGGCGATTCGTCATACGAAATACGAGGGGCGTCTGCTCAGCTAACAATTGCCTGACCGTGCGGGCGCGTGGTTTACCGGTGTAAAGCCGGGCCGCGCCGGCCGGAACGATTCCTTGAAAAAGAATTAATTGGAATTCGAATGTGATTCTTTCAATTCGGATTGCTAATTGAATTTGAAATGAAATTTTCGGGATGATGCGGTGGCGATGCCGACCTGGCTGCGCTGCCGGCCGCAACCCGAAACTGGGCGAATCGCTTGGGGGATGGATGGTGGGCATGAAAGTCGAGGAACATCTGGCTACTTCGAACAGCGGACTGGCCACGCTGGGGCGTCCGAGAGAGTTCGGCAAGAAGCAGCAGAACCCGGTGCGCCGGTTCGGCGGCATCGGGATCGTCCTGGTGCTGCATGCAGTGCTGATCTACGCACTGCTCAACGGCCTCGCGACGAAAGTCGTGCAGGTGATCCAGCATCCGATCGAAACCCGCATCATCGAGCCGGTCAAGCCGCCGCCGCCACCGCCGATGCCCGTGGTCAAACTCCCGCCGCCGAAATTCGCGCCGCCGCCGCCGCCGTTCGTGCCGCCGCCGGAAGTCCAGGTGCAGGCGCCGCCGCAGGCCACGATCACGCACCAGTCGGCCCCGGTGCCTTCTGCGCCTGCCGTGCAGGCGCCGGTGGTGGCGCCTCCGGCACCGGCCAAGCCGGTCAGCCATGACGTCGGGGTCGTCTGCCCGAATTCGGACACGCTGCGCGCGTCGATCCAGTATCCGAAGGAAGCACAGGAAAACAACATCACGGGTGACGTGACGATCGAGTTCGTCGTGGATGCGGAAGGGAACATCACGAACGAGCGCGTCGCGCAGTCGGCGGATCCGATCCTCGATCGCGCCGCGTTCAACACCGTGAAACGGTTCAAATGCGTCGCTCAGGGCCAGTCGGTGCGGGTCCAGGTGCCGTTCTCGTTCAATCTGAATTGATGCAGTGGGCGGCCCGGCACGAGCCGGGTCGGGGAAAACCGTCTCGAACTTGTGTATTAAGTTCAACGAAAGAACTGGAGTAGGGTATGACGAAGCGTTTACTGGCCGCGCTGGCGGCAAGCATGTTGATGTCCGTCGCCGTGGTCGACGGGTTCGTTGCGCCGCAGCTCGCCCACGCGCAGGCCAGCGGGGCGGCCGACACGTCGGCGCAGGCCGCGCCGGCTCCGGCACCGGCCGCCGCCGAGCCGGCGCCGCCGCCCGCGCCGGCGACGTCGGTTGCAGTCGAGAATCCGTACGGGCTCGGCGCGCTCTGGAAGAACGGCGACTTCGTCGCCCGTTTCGTGCTGATCCTGCTCGTGATCATGTCGATGGGAAGCTGGTACATCATGATCACCAAGTTCCTGGAGCAGTTGCGTGCGAATCGTCGCGCGAAACTGGCCGACGCGCAGCTCTGGACCGCGCCGTCGCTGGCCGAAGGCGCCAAGCTGCTCGACGAGGCGTCGCCGTTCCGGTTCATCGCCGAAACCGCGATCGAAGCCGGCGAACATCACGAAGACGCGCTGCTCGAAGCGGTGGACCGCAACACGTGGATCGACGTATCGGTCGAGCGCTCGATCACGAACGTGTCGAACCGGATGCAGGACGGGCTCGCGTTTCTGGCCACGGTGGGGTCGACGGCCCCGTTCGTCGGGCTGTTCGGCACGGTCTGGGGGATCTATCACGCGCTGACCGCGATCGGCATCGCGGGGCAGGCGTCGATCGACAAGGTCGCAGGCCCGGTGGGCGAGGCGCTCATCATGACCGCGATCGGCCTTGCCGTCGCAGTGCCGGCGGTGCTCGGCTACAACTTCCTGGTTCGGCGCAACAAGTCGGTGATGGAGCGGGTGCGCAACTTCGGCGCGCAACTGCACACGGTGCTGCTGGCCGGCAACCGGCGCCCGGTGCGTGCGGCGTCGCCGGCGGCATCGCTCGCGAACTGACCGGCTGACGGAGACGCGCGATGGCCATGAACGTCGGGCAGGACGATAGCGACGAGGTGATCGCCAACATCAACACGACGCCGCTCGTCGACGTGATGCTGGTGTTGCTGATCATCTTCCTGATCACGATTCCGGTCGTGACGCACACGATCCAGCTTCAGCTGCCGAAGGAGACGGTGCAGCCGCTGCAGACGACGCCGAAAAGCATCGAGATCGCGGTGAATCGCGACGGCGATTTCTTCTGGGGCGAGCAGCTGGTGGACGCACCGACACTGCTCGCAAAGCTGAAGGGCGTGTCGCAACAGCAGCCGCAGCCGAGCGTCCACGTGCGGGGCGACCAGAACACACGCTACGAGTTCATCGGCCGGGTGGTCACGATGTGCGAGCGTGCGGGGATCGCGAAGCTGTCGTTCATTACGGAGCCGCCGGCACGCGGCGGTTAGGCGCCCGAGCGGATCGGCTGCAGGGCATGGGGCTCGCGTCAGTGCTGAGGTGCTAACGCGGGTCGACCGCGAAGCATGGGATCAGCGTAAGCGTTAAAGCGCTAACGCGGGTCGACAGGAGTCGAAGATGGGGATGAATGTGCCTTCGGGCGGAAGCAACGCGGAACCGGAAGTGATGGTCGACATCAACACCACGCCGCTGATCGACGTGATGCTGGTGCTGCTGATCATGCTGATCATCACCATTCCGATCCAGATGCATTCGGTGAAGATGGACCTGCCGGTCGGCAACCCGCCGCCGCCGGCCGCGCCGCCGGAAGTCGTGCAGATCGATATCGACTTCGACGGCACGACGACGTGGAACGGCACACCGGTGCCGGACCGTTCGGCACTCGAGGCGAAACTGACCCAGGTCGCGGCGGAACCCGTGCAGGCAGAGATCCACCTGCGACCGAACAAGCTGGTGCCGTACAAGGACGTGGCGGCCGTGCTGGCGTCCGCGCAACGCGTGGGCGCGACCAAGATCGGCCTGATCGGTAACGAACAGTTCATGCAATGACGAAACGGACGAGCCGATGAACCAGCGACGATGGAAACGGATCCTGGCGGTGACGGCGCTCGGCGCGACCTGCATGCTCGGCCGGCCGGCGGTGCCGGCAGACGCGCTGCGGCCGGACGTGGCGAAACCGCTCGCAGCGGCGCAGGAGCTGTACCGCGCGCACAAGTATCGCGACGCGCTCGGCAAGATCGGCCAGGCGGCCGCCGTGCCCAACCGGACACCGTATGAAACGTACATGGTGGAAGAGATGCGCGGCGCGGCGGCAATCGCGGCCGGCGACTCGGGCACGGCTGCGCAGGCGTACGAAACCGTGCTGAACTCGGGGCGGCTGTCGGGCGAGGACGAGCAGCGGACGACAGCGGCACTGGCCGGCATCTATTTCCAGCAGAAGAACTATCCGCTGGCGATCCGGATCGCGCAGCGCTACCTGAAGGCAGGCGGCACGGACCCTGAAATGCGCACGCTGCTCACGCAGTCGTATTACCTGTCGAACGATTGCGCGCCGGTCGTGAGCCAGTTGAAGGCGAGCACCGACGCACAGGCAAACAGCGGACGCGCACCGGACGAAGGGCAACTGCAGATGCTCGCGACGTGCGCGCAGAAAGTGAAGGACGGCAACGCGTATCGCAGTGCGCTCGGGCTGCTGGTGACCTACCATCCGAGCCCCGCGTACTGGGACGAAATGATCACGGCCATTCGCGGCACGCCCGGGTATCTGTCGTCGCTTGACCTCGACATCTACCGGTTGCGCCGCGCGACGGGATCGCTTGCGACGGCCGACGCATACATGGAGATGACGCAGCTCGCGCTGGTGGCGGGATCGCCCGCCGAGGGCAAGCAGGTAATCGACCAGGGGTTCGCGTCCGGCGTACTCGGCAAGGACGCGCAGGCGGACCGCGAGAAGCGGCTGCAGGCGCTCGCCGCGAAGCGCGCGCAATCGGGCGCAGATGCCGCCACGCCGGCGACGCCGCTCGACACGGGCATGAACCTCGTCTTTGCGGGCCGCGCGCAGCAGGGGCTGCCGATGATGGAGCAGGCAATCGCGAAGGGCGGCCTCGAGCATCCCGACGCGGCGCGACTGCGGCTCGGCGAGGCGTACTACGTGGCCGGCCAGAAGGCACATGCAGTACAGGTGCTGCGCACGGTCAAGGGAACCGACGGTTCCGGCGACCTGGCCAGGCTGTGGACGGCGGTGGCGTCCCGGTAACGCAACGACGGGGTGGCGGCGCACGCTGCAGGCGCGATCGGCAAGCGGTGCGCCGCCGCGACAGTGCCGGTGCATGACAGCATGACGTTCAGGTTCGACGAGGAAAAGGAGCAGCCTTGTTAGTTAGTAAACCGAATGAAATATGCGAGACGTGTGCGGACAGGCCGCGATGGTGCGGTCCTGCGCCGCGCACCACCCGCACGCGGCTGCCGCGCGCGAGCGGGTATCGCGCCGGGCCGTGCGCATCGTTGCATCGATCACGGATCGCCGACATCAAACCGATTTCGACTGCGAGGCTCAGTTCTTCCATGGTTGTGCCCCCTGATGAGTCGGTGCTCGTCGCCGTGTCGCTCGGCAACAAGATCCGGGCGCTGCGCCAGCGTCTGAAACTCACGCTCGACGAAGCGGCCGGCATCGCCGGCATTTCGAAGCCGTTCCTGTCGCAGGTCGAGCGCGGGCGGGCAACGCCGTCGATCACGTCGCTGGTCCGGATCGCGAAGGCGCTGGGCGTGACGATGCAGTACTTCATCGACACGCCGACGGAAGCGCGCTCGGTGTGCCGCGGCAACGCGCTGCAGTATTTCCAGTTCGCGAACTCGACGAGCCTGTTCGCGCGGCTGACGAACCTGGTCGACGGCCGCAAGCTCGACGCGATCCTCGTCAGGATGCCGGCAGGGCAGCTGTCGTCCGAGATGACCACGCATGCGGGCGAGGAGTTCGTCTACGTGATGCGCGGGCAGGTCGCGCTGACACTCGAGGACTGCACGTTCACGCTGAACGAAGGCGATACCGCGCACTACGAGTCGACGATGCCGCACGCGTGGCACAACACGGCCGACGAAGAGGCGGTAATCGTCTGGGTCGGCACGCCGCGGCTGTTCTAGCGGCGGCGGCCGCAAGGAAGAAGTATCCGATCGAAGGAAGGGCCGGCACCACAACGCGCCATCCGTCGAATCGGGAAGAAGCAGGTAGCGCGCTCAATGTAGGTAATTAGTATGACAAATCAAAACAATAAATAGCGGTCGTGCTGAATGGCACTGGTGCCCCGAGGCCGATCCGTTCGAATCATGGCAGTCGAAAGCGTGGCAATCGCGGGTTCCGGTACACGGGCACCCAGGACGCGCAAGGAATTCACAAGGTTCCGGCGCACAGCAGGTGGGGTCTTACTACGAGCGAGAGGGAACAAGATGAAGCAGAGAGTGTTGGCGTTGGCCATCAAGAGGATAGTCTGGGCGGAACTCGCGTTGACGGCCGTACTGGTGCCGCCGGCGTTCGCCCAGAGCCAGCCGGCGCCGGGCGCCGTCGCGATCGCCGATGCGGTCGCGAACGGCGCACCCGTGACCGTCGCGCAGGCGGGCGGCACGGCGGGCAGCGCCGCTGCACCGGACGCTGCGGCGCCCGATGCGGCACCCGGTGCAGCGGCCGAGGCGACGCCTGCCGCACCCGCCGCGAACGGGCAGGGCAAGGTCGCGCAGATCAAGCGGTTCGAAGTGACGGGCTCGCTGATCCGGCAATCCGACAAGACCGGCTTTCAGCAGGTGCAGACGATCACGCCGAAGGAGATCCAGGCCAGCGGCGCGGTGACGGTGACCGACTTCCTGCGCAATGCGACGGCCAACTCGGCGAACAGCTGGGGCGAAGGGCAGTCGGGCAACTTCGCGGCCGGCGCGGCCGGCATTGCACTGCGCGGCCTCTCGGAGAAGTACACGCTCGTGTTGGTCGACGGCCAGCGCGTCGCGCCGTACGCATTCTTCTCGAACAGCGTCGATTCGTTCTTCGACCTCAACACGCTGCCGCTCAACGATATCGAGCGGATCGAAATCGTGAAGACGGGCGCGGTGTCGCAGTACGGTTCGGACGCGATCGGCGGTGTCGTCAACATCATCACGAAACACAATTTCCGCGGCCTGCAGCTCGACGGCAGCCTCGGCAGCGCGATCAACGCCGGTAACGGCGACGGCACGATGAAGTTCGGCGTGCTCGGCGGCTTCGGCGACCTGAACGCCGACCGCTTCAACGTGACGGCCGCACTCAGCTACTACAAGTCGAACGGCTTCACGCTGGCCGACCGCGATTCCACGCGCAACCAGGACTTCACGGGCAAGCCGGGCGGCTTCTCGCTGCTCGCGCCGTCCTACTGGAACATGCCCGACGGCAGTGCGCAGGCGCTGAACGGCTGCCCGTTCGGCGGAGCGGTGCACCAGGCCGCGACGAACTCGCTGTCGGCCGGGTTGCCGGGCACCATCTGCGGGTACAACACGGCGGAAAGCACGTCGATCCTGCCGATGACCGAGCGCCTGAACGCGAAGCTGCATGGCGACTTCAAGATCAACGACACGACGACGGCCTTCGCGGACTTCCTGGAAAGCTACAACACGACCACGACCAACGACGGCCTGTGGAACAACGTGATCGGCAACCCGCAGAACCCGGCGCTGGTGTGGAATCCGCAGACGCAGTTGCTGTCGCCGTTCAACTACACGGTACCGGCCAGCAACCCGTACAACACGACGGGCGCGGCCACGCCGCTCACCTACGCGTTTCCGAACACGGTTGCGCAAAAGACCTGGGCCAACTACTGGCGCGCGGCCGCCGGCATCAAGGGTTCGTTCACGCTGCCGTACGGCGACTGGGACTGGGCGACGTCGGTCAGCCATTCGCAGAGCACGGTGTCGAACGTGTTCACGAACCAGCTGAACGTGAACGCGCTGAACAACATCTACCAGAACGGCACGCTGAATTTCGCGAACCCGGCCGCGACGCCGAACGCATTCAACGGCCTGTACCAGGAAGCGAACAACCTCGGCATCTCGAAGCTCGACACGATCGACGCGACGTTGTCGACGCCGAACCTGTTCCACCTGCCGACCGGTGACGTTGGCATCGGCTTCGGCGCGCAGTTCACGCACCAGAGCGAAACGTTGACGCCGGGCTCGGAATACCTGAGCGGCGCGGTGATCTCGCCCGATCTGCAGACAGTGAACGGCGCGCGCAACGTCGCGGCTGTC
Organism: Burkholderia sp. BCC1972; assembly: GCF_905339605.1. Taxonomy (NCBI): domain Bacteria; kingdom Pseudomonadati; phylum Pseudomonadota; class Betaproteobacteria; order Burkholderiales; family Burkholderiaceae; genus Burkholderia; species Burkholderia sp. BCC1972. Next base: position 23,153 of record NZ_CAJPGH010000028.1, on the reverse strand, counting down.
TATTACCAGATCAACGTGCCGATCCTGGAAAACCTGACGTTCAGTCAGGCAGGCCGCTACGACCACTACACGGACGTGGGCGGTGCATTCTCTCCGCGCTTCGCGCTGCGCTACCAGCCGATCAAGGCGCTGACGCTGTATACGTCGTACAACCGCGGCTTCCGTGCGCCGACCTTCGTCGAGGACAGCAAGTCGCAGACCCTCGGCATCCAGGTCGACCCGGCTACCGGGCAGAACTACACGTCGATTACGGTCGGCAACCCGAACCTCGCACCGGAACGCACGCGCAACTTCAACATCGGCTTCCAGGTCTCACCGGCCCGCTACACGGATATCGGCTTCGACTGGTACAAGATCCGCATCGACAACGTGATCGGCCAGGGCAAGCCATCGCAGGTCGTGACAGACCCGGCGACCGGCCAGTTGCTGTACAAGGTGATTCCGTACCAGAACCTCGGTTACCTCGACACGAACGGCTTCGAAGGTACGTTCCGCCAGGGGCTGCCGCTCAAGGGCTGGGGCATGCTTACGCTGTCGGGCGACTGGGCATACATCAACAGCTACAAGATCGGCTTCCCGGGCGCCGCGCCGGTCAACGGCGCGGGCAACAACTTCACGATCACGCAGCCGTTCGGCGGCAGCTTCCCGCGCTGGCGCGGCAACACGACGCTGGACTGGAACTATCGCAAGTTCGATGCAGCGCTGACGTGGCAGTTCACGGGCCCGTACGCGCAGAACCTGATGGCGGAGCCGCCGAAAGTCGGTTCGTACAGCCAGTTCAACCTGATGGTGACGTACACGGGCTTCAAGAACTGGACGATCTACGGCGGCATCGACAACCTCTTCAACCGCACGCCGCCGTACGACCCGATCTTCGCGAACGGCACGCTGAGCCAGAGCGGGTACGACACGTCGGTGTACTCGTACATCGGCCGGTTCGCGCAGGTCGGCGCGACGTACAAGTTCTGACGGAGGCCGTGATGGATTGACAGGCTTGGACGGGCCGCTCCACGTCCACAACCCCCCCCTTTAATTGGAGCGGCCCTTTTTCGCCTGGCGCCACGCATGCCCGCAACCGCGGCACGCGATGGCGCAGTGTTTCGATCGTTTGCAACACGAACTACCGGCGGGACGCGGCCAGTACGCGGCGTCCGGCACAGGCATCCACCGCGTGCAGGCTTCGCGCCCGCACGCTTCCGGACAGACTGACCATGAGACTGTTGAAATGGCGATGGGCACACGTGCCGCACCGCGCGCGGATTGTGCTGTTCGCCTGCGCGGCGCTGCTCGTGTCGGGCGGTGCGATGCCGCGGGCCGCGCTCGCGGTGCCGGCGATTTCGCAATACGACCAGCCGAAATATCCGCCGGATTTCACGCATTTCGACTACGCGGACGTGAATGCGCCCGACGACGGCACGCTCGATTTCGAAAACTACGACGAAGCGCAAAGCTACGATTCGCTGAATCCGTTCCTCGTGCGCGGCTCGCCTGCGCCCGACATCAAGAACCTGATGTTCGACACGCTGATGCAGCGCAGCTGGGACGAACTCGCATCCGAATACGCGCTGATCGCCGACGACGTCGAACTCGCGCCGGACCGGCTGTCGGCGACGTTCCATATCAACCCGGCCGCACGCTTCTCGAACGGCGACGCGATCACCGCGGCAGACGTCAAGTATTCGTTCGACACGCTGACGAGCCCGCAGGCGTCGCCGCTCTACAACGCGCAGTTCTCGATCATCAAGCGTGCGGTGGTGGTCGACGGCCACACGATCCGCTTCGAGTTCAAGCACGCGGAGCGCGACGCGGCGCTGATCGCGGGCGACCTGCCGGTGTTCTCGCCGAAATGGGGGCAGCGCGCGGATGGCACGCGGCCGCCGTTCGACCAGATCGCGGCCGTGCCGCCGATCGCGAGCGGTGCGTACCTGATCGAGCAGCGCAGGAACGACAAGCAGATCCGCTACGTGCGCAATCCGCACTACTGGGCCGCGAACCTGCCGTCGCGACGCGGCATGTTCCGCTTCGCCCACGTGTCGTTCAAGCTGTACCTCGACCAGTACACGGCGCTCGAGGCGTTCAAGGCCGGTGACGTGGACGCGCGGATGGAATACAGCGCGACGCAGTGGGCGCGCAAGTACGTCGGCAAGAATTTTCGCAACGGCCTGCTGAAGCAGGGCGAATTCCCCGACGGCCCCGCGCAGATGCAGGGCTTCCTGATGAACCTGCGCAAGCCGATGTTCCAGGACGTGCGTGTGCGGCATGCACTTGCGCTGGCGTTCGACTTCGACTGGATGAGCCGGATGATGTTCTACGGGCAGTACCGCCGCACCAGCAGCTTCTGGGAGGCGAGCCCGTTCGCGGCGTCCGGCATGCCGAGCGCGAAGGAGCTCGCGCTGCTGGAACCGTACCGGTCGACCTTGCCGCCGGCCGTGTTCGGCCCGATGATCAGCCAGCCGTCGACGCTGCCGCCCGGCTCGCTGCGCGCGAACCTGAAGGAAGCGCGCGACCTGCTCGAGCAGGCCGGCTGGCGCTACCGGGACGGCGCGCTGCGCGACGCGAACGGCACGCCGATGACGATCGAGATCATCGACGACCAGCCGGGCATGGATCGCCTGATCCTGCCGTACACGCAGGCGCTCGCGACGCTCGGCATCCACGCGTACCTGCATGAGATCGACAGCGCCGTCTACCTGAAGCGGCTCGACAATTTCGAGTACGACATGACGACGTACATCTACCTGCCCGTGACGATCCCGGGCGCGGAGCTGACGCGCCGGTTCGGCAGCGCGGCCGCGTCGCAGCCGGGCTCCGAGAACTATCCGGGCGTGAAGTCGAAGGCCGTCGACGCACTGATCCGCGCGGCGCTCGCGGCCGACACGCTGGACGATCTCGAGACGGCCACGCATGCGCTCGACCGCGTGCTGATCAACCTGTACGTGCTGATCCCGCAGTACTACCTGCCGAACGCGCGGATCGCGTACAAGGCAACGATCGGTCATCCGGCCGTCGTGCCGGACTCCTATCAGTACGAGGACTGGATCATCGACTACTGGTTCGTGAAGAAGCCGGCGACACAACCGGCGCCGGCGGCCTGACGGGGAACGACGATGCTGGCATACATATTCAGGCGGCTGCTGCTGATGATCCCGACGCTGGTCGGGGTCGTGACGATCACGTTCGCGGTCACGCAGTTCGTGCCGGGCGGCCCGGTGGAGCAGGTCCTTGCGCAGTTGCGGCACGGCAGCGCACGCGGGGGCGAGGCGGGCGGAGGCGGGGGCGGCTATCACGGCAGCCAGGGCGTCGATCCGCAACAGATCGCGCAGATCCGCAAGCAGTTCGGCTTCGACAAGCCGCCGCTCGAACGCTACCTGCTGATGCTGAAAAGCTATGCGACGTTCGACCTCGGCCAGTCCTACTTTGCGCACCGCAGCGTGTGGGCGGTGATCCGTTCGAAGCTGCCGGTCTCGATCACGCTCGGGCTGTGGACGGTGATCCTCACGTATCTCGTATCGGTGCCGCTCGGCATCGCGAAGGCGGTGCGCAACGGCTCGCGGTTCGACACCGTGACGAGCGTGCTGGTGCTGACCGGCTATGCGGTGCCGGGTTTCGTGCTCGGCGTGCTGCTGCTGATGCTGTTCGGCGGCGGCACGTTCTGGCAGGTGTTCCCGATGCGCGGGATCACGTCGGACAACTTCGACGACCTGACGTTGCTCGGCAAGACGCTCGACTATCTGTGGCACATCGTGATGCCCGTCACGGCGGCGGTGATCGGCAATTTCGCGATCGTCACGATCCTGACGAAGAACACCTTCCTCGAGGAAATCGGCCGGCAGTACGTGCTGACCGCGCGGGCGAAGGGGGCGCCGGAGCGCGACGTGCTGTGGAAGCACGTGCTGCGCAACGCGGCGATCCCGCTGCTCACCGGGTTGCCGGCGGCATTCGTCGGCGCGTTCCTGAACGGCAACCTGCTGATCGAGACGCTGTTCTCGCTCGACGGAATGGGGCAGCTGTCGTACGACGCGGTGATCCGTCGCGACTATCCGGTCGTGCTCGGCTCGCTGTTCCTGTTCACCCTGATCGGTCTGCTGACCAAGCTCATCGCGGATATCTGCTATGTCCTCGTCGACCCCCGTATCCAGTTCAGCCGTCTGGACCACTGAGCCCGCGTGCGCGCCGTCGCCTTCGCCGTGGCGGCGTACGTGGCAGCGTTTTCGCGCGCAGCCGCTCGGCTTCGCGAGCCTCGTGATCTTCGTCGTGCTGTTCGCGCTCAGTCTGTGCGCCGATGGTTTGTCGAACGACCGGCCGCTGCTCGTGCGCTACGACGGGCACTATTATTTTCCGATCCTGAAGGACTATCCGGAGACCGAGTTCGGCGGCGATTTTCCCGCGAAGACGAACTATCTCGATCCGTACATTCGGGCGAAGCTCGAATCGCACGGCAATTTCGCGATCTATCCGCCGAACCGCTATCGCTACGACACGATCGACTACTTCGCGTCGCGGCCGTATCCGGCACCGCCGTCGGCGAGCAACTGGCTCGGCACCGATCAGTTCGGGCGCGACGTGCTCGCGCGGCTGCTGTACGGGTTCCGGCTGTCGGTGCTGATGGCGTTCGCGCTGACCGTGTCGGGCGTGCTGGTCGGCGTGCTCACGGGTGCGCTGCAGGGCTTCTACGGCGGGCGCACCGACCTGATCGGCCAGCGCCTGATCGAGATCTGGAGCGCGCTGCCGGACCTGTACCTGCTGATCATCTTCGCGTCGATCTTCACGCCGTCGCTGTGGCTGCTGTTCATCCTGCTCTCGATGTTCGGCTGGCTCGTGCTGTCCGACTACGTGCGCGCCGAATTCCTGCGCAACCGCACGCTCGATTACGTGAAAGCGGCCCGCACGATGGGGCTGACGAACGCGCAGATCATGTGGCGCCACGTGCTGCCGAACAGCCTCACGCCGGTGATCACGTTCCTGCCGTTCCGGATGAGCGCCGCGATCCTGTCGCTGACGAGCCTCGATTTCCTCGGTCTCGGCGTGCAGCCGCCGACGCCGAGCCTCGGCGAACTGCTTCAGGAGGGCAAGAACAATCTCGATGCGTGGTGGATCTCGATCTCCGCGTTCGCTGCGCTGGTGGTGACGCTGCTGCTGCTGACCTTCATGGGCGACGCGTTGCGCAACGCGCTCGACACGCGCGCGCGCGGCTCGGCGTTCGGCGGGGGGCGATGATGGCGAACGCGTTGTTGCAGATCGACGGGTTTTCGGCACGCTTCGGCGCGAAACCGGCCGTGCAGGACCTGAGCCTGTCGATCGGCCGCGGCGAGCGCGTCGCGCTCGTCGGCGAATCGGGGTCGGGCAAGAGCGTGACGGCGCTGTCGATCCTGCGGCTCGCGCAGCAGGCGACGCTGTCGGGACGGATGCTGTTCGACGGCGAGGACCTGCTCGCGAAGACCGAACGGCAGATGCGCGGGATTCGCGGCGCGGACATCGCGATGGTGTTCCAGGAGCCGATGACTGCGCTGAATCCGCTGTATACGATCGGCAAGCAAATCGCCGAGAGCCTGCGGCTGCACGAAGGGCTGCGCCCGGGCGACGCGCGCGAACGCGGGATCGCGCTGCTGCGGCGCACCGGGATTCCGGAGCCGGAGCGGCGTATCGACAGTTTTCCGCATCAGTTGTCGGGCGGGCAGCGCCAGCGCGCGATGATCGCGATGGCGCTCGCATGCCGGCCGCGGCTGTTGCTGGCGGACGAACCGACGACGGCGCTCGACGTGACGGTGCGCCAGCAGATCGTCGATCTGCTGATCGAACTGCAGGAGCAGGAAGCGGCCGCACGCGGAATGGCCGTGCTGCTGATCACGCACGACCTGAACCTCGTGCGGCGCTTCGCGCAGCGCGTGGCCGTGATGGAGCAGGGCGTGCTGGTGGAGACGAACACGACCGACGCACTGTTCGCCGCGCCGCAGCATGCGTACACGCGCCGGTTGCTCGACAGTGCGCCGCAGCGCGCCGTCGAGCCCGTCGCGGCCGGGGCGCAGACGATCCTCGACGTGCGCGATCTCGCCGTCGACTACCGCATCGCGGCGAAAGGTTGGCGTGCGGTGCTCGGCAAGACGACGTTCCGCGCCGTGCATGACGTGCGGCTGACGCTGAAGCGTGGCGAAACGCTCGGGATCGTCGGCGAGTCGGGGTCGGGGAAGTCGACGCTCGCGGCGACGGTGCTCGGCCTGCAGCGGCCGGCGGCCGGCGCGATCGAGATCGACGGCTTGCCGCTCGACACGCTGCGGACGACGGGGGGCAGGCGCACGCTGTACGGCAGGATGCAGGTCGTGTTCCAGGACCCGTTCGGCTCGCTGTCGCCGCGGATGACGGTCGAGCAGATCGTCGGCGAGGGGCTTGCCGTGCACCGGCCGCAGGTGGCCGGCGACGCACGGCGTGCGCGGATCGCCGCGCTGCTGCAGGAGGTCGGCCTGCCGGCCGAGTCGATGCTGCGGTATCCGCACGAATTTTCCGGCGGCCAGCGGCAGCGGATCGCGATCGCGCGTGCGCTGGCGGTGGAGCCGGAACTGCTGGTGCTGGACGAGCCGACGAGCGCGCTCGACGTGTCGATCCAGAAGCAGGTGCTGAATCTGCTGACGAATCTGCAAAAGAAGTACAAACTCAGCTACCTGTTCATCACGCACGATCTCGCGGTCATGCGGGCGATGGCCCACCGGGTCGTCGTGATGAAGGCGGGGCGCGTGGTCGAGGAGGGCGATACGCTCGACGTGCTGCATGCGCCGTCCCATCCGTATACGCGTGCGCTGCTTGCGTCGTCGATGCTGGCGCCGGTGCGCGACTCCCGAGAGAGAACCGATGATTGACGTGTACCGGGCGCAGCGCGCCCAGGCCGAGCGCGAGCCGCTCGGCACGACGCCGTCGGTGCGCTGACGCATGTCGATGCCGTCGTTCTTCATCGATCGTCCCGTCTTTGCGTGGATCGTCGCGCTCGCGATCGTCGTCGCGGGCGTGCTCGCGATTCCGCAGCTTCCGATCGCGCAGTATCCGCGCCTGGCGCCGCCGCGCGTCGTGATCACCGCCGCATACCCGGGCGCGTCGACCGAGACGGTCGACGGCGACGTCGGCAGCATCATCGAGGAAAGCCTCGACGGCGCCGACGGGCTCCTGTACTACGAGACGAGCAGCGACGGTCACGGCAACCTCGAGATCGACGTGACGTTTTCGCCGGGCACCGATCCCGACATCGCGCTCGTCGACGTCAACAACCGGCTGAAGCAGGTCGAGTCGCGCTTGCCGCAGCAGGTCGTCCAGCAGGGGATCGGCGTGTTCAAGGCGGCGAACACGTTCCTGATGCTCGTCACGCTGACGTCGACCGACGGCCTGCGCGATTCCGCGCAGCTCGGCGACTACCTGAACCGCTACGTGCTGCGTGAACTGAAGCGCGCGCCGGGCGTCGGCGCGGCCGAGCTGTGGGATGCCGACGAAGCGTTGCGGGTCTGGCTCGATCCGCACAAGCTGCGCGAATACGGCCTCGGCGCCGACGACGTGATCGCGGCGATCGGCGCGCAGAACGCGACGGTGACGGCCGGCGCGATCGGCGACGCGCCGTTTCCGGGCGGCCAGCAGCTCACCGCGCAGATCGTCGTCAAGGGGCAGCTCGCGTCGCCGGACGAGTTCGGCCGGATCGTGTTGAAGTCGAAGACGGATGGTTCGGCGGTGCGCGTCGCCGACGTCGCGCGCGTCGAGATCGGCCGCGACGACTATTCGTTCTATTCGCGGCTGAACGGCCGCCCGGCCGCGACGGTCGGCATCCAGCTCGGCCCGCGCGGCAATGCGCTCGAAACGTCGAACGCGATCCGTGCGCGGCTCGCCGAGCTGTCGCGGACGTTGCCGCCGGGCGTCGCGATCGAGATCCCGTTCGACGGCGCGCATTTCGTGACGATCGCGATCCGCGAGGTCGTGCTGACGCTGATCGAAGCGGTCGTGCTGGTGTTCTGCGTGATGTGGCTGTTCCTGCGCGACCTGCGCTACACGCTGGTGCCGACGGTCGTGATTCCGGTCACGCTGATGGGCGCGTTCGTCGCGATGTGGGCGTTCGGGCTGTCGATCAACGTGTTCACGATGTTCGGTCTCGTGCTGGCGATCGGCATCATCGTCGACGACGCGATCGTCGTCGTCGAGAGCGTGCACCGCGTGATGGAGGAGGGCGTGTCGCCGCGCGACGCCACGCGTCGGGCCATGAAGCGGATCGGCGGGGCGATCGTCGGCGTGACGGCCGTGCTGACCGCCGTATTCGTGCCGATGGCGTTCTTTCCGGGCACCGTCGGCGGCATCTACCGCCAGTTCGCGGTGGCGATGATCGCGTCGATGCTGGTGTCGTCGTTCATGGCGCTGTCGCTCACGCCCGCGCTGTGCGCGAACCTGCTCAAGCCGGTCGCGCCGCACGATCGCGGAGCCGGCCAGGCGCGACGACGCGGCCTCGGTGCGCGCCTGGCCGACCGGTTCGGTGCAGGCTTCACGCGCGTCGAGGCCGGTTATCGCCGCGTCGCCGTGTTCGCGGTGCGCCGCACCGGTATCGTCGTCGCGGTCTACGCGGCGCTCGTGCTCGGCTGTGCGCTGCTGTACTGGATGATGCCGGGCGGTTTCCTGCCGACCGAGGACCAGGGGCAGCTGCAGGTGATGATCCAGTTGCCGGCCGGCGCGACGCAGGCGCGCACGCTCGTGGCCGTCGAGCGGGTCGAGGCGATCCTGCGCGCGGAGCCGGCGATCGCGAACGTGACGAGCGTGATCGGCTGGAGTTTCGCGGGCAGCGGGCAGAACGTCGGGATGGCGTTCGTGGAGTTGAAGGACTGGGCGCAGCGCGACGTCGACGCGATGACGTTGCGCGACCGGCTCAACCGGCGTTTCGGCGAGATTCTCGACGGCGACGTCGAGGCGTCGCTGCCGCCGTCGGTGCGCGGCATCGGGCATTCCGACGGGTTCACGTTCCGGCTCGAGGATCGCGGCGGTGTCGGGCTCGATGCATTGAAGGCGGCCCGCGAGCAGCTGTCCGAGCGCGCGAAGGCCGATCCGCTGCTGGCCGCCGTGCATTTCGAAGACCTGCCGGACGCGCCGCGTATCGAGCTCGACGTCGATCGCGCGAAGGCGTATGCGCTCGGCGTGCCGTTCGAGCGGATCGCGGGGCTCCTGGGCGGCACGTTCGGTTCGAACTACATCAACGATTTTCCGGCATCGGGCCGGATGCGGCGCGTGATCATCGAGGCCGAGCCGGGCGCCCGCACGACCGACACGCAACTGATGGCGCTGACCGTGCCGAACCGCACCGGCGACATGGTGCCGCTGTCGGCCATCGCCGCGCCGCACTGGACGATCGGCCCGGTGATGCTGAACCGTTACAACGGCTATCCGTCGCTCGACATCAGCGGCCGGGCGGCGACCGGCACGAGTTCGGGTGCGGCGATGGCGGAGATGGAGCGGCTCGCCGGCGCGCTGCCGGCCGGGATCGGCTTCGACTGGGTCGATGCGGCGCGCGAGGAGCAGGTCGCTGCGCGACAAACGCCGCTGCTCGTCGGGCTGTCGGTGCTCGCGGTGTTCATGGCGCTTGCCGCGCTGTACGAAAGCTGGACGATTCCGCTGTCGGTGCTGACGATCGTGCCGCTCGGCATGATCGGCGCGATCGCGGCGGCGCTCGCGCGCGGCATGCCGAACGACGTGTATTTCAAGGTCGGCATGATCACGGTGGTCGGGCTGGCGGCGAAGAACGCGATCCTGATCGTGCAGTACGCACGCGATCTGGCCGCGCACGGCATGTCGCTGCGGCAGGCGGTGATCGACGCGGCCGCCGCGCGATTCAGGCCGATCGTGATGACGTCGATGGCGTTCCTGCTGGGCGTCGTGCCGCTCGTGCTGGCGACGGGCGCGGGCGCCGAAAGCCGGCGGTCGATCGGCACGGGTGCGTTTGGAGGCGTGTTGGCGGCGACGCTGTTCGGGCTCGTGTTTGCGCCGGTTGCGTTTCGTCTGGTGGTGTCTGCAGGCCGGCGCGGTCGGCAGGCTGCCGGGACGCGGCGCGACGCGCGGCGGGCGGAAACGGTCGGGGATCTGGAGGTCGATTGACGGTGGCAGCGGGTTTTTTCGGTCGGATCAATGGCGGGATGGTGCGGATTCGGACGGAAATATCGTATTTGACATAATCATAATTATCGCCTTTTTGCTCATGGTCCGACCCCGGCTGTTTCGCAATTTGTGTGCATCCTGCACGGTTCGGAACATGTTGCCAACTATCACGAACTGTTACCAATTGAAACACGCTATGCGGAGGGAGAAATGCCTTACTTTTCAACGACCTACAATTCCGTAGGGGTTTTCCCTAATGTTGTTTCACAATTGTCTGAATTGTTACGAAAGGTTAAAGAAACTCTCCGTAGGCATGATTCACGGCCCGTCCACCACGTTGCCGCCTCATGTTCCTCCAGCGCTTTTCTTACGTTCCGGGGTTGATCGCCATGGCCCGCTATCACCCCGAACCCGCCCCCAACGAACTGGCCGAGCTCATCGACAAAGCCGTGACCGCCGTCTCACTGCCGGCCGCGCTCGCGATCCTCGGCGTGCACCGCACGACGCTGATGCGCTGGCGCACCGGCAAGGTCCGCGTGCCCAACGCGGCGCTCGCGCTGCTGCGCGTCTGGTCAGAATCGAAACTGCCCGGCATGGGCCGCGAGTGGGACGGCTTCCGCTTCGACGGGAATTTTCTGGTGTCGCCGGCCGGCGTGCGCTACACGCCGCGCGAGATGCTCGCCTGGCACTGGAAGGATCAGCAGCTTGAGCATCAGCGCGACCGGATTTCGCAACTCGAAAAGATCGTGCATGATCAGGCCCGGCGCATGCAGGCCATGTCCTGCGCCGCCAACGATATCGCGCACGACCCGACCCGCCCGCCGTCCCGGCCGCGCCGCGCCGTGCGCTAACCCCGGAGCCCACATGTTAAAAACGCTTGCCGCCGTCGCCCTGGCCGCCGCTTCGCTCGCCGCGCACTCGAGCACCGCATCGGACTATACGACCGTCGCCCGCTGGGTCGATTCCCACGGCATCACGCAGTTTCAAGGCGAATGCCCCGGTAGTTTTGGGCCGATCGGTGTATCGGGCCCGATGGCGATCGACCTGCGTTGCCCGTCGCGTCCCGAGGCGAACGTGATCCTATACGGCGGCCCGCGCGCCACCATCAACGGTAAGCACGCGCGCGCCACCTATCCCGTGAGCGGCACGATTACGCTGACCACGACGGACGGCGCCACCCTCACGTTTGTCTTGCCGGACTGCTCGAAAGACGCGTGCTGATGAAAAAGCCCCGGTTTTCCGGGGCTTTTTTTACTTCCGGCGGCGGAAGCGGCCTTTGCTGTCACGCGGGGGCGTCCGCTTGTGATGCTTGCTCATTCGTCTCTCCGGTAAGCGGCACTGGTTTCGAGCTTCACGACACGCACCTCCAGCGCCGTCACGCGCGCGTCGCGGGTTTCCTCATGGGTCTGCAACCCGAGCAGGGTTTGCTTGACCTCCGTCACGTCGTGCGCGATGCCCGACAGGTTCCACACCACACCCGCGCCGGTCGCTGCGATGGTTGCGAGTGCACCCACCACGCCCCAGAGCGGAATCGTGCGGTCGATCTTGAGCGCGGCGGTCGTCATCAGTTCGCGCCCTTCACTTTTTCCACGGTGCGCGCGGTCGCGAGCCCGAGCATGCCAAACAGGATCGATTGCAGCACCAGGATATCGATGGCCGGCGGCGGTGCCACGTGCAGGAACGCGTCGCACGCCCACGTGATGAACGGTCGCGCGACCATCATGTAGGCCACGCCCGCGCCGCACGTCCATCCGACGAACGGCCGCCATCCCGACTTGAACAGGCTTTCCGACTTCACCTCATCGTCGTCCACCTGGATCTCTGCGAGCCGCGTTTTCAGATCGGCATCGAGCTCCGCGAGCTCGCCGCGCTGCTGCATGTCGAGCAGTTGTAACCGAGCTTGCGCCTGCTGCGCCGGGTCCGGCCATGCGCGCTTGATGATGTCATCCACCAGGCTGACGACGCCGCCACCCGGCCCGAGGATTGCGTCAAGTATTCCCATCTTTCACCACCCTTGCGAATTGCCGAGGTCGAATCCGGCACCTGAGTCCGGTTGTGCACCTGGCGTGCTGCCTGCACCGCTCGGCGCGAACGCCGAACCGTTGACGATCCCCCAGAGCCAGCCCCCGAGCCCGCCGTTACCGGACGTGCCGCCCGAGCCGCCGATCAGCCCCATCGACAACGAGTCGACAACGCCGCTCGGTGCCGCGACAACACCGTTTCCGATCGCCGCCGCGCCGTCTACGGCCGACACGCCCGTGTCGGTCGGCAGGATCGGCGCCGTGGCGGTATCCCACGTCGCGCTCGCACCGTTGGCGACCGCTGAACCCGCGTCGCTAACCCATTGCTTGACCTGATCGACGCCTTTTCCAAGCTTCCGGCTCGCGTACCAGAGCACGGCGCCCGCCGCGAGCGCCGTTACCCCGAATTCGAGCGCATCCGATTTCACGCTCATGGCAGTGTGAAGCCCCAGCTGTTCAACGTGCCCTGCCCGGTCGCATTCATTGCCGCCGCCGCATCCTGGCCGATCGCCGCGCCGAGCGCATCCGGGTTCCAGGAGGTTGAGCTGTAGACGTTGTCGACGCCGCCCGTCATGTTGACGCCGCCGGTCGCCGTGCCGAGCGGAAACGTCAGCGATTGCCACGTCGCGCCCGCGTTCGGGTTGGTCAGCGTCGACAGGCCCGTATTGCGCGCCTGCTGTCCCTTGAAATACTGCACGACTGCGAAGCCCAGCACGGCGACGCCGAGCCCCATCGCGAGATTGTTCAGCTTCATGCGACCGCGCCCCCCGCGCCCTGATACCACGCGATCAGTTGCGACATGCTGTTTTCGTGCTGACCGTATCCAGCGCCCGCCAGCGACGCCCAGACCGGCGCGCACTTCGTGATTGCCGCCTGAATGTTGCCGGCATCGATGCTTGCGAGCGCGCCTTTGTTCGCGGCGAGTTGCAGCGCCATCGCGTCTTGCGTCGACGGCGAAAAATCCGTCAGGCCCGTTTGCCGGGAGACGGTCTGGAACGTTGGCCAGTTGATCTGGTAACGCCCGGCCGCCGTCGAGTTGAGCGCCGAATTGAGGATGCGCGGATGGCGCGAGTAGTCCGAGAACGTGAGCGGGTTCGCGGGCGTCGCGCCAACCAACACGTTGTAGCCGTTATCGGTTTCCGCGAGCAGCGCCGCGCCAATCTCGCTGTAGGCGATCATGTCAAGGAACGCTTGCCGGTTTTGGTTCGGGTCGCCGGTCGGCCCGTAGCTGGTCGTCATATCGAGTAAATCCCCCGCCGTTCCGTCAATCACGTCGCTCGCCGTAAAGCTTGCGACATCCTGTTCCGCCTGACTGCTGGTCACGTACAGCAGGCCCGCCGCGCCAGCCACCAGCAAAAGAAAAGGCGCCGCGCTCATCACTGCATGCAGTTAAACGTCACGTAGTGGCCGCTGATATCGGCCGACGACGTGATCGTGAAACTCGACGTTGTGAGCGCCGCCAGCGCAATCACCGCCGTTCCCGTCCCGAGCCCGCTGACCGTGCACGAAGGCGTCGACGCGTAAGCCTGCTTGAACGTATACGTGCACGACGTGACGCCGCCCGTCCCCACCTGGAACGTGCCGCGCACGTCGTTCGCGAACGCGGCCGAGCCGCCTGAGCCGCAGCTCGACAGCGTGCCGCTTTGCAGCGCAGGCGATGCTGCCGATACGTGATTGTCGAACTGCACGTTACCGGCAGTCGTCAGCGTGAATGCGTCGGTCCTGTCCGCCGTTGAACTGCACCGGCCGGTATTGGCCCGTGCCTGCGATCACCTGCGAGAACAGGTATTTCGTGTTCGAGCCCGCGTACGGCGCACCGAAAATGAATTGCTCCTGATTGGCGCCGCCCACGCGGTTGACCACCAGAAACGCGCCGGCCTGCGGCGACGGGTACAGCACGAAGTCTGTATCCCATCCCGGCAGGTTCGCCGGCCCATTCATCACGATATCGTTCGGCGCGCCGTCGTTCGCGAGCAAGCGGCCCTGGTAGTTGCCGCCGAACTGGATCGAGCCATAGCCGTTCAGTTGCATCGACTTCTCGGCCGGCAATGCGATCTGGTTGTTTCCGTTGTTGGTCAGCGTGATCCCGTTCGTGCCCGCGCTCGTCTGGATCGACACGGCTTGGGTGTTGACGGCCTTCGCCAGTCGGCCCGCGAGCCCCGACAGAAGGTCGGAACTGGATTGCGCGTAGGCGGCTACCGCCGCGACCAGTGCGAGCCCAGCGCCCGCGATTCGGATCGTTCGTTTCATCACGCCACCGTTTGAATGTTTGCCGTCGTGCCCGTGTCGCTCACCGCGTACCACGCCGCTTGCGGCGCGTCGCGCTCGATATACGTATCGCCCGGCTGGATCACCAATGCCGCATTCGCGAACGTCGTGCCGGCCGCCGCCGTGATCGCGAGCTGTCCCGCGCCCGCGTTGCGGATGCGCAGCCCCTTGCGCGCCGCGTTCGCCGCGATCAGCGACGCGCCCGACGTGCCAACCGTAACGGCGCTGGCATCGGTCGGCGTGCTCGCGGGCGGCTGCACCTGCACCGGCACCGTGATATCCGACAGGTGCAGTTGCACCGGCACCGGGTTCGCGGTCGTGTTGTTCACGCCGACGTTGGTTGCCGTGAGCGTTGCGCCCGACACGTTCACCGTGCCCTGCACCTTGACGTTCACCTCTTGCCCGACCGGCGCCGACACTTGCACCGGCGCACCGGGCTCGCTCACCAGCGTGACCGGCACCGGGTTCGCGTTCGTGTTCGTGACGTTCGTGCCGATCTGCGTCAGCTGCAGATCGATATCGCCGTTCGTCACCACGAATTGCACGTTCGCGTCGGCCGTGGTCGAGATTTCCACCTTCGTGAAGCCAGCTGCCGGCGTGAGCTTCACGCCCGCGCCAACGCCGATCACCGTGTCACGCGTGCCGAGGCTATCGGTCAGCGTGATCGTCAGCGTTGATCCGGTATCGCACGCCTGCACGTAGAGCGTGCGGCCACCGATGCCCGCGCTGTATCCGGTCAGTGCGGTAATCAGCTGCTTGATGGTCTGCATCAGACCTCCTTGACGATCAGGGGCATCGATACCGCGAGCGCCGCGACGATCAGCGCGCCGATCATCAGCGTGCGCACGTTCGACGTCTGCGTGTCCTGGTACGCGGTCGAGATCGCGCCGTTCGCCGCGCCGTACGCGCTCGCGACCTGGCCCGATGCCTGCTGCGCGGCGCTGATGGCCGCGCTGGCCGCGTCCGCGTACGCCTGGCGCGTCTTGTCCGCATCGGTCAGGATGCCGTTGATCGCCATGTCGGACGTGTGCGACACCGCCGACATGCTGGCCGTGCCGAACGTTTCCAGTCCCTGCAGCGCGTGCTCGCCCAGCCCGAACGACGCGGCGATCGCCCCGCCGTCGAGCTGGTTGACGTTCAGCGTCACCGTGCCGCCGCTCGACGCGGTCGCGCCGACGCCCGACCCGACGTTGTTGCGCTGGTCGGCGTTGGTCGTCGTCGTTGCTGACGACGAATCGGACGAGCCGCCGCCGTTGGCCGGCACGCACGGCAAGCCCAGCGCCATCAGCTTGATCTGTTGTGGGTTGCGAATCATTGCAAATCCTTCCGCATGACGACGCCAGCCGGCGCGCGCCCCGCGATGTAATAGCCGTAACGTTTCGCCTTGCGGATCAGCCCCGGCCGGCGCGTCTGAAATGCGATGCTGGCGAGCCCGCGCGCATGCGCCTCGACCACGACCGACAGAAACGCGGTCATGTCGAACTCGGCGCCGCCTTGCGCGGCCAGCACGAAACACTCGTTGCCCTGCCGTTGCAGCACATACGCGCCCACGTCGCGGCCGTCGTGTGCGATCACAAAACACCGGCCGATCGCCGTCATGCTCGCGACCGTGTCGACGCCGCCCGTCGTATCGAACGCGTCGACGCGGGCGAGCAGCGGGCGCGCAACATCGGCGCCCACCTCGCGCACCGTTACGGCCGGCGATGCTTGATGACGATCCACGCGACCCCCGCGAGCAGCAGATACGGCATCAGCTGTTGGAACGAGCCCATCGAAAACGAATTCGTCGCGCCCGCCACCGCGCCCGCGATGCTGGTGCCGAGCTGGGGCGAAGCGGACACGATGAACGAGCCGTCCGAGAACGACACCGGGTTGTAGTCCGACGCGTTCGACGGGCCGGCAGAGCCGCCCGCGAACGTGAGCGGCGGAATGGCGAGTCCGGGAAGCGGCGCGACCATTACTTTTCCTCCGCGAGCGCGAACAGCACCACGCCGACCAGCAGCAGCATCATGAAACCGCCGCCCGACTGGTAACGCGTCGCCGGCCCCTGGCCGACCGGGTACACGTAGCCGTTCGGCGCCTTATACGTCGGCAACGCCTGCCCGCTCGCGGTCAGCCCGTGCGAGATCGAGTCAGCCGCGACCAGCGCCGTCAGGCCGCCTTGCAGAATCGTGTTCCAGTCTATCGTGCTGCCGCCGCTTTGCAGCTGCCCGAGCGTCTGCGACGACGCGGACTGCGGCAAGGCGTCGGTGCCGGTCGCCCAGTTGTAGCCGGCGCCCGCCGAGCCGTCCGACACCCCGTAGAGCGTCGAAAACGTCGTGCTGTCGGTGCCGCCCGAGCTGTAATCGCTCAGGGTCGACGGATCGGCGCCGGCCGACCCGTCCGGCATCGTGAAATCGAAAAGCGACATACGCCCTCCTGTAGTGGGTGGACGGCCGCCGCCTTACGCGCGCTGGATCGGGTCAACGATCGACTGATACAGACGCAGGTTGTACGGGCCGCCGGCAGTCGTCAGGCGCAGGAACACGTTGTTCGTGAGCGCCGTATTCAGCCACTTCTCGCGCATGCCCTGCAGGTCGAAGTCGATCACCGTCAGGCCCGGTTGCGACACCTTGCCGTAGTCGGTCTGGTCGCCTTGCGCGTCGCTCGGCGCACCTTCCCAGATGATCACGCCCGCGTTGCGCACCTGCATGTTGGTGATCGTGCCCGCTACTTGCTGGTACGCCCACGTGACGGTGCCGTCCGTGATCGCCCCACCGGTGCCGGTCGGGCCGGCGCCGGACGATGCCGACGTGCCGGCCGTCGTGCACAGGTACAGGTTGCCGCCCGCCGTCACCAGCGCGCCGACCGCGTAGGCCGTGCTCTGCGCCCACGCGGGGCCGTAGTTCGACTGGTGGATGAACAGCTTTTTGATGATCGAGCCCGCGCGGCCGACCGCCAGCGGGATATCGTTGTCCTGGGCGTACGGGAACGCGACCGCGCTGTAGAGGTTCTTGAGCGCCATCGGGTTCTTGCTCGGATCGTTCAGCTGGGCGAACGCCTGCATGTTCAGCGTCGACGGCGCGGTCGGCGCGATCGTGATTTCCCACGTCAGCTTTTGCATCAGCGCCGACGACAGCGCGGTCAGCATGACCTCGCTGGTCTGCGCCGTGGCGCCCGATTTCGCGGCCGACGACTTCGCGTTGCTGCGCAGGAAGTCGAGCACGATCAGCGTGTTCGGGTTCGAGCGGCCTTCATACAGGTTTTCGGCCAGCAGGTCGGCGCCCGTGGTCGTGTAGAAGGGCTTGTCGTTGATCTTGCCGACGATCGACGTGATGTGCGCGACCAGCAGGCCGCCCAGCAGGTTGATCTTGAATTTTTCGTACGTCGGGCCGATCGGGCACGTCAGGATCGCGACTTGACCCGCCGCGATGTTCTGGAAATTTACCAGCCGTTCCTTGCGCATTGTTCTCTCGCTTTCAGAAATGGAAACACGCCGCGCAAAGGCGGCGACCGTCGTGCGCGCGTTACTGCGCGGCGCCGCCGGGCAGGTACGGGCCGACGACCGGGACGGCCATCACGTTTTTCTGGATGAACGCCACGACCGCGAAGGTCGCGAGCGTCGCGAGTGCTGCATGCAGGTGAGCCTTGTTCATTCGATCCTCACGGAGTGGGAAAAAGGGTTTGTTCCGTGCTCCAGATCGAATTACCGTCGACCAGCTTTTTCGCGGCCGGCACCTTGGAAATGATCCAGGCGGCGACGAGCACGCCGACCGTCGTTGCGATCACTTCTTGCGACAGGCGCGGCCACGTAGGCAGGTAAGACGGGTTTCCGGACACGGGGTTGACCAATGGGTGTTGGTGAGCCCCGAGAATCTCCGGAAAAAGGGGGTATGGTCGAAGTCTGCGAATTGCCGCGATTCACGGCGATTCGCAGACCAGCCCCGCGTGTGTTTTTTTACTTTTTCGGGGGCGAGACGGCGCCGGGCGTGTTCGTGCCGGCCATCTTCTGACGATGTATGTAGTGGAACTGTGGCAGCTTGAGCAGCTCGCGCGGATTCTCGATCAGCATCACATCAGCCATCGCGACCGCATCGTTTTTGTAGCCGACGCGGTAGCACCTCAACTCGGTGCAGTTGCCGAAAAAATCCTTGTCGACGTGCGCCGGCCGCTGGCTGGTGCCGATGATCGTCAGCCCCTTGTGTCGGCCGGCTGTCGACAGCTTTTTCCATGCCGGCGGCGCCCAACTCGCCATCGTCACGTTCGACAGTTCCTCGACCACAACCAACCAGCCGGCGAGCTGCCACACGACGCGACAGAACCGGTCGAATTGCTCTTTCAGCTCTTTCGGCTTTTCCGATGGGATGAACACAAGTCGCGTTTCTCCCGCCTTGATCGCGGCGACCAGCGCGGCGATGGAATCGACCTTCCGGCCGCCGATCACGGCCGCGTAATCGTCCGTCTCCTCCAGCGGCGACCAGATCGCCATCGGTCGGCGCTTTGACTGCCGGCGCAGGTAATCCTTGACGAAGATGCCCTTCCCCATGCTGGAGGCACCCACCACGCCGATGATATCCGCGCTGTTGTGGATGCCGGCCGTCATTGCGCGTAGGTCGCCTGGGTGAGCGCCGCGTCGATCGCATCCGCCATGTTCGGCGTGCGCGTGGTCGGCGCGACCGTCGCGGCCGGTGCCGGCGCGCGCGTGGCCGGCCCGACCACGCCCGGCGCGACGTCGGCTTGTGCGGCGGCGGCTCGCGCGACGAGCGCGGCGCGCTGCGCGGCGATCTTCTGGGCCTTCGCGTATTGCGCGGTACCGACCGCGACCGGGAACGAAGCGATGCCGAGCGCGACCAGCGGCGACGACAGCAGCTTTCCGGCGCCGCCCCACCCGTACTTCGCATCGCAGCGCGCGAGTGCCGCGCCGATGTTGTCCATCCGTTCATCCGTCCACACCGGTTTCAGGCCCGGCACGGCCGATACGACGATATCTTGCGCGGCGCGCATCGCCTCACGGTAGCCGGCGACCAGGGCATCCATTTCCGCCTCTGCCGCTTCTGCTTCGGCCTGCTCGACCTTCGCGGCAAGCGCCGCATCCGCATCGAGTTCCTCGCGCGCGATCGCATCGAGCGGATCGAGCGCGGCCGGCTGCTGGTCTGCAGTAGCGTCGGCGCGCACGTCCGGCACGACGACCGGTTGCGGATCAGTGATTTTTGCCATGGTCAAACACTCCAGAATCCGGCGCGGGCCTTCGCACGCGGCGGGTTAGCGGGCTCCGGCGAATTGCCGGGATTCGCGGGAACTTCGGCCGCTGCCGGCGTGGCCGGCGGGGCTTCGTCGGGGTCAACGAACACGCGGACATGCTGGCGGATCAGGCGATCGCCGCGCGGGTTCGTCATTTGCAATTTGGTGCCGCACGCGGCGCACCGGTAGTAGGCCATGCCGGACACGTTCTCCGACACGTCGACCTCCCGGTCGCAGACGTGGCACTCCGTTTTCCCCAGATACGGCATGGCCCCCTCCCTTACGCCGTCTGCTGCGTGGCGTTCGTTTCGACCTGCTGCGGCGCGGCGCCTTCGGCCGGCGCGAACTTCGCTTCGAGCGCCGTCACCAGCGCCTCGACCTGCTCCTCCAGCGCGGTCACCTTGTTGCCGAGCTGGTCGAGCGTGTCCGCCAGGTCGTGACGGTGCTCGATATTCGAGCGGATTTTTTCGGTCAGTGCCTTGATACGTTCCAACATGGTTCACTCCTCATAAAATGCCGCGAATTGCGGCGAATTACAGCGCCTCGACCGCCTTCACCAGACGCTCGATCACTGCGATTTGCTTGTGGGCCAGACCGCGCTCGAACGGCGACAGCGCGTCATGCATGCGGCGAACCTCTGCCGCCGCCGCCTTCGCCTCCCGGACGCTCGATTCGTCCGGTACGTCCTGCATTCCGATCAGCTCCCGATACACCCGATCCTCTTCCAACATCACCCTCTCCCGTACAGTTATTGACACAAGTCCGAGTGCTCGCGGCTGCGCCGCTGCGCGAAACCACCCGCCATTCGTACCGCGTCGACGGAACGAAAATCTCCGTCTCGCGACTGAGTAAACCGACGATGCCGCCCTCATCGATCGTCGCGATGCCGCGCGCGGCGACGCCATGCGGCACCATCACGCGCACGGCGCCGTAACGCCCTTCGCGGATCGTCGGCACGCGCTTCACGCAGACGGCGCGCGCCTCACCCGCAACGCCACCCATCGCCCTGCAGTAGGCCGCCCAGTCCGCCGGCCGCTCCTCAGTTTTTTGCGCTGCCGCCCATGCGTCACGCACAGCCATCGACTCATCCTCACGCGGCAAATCCTCCTGTTTCACGCGTCGCAGCTCGCGCCATACGCCGACCGGCGCCCCGCCGAACTGCTGGAACTGCCGGATTCCCCACGTCGCCGCCCACGTCTCGACGCGCTGCGACGGCGTGATTTCCAGATCGCCCAGCAGGTCGGGCGCGACGATGAAACCCTCGTTGGTCTTGTGGTCGCCCACGTGTGCGCCGTCCACGTTTTTCGCGATGTACTTCGCGATGTAGCCGACCGCCGATCCGCGCGCGCGGTCGATCCGCTCGAACTTCACGCGCCGTTCCTGCGCGCCGCGCTCGTCGCCCGAATCCTTGAGCCCGTGCTTTCGCATCACGCGTTCGAACGTTGCGATATCGCTGGAGAACGCGAGCCCGTGCCAGTGGGGCGTGGCGTCGTGATGAGGTTCCGCGACGCGCATGCCGAAATACCGCACGCCCAGGCGCGCGAGTTCCGCGCGGATGCGCGCCCACACGCGGCGCAAGTACGCCTGCCCGTCGCGCGGGGTGAGCGTCGGGTCGTAGCGCTTGTTCGGGATGCATTTGACCTGTTTCCCCAGCTGCCGCACCGCGTGAAACCGCGACGGGCACGTCAGCGTGAACATCACCGCATCGAAACCCGCATCGACCGCCAGCTCCTCGCAGCCGCGCAGGCGCGTCATCAATTCGCCGCGTCGAATCGCCTTGTTCGCCGTGCCCTTGTCCGCCAGCTCCGCGAGCGTCGCGCGGTAGCCCTCATCGTTTTCCACGACGACTGACTCCAGCATCAGCCGGTTCCTGGCGTTCTGCCCCATGCGGCGCGTCACCGCCTCGCGGCTCGCGTACGGGTCGCCGCCGTAGTGCACCAGGCCGAGCCGCACGCTCGATGCCTCCGCGCCGCGCCCGTGCTGCGTGCGCAGCCGGCGGCGCCACCACAACTCGCAGCGCACGCGCGCGACCTGGCCGTCGCCATCATCGATATCCGGCATCGCGACGCCGTACAGGTCGCAACGCGAGCGCGCGACGATCAGCGCGTCGCCAATCTCGAGCCCGTGCGTTGCCAGCTGCACATCGGCCGCGATGCGCCGCGCCTTCTCTACGATTTCCCAATCGCCAGCGTCCGGCCGGATCGCCGCGTCGCTCGGCGCGTGGTCGCGCGCGAACGCGTCGAGCGCATCGCCGGCCGCGCCGACGTCGAACATGTGCGACGCCTGGCGCGCATGCGCCGAGCGACGCCCTGCCGCGAGCGCCTCGCGAACGGCGCGCCCATACCAGCGCAGCGGCACGCGCTTTTTCAGCCCGTGCGCAGCCGGCAGTGCTTCTACCGATTGCTTGGCGTCGACGGCATAGACCCACATCAGCGCACCCTCACCCGATTCCGGAGATACGGATTCGTATAGCCCATGCGCTGGGCTTCACGCCACGCGGCGCCCATCGTTCGACCGCGCACGATCGCCGTGCCGATGCCGCAATCGATGTACAGGTGCCACCAATCGAATACGTGCACGAATTCCGGTTTTCGGTGCACCGGCGGCTTCAACAGCATGGAATCGCCCAGCTCGGGCGTGTCAAGACCTCCAGCCATCACCGCACCCCCATCACCGACGCCACGGCCAGCTGATACTCAGCCGGCGCCACACTGAATCCGCCGCGCTGCGCGGACCGCTCCGCAAAGCGCTCGCGCACGAACGCGACGAGCGTGCGCGCGGCGCTCGATCCTGCTTCAGTCGCCCGACCGCCGACGCGCGGCAGGCGCGCGCGCACGAACGACGCGTGATACTCGCCTTCATAGCCAATGTCCCCGTCTTCGATCATCGCCACGCCCTCCGCTGCAGCCACGAAAAGCCCCGGTCGACGCACCACGCGCCGGCCACGGCCACCGACCACACCGCCAGCCACTCGCCCGCGCTCATTTCTCGAACTCGCCTTTCGCGACGCCGACCAGCACGGCAGCGATAGCCTCTTCACGCATTGCCTCTGTAGCGTCCGTGACGATCCACCCCGCGTTTCCGGTTTGCAGCATCGCGTCACGATGCCCCCTGTCGTAGGCGTTCGCGATGAGGTTGAATAGCTGTTGCAGATTCATGGTTAGTACCCCCGAACAAGGCGACGCAGCAGGGCGTCAGATTGCGTGACTGCCGCGCGGTACGCGAACGGCCACATCGACGGAAATTCAGCAGCACAAAGCATTTCCCCAGCGCGCCACGCTATCGACACCGCCGCGTGATTGGTCTTTTTCATTGGTATTTGGCCCCGTTTAACGAGACGATCCGCCGTGCATGCAGATGCATGCCGGGTAAGGCTTACAGGCTGATTGAAAGGGAATTAGGCGGTGCAGAAAGCACGGCCGGCGCCGGAGAAACCGGGCCGCAGATGCAGAGCGGGAAGTCGATACAGGGCGCGCCAGAGCGGCTACGCGGACAGGTGACGGCGCCGCCAACGTTGCATTGGCAACCGCTTGACACCTTCAT